>DASVAP010000246.1:0-14010 GCA_036376275.1 Planctomycetota bacterium | reverse complement strand
GCGCATCCACGCCCTCTCGCGCGGCCAGCGCGCCCAGCTCGCCCTGATCCTGGCCGCCAGCGGCACGCCGGAGGTGCTGATCTTCGACGACCCCGCCATGGGCCTCGACGTCGCCATGCGGCGCGAGCTGCTGGGCTCCCTGATCGAGCTCCTCTCGTCGCGCGGCTGCGCGGTGCTCTTCTCGAGCCACATCCTCTCCGACGTCGAGCGCATCGCCGACCGCGTCGGGATCCTGCACCAGGGCGGGCTGATCGTGGACGCGCCGCTCGACGAGCTGAAGCGCCGCGTCGAGAAGCGCCACTGGGTCCCGCGCAACGGCAGGACCGACCCGGGCGTCGCCGGGCTCCTGCGCTCGCGCGCGGTCGAGGGCGGCTTCGAGCTGACCCTGCTGGACCTCGACGGGCCGCGCGAGGCCGAGCTGCGCGCGAGCGCGGCGCGCGTCTCGGAGCGCATCGATCTCGACCTCGAGGAGCTCTTCCTCGAGCTGACCACCACCCCGGAGGCCCTCCGATGAGCTCCCCCACCGTCGCCCTGCTGCGTCGCGACCTCCCCTGGCTGCTCGGCTTCCTGCTGCTCGGCAGCGGCCTCGCGGCCCTCGTGCTGGGCGATGCCGGCGTGGCCGAGATCTTCGTCGTGCCCTCGAAGAGCCTCGCCGAGCAGTACGAGCTCACGCTCGGGCCCTGCGCCGTGCTGCTCGCCCTGGCCACGAGCCTGGGCGAGGCGCTGCGCGGCACGCGCGACCTCGCGCGACACCGGCCCGTCGCCCCGGAGCGGGCCTTCCTCGTGCGGCACATCGCGGCCGTCGTCGTGCTCACGGCCTGGACGGCCCTGGGGCTGCTCGCGCCGTGGGCCGCGGAGCTGTGGAGCGGTGCGAACGGCGCCTGCGTCGACGCGAGCCGCTTCGGCGCGCTGGCGGCCCTGAGCACGGGCCTCGCGCTCGACTACGCGCTCGTCGTGCTCGGGCTCTGCTTGCCGACGGCCTGGGTCGTGCGCTTCCTCGCCGCGGCGATCCTGCTCTTCCTGCGCTACGCGGCGCAGTCCGCGCTGGGACACCTGGATCCCTCCTGGGGCGCGTACCTCGTCCTCTGCGCGCTGGGCACGGTCGTGGCGCTGTGGATCGCCGCGCGCTGCGAGGCGGTGGGCCACGATCCGGATCGCCCGACGCCGGCGCGCGCGCTCTACCCGGCGGTGGCCGTCGGTGGGCTGGCCGCCGCCGCCTTCGGCGCGATCGCCGCCACGGGCTGGCACGAGCTCGCCTTCACGGCGCTGAGCGGCGGCCGGCCGATGCTGGCGCGCCTGGGCGAGGACGAGGTGGGCCTGCTGGCCGACCCGGACGACGAGCAGCGCTGGATGGTGCTCGACGAGCGCGGCCGTCCGAGCGGGCGGCGCGTGCCGCTGCACGGCACCGATCACAAGCTGGCCCCACGCCCGACGCGGGCGGACTTCGACGCGCTGAGCGTGCCCGTGCTGCACCCGCCCTTCGCCTGGTACCAGAGCCGCGCGGGCGAGCCGGTGACGCGCCGCGTCGTGATCCAGGAGGACGCCCTGCGCGTGGTCGAGCTCGGCCCCGAGCTCGCCCAGCGCGCCTGCTGGACCCTGCCCCTGCCGGCGGGCACGACGCGCGCACGCGGCGCCGGCTTCCTCGAGCTCCGCGACGGCGCCGAGGAGCCGCTCTTCTTCCTCGCGCCGGAGGTCGGCCTGTGGCTCGTCCACGACGAGACACCGCCACGCCTCGAGTTCCAGCCCCCGCCGAGCCCGGAGAGGCCGCTGCGCCTCGACTACGGCCGCGATGCCGCGGGCGAGACGCAGCGCCTGCTGGCCACCGGGAACCGCCTGTGGAGCTACCGCTCAGGCGCATGGGAGCCCTTCGGGGCCGCCGAGCCGCCGCGCACGAGCTTCACGGTCCTGGACGACGATCCGTTGCGACCCGAGGTCGAGATCCGGCTCGCGGGCGGGGCCACGCTGCGCCACCGCTTCGAGCTCGCGAGCGCGCGCGAGTGGCTGTGCGCCGGCTTCGCCGTCGCCGCCACGATCCTGCGCCCGCTCCCCCTCGCCCTGCTCGGCGCCACGACCGACTACGCCGAGATCGCGCGCACGCGTCCCGACGAGGCCCTGATGCCGCTCGACCCGCTGCTGGGCGGCGGCCACGCCTGGCTGCTCCTCCCCAACCTCGCCCTCACCGCCCTCTGCGTGGCCGTGCTGGTTCGCGACCTGCGCCGGCGCGGCCTCCGCACCCCGCGCATCGTCGCCTGGTCCCTGGCCGTCCTCGTCGCCGGCGTCTTCGCCGGCCCCGTCCTGCTCGCCCTCGAGCCCAGGCGCGCCTGGCTCCGCCCCGCCCGCACGGCCCCGCCCACGCCCCTCCTCATCGCCGCCTGATCGGCTCCGCCCCCGCTCCTTCTTCCTCCGCGTTCTCCGCGTCTTCGCTCCGCGTCTCCGCGCTCCTCCGCTTCCGATCGAAGAGAAGAGTGCGCGGAGACGCGGAGCAGCAGAGAAGGGAGAGGAAGGAGGAAGCTACTTGCGCACGCAGTACAGCCCCGCCACGCCCCGCAAGAGCAGCGCATCCCCCGCCACCGCCGGCGTGGCCCAGAAGAGATCGTCGAGCTTCCCGCGCCCCGCGATCTCGAACTCCGGCCCGAGCGGCACCAGCACGGCCTCGCCCTCCTCGTCGAGCAGGAGCACGTGCCCGCCCACGACGAGCGGCGACGCGGCCACCGTCACCAGGCCCTCCAGGCGCTCCTCGTACAGCTCCTCGCCCGAGGCCGCGTCGCGGCAGGTCAGGAGGTTCTCGTTGACGAGATAGAACAGCCCCTCGGCCGCGACCGGCGTCGACATGCTCGGCGAGGCGTTCTTCATCGCCCAGGCCTGACCCTTCACGTCGGCCGAGCCCTTGGCGGGCGAGAGGTCGCCCGCGCCGCCGGCGGCGAGCGCGTAGAGCGGCGGCGAGCCCATCGGGCTGCGCTGGCCGAAGTAGAGCCGCTCGGGATCGGCCGCGAAGGAGCACATGCTCGGCCCCGTGACGCCGACGATGCGCCACAGCTCCTTGCCGCTGGCCGGGTCGTGGCTGGTCAGGAGCTTGTCGCGCGAGGCGACGAGCTCGACGCGCTGCCCGGTGTGCCAGGTGAGCGGCGAGGCCCACGACGTGCCGGGCTCGGGGTGCTGCACGCGCCACAGCTCCTTGCCACTCTTCGCGTCGAAGGCCACCAGGAAGGCCGCGTCGTCGTTGAAGCACTGCACGAAGACCTTGCCCGCGTGGATCGCGGGCGAGGCGCCGGTGCCGAATCCGTTCGCGACCGGGTGGGCGCCGAGCTCGGCCTTCCACAGGGGCTTGCCGGCCGGATCGAAGGCCGCCAGCGTGCCCGTCGCGCCGAAGAAGGCGACCACGCCGCCCGCGTGCGCCACGGGCGTCTCCGAGGCCCAGGTGTTCGAGGGATGGATCGGGTACTGCGGCTTGCCCTTCGCGGCGCTGGCCGACCAGCGCTCCTTGCCCGTGGCGAGGTCGAGGGCGATCACGCGCCAGTCCAGCGTCACGTCCGGCACCTTGCCGGCCGCGTTCGTGCGCGGATCGGCGATGCCGGCCTCCATGCCGAGCACCGGCTCGAGCCCCTCCCCGACCGCCGTCGTCACGTACACCGTCCCGCCCACCACGACCGGCTGCGACCAGCCCTGCCCCGGCAACGCGACCTTCCAGGCGAGGTTCTCGGTCGCGGACCACTGCATCGGCACCTCGGCCGCCGGCGCGACGCCGGTGCCGTCGGGGCCGCGATACTGCGGCCAGTCCTGGACGAGCGGGAGGGTCGAGGCGAGGAGCAGCGGGGCGAGCGCGGGGAACAGCATGCCGACAGTCTCACCGCCGCACGCTTCCCCCGTCAAAGCCCCACGCGCGCGCCCCCTCCGCCGGCCATAATCCAGGGATGCCCCCGCCCCCCGACGCGAGCCAGCGCGTGGTCGAGTTCTGGACCCGCCAGCACGGGCTCGCCGACCGCGGCACGCACGACAACTTCCTGGCCCACCCGCTGGTGCAGGGCTACCTGTGCCTGCGCTCGGTGGGCGGCTTCATCGGGATGATGGACGCGGTCGTGAACCAGATCCGCGACCACACGCGCCCGGGGGCGCGCCTCTTCTCGCCCGGCTGCGGGCGGGGCGACAAGGAGCGCATCCTGGCGGCGGCCTTCCCCGACCGCGAGCTCGTCGGGCTCGACCTGACGCCGGAGATCCTGGAGCTGGCGCGCGAGGACGCGGCGCGCGCGGGCCTGAAGAACCTCGCCTTCGTGCAGGGCGACTTCAACCGGCTCGAGCTCGAGCCGCGCTCCTTCGACGTCGTGCTGGGGCTCGGCTCGATCCACCACGTCGAGGCCCTCGAGCGCTTCTGGGACGAGGTGCGCCGGGCCCTGCGGCCGGGCGGGATCGTGCTGGCCCAGGAGTACATCGGCCCGAACCGCATGCAGTGGAGCGCGGCCCAGGTGCGCGAGGGCACGCGCGTCCTGGCCGAGCTCGTGCCCGAGGAGCACAAGGTCCACCACCGCACGGTCGTGCCCGAGTCGCTCGAGGCCCTGCTGGCGGACGACCCGTCCGAGGCCGTGCGCTCGGCCGAGATCCTGCCGACCCTGCGCGCGGCCGGCTTCGCCCTGCCGGGCTACGCCGGGGCCGCCTGCGCGCTGCTCCAGCCGGTGCTGATGCACCAGATCCACACCTTCGACCCGCGCAACTGGGAGCACAACCACGTGCTCACCGGCCTCTTCCGCGAGGAGGACCGGCTGATGCGCGCGGGGGTGCTGGGCGACGACTTCGCGATGTTCCTGGCGCAGCCGGCCTGAGGCCGCGCGGAACGCCGGGTGAGCGCGCACGGCGCCCGGTCCCGAGGGTAAGATCGCCGTTCTCCTCCCTCCGGCCCCATCACCCCACATGCTCGGCACCCTTGCGCGGCCCCTGGCCGTCCTCGCCCTGGCGTTCCCCGCCGCCGCCCAGCTCGCCACGACCTCGGCCGACTTCGCCCAGCCGGGCACGCAGCCGGGCGGGCTCACGACGCCGGTGCTGTCGGTCAACCAGTGCACCTTCTGCCACGCCAACTACGACGAGGCGCAGGAGCCCTACGAGCGCTGGTCGGGCAGCATGATGGCCAACGCGATGCGCGACCCGGTCTTCCACGCCGCCATGAGCATCGCCAACCAGGACATGGATGGCGCCGGCGGCTTCTGCATGCGCTGCCACACGCCGGGCGGGTTCCTGGACGGCAACACCACGCCGCCGGACGGCTCGGCCCTGAGCGACGTCGACTACCAGGGCGTCAACTGCAACTTCTGCCACCGCCTGGTCGATCCGCTCGCCGCGGGCGAGAACCCGGCCGAGGACGCGGCCATCCTGGCGGGCCTGGCGAGCGCTCCGGGCGACGCCCACGGCGGCCAGTTCGTGGTCGATCCCGAGGACCGCCGGCGCGGCCCCTTCGACCTCGGCCCGAGCTTCTTCTACCACGACTGGCTGCTCTCGCCCTTCCACCGCGAGTCGCTGCTGTGCGCGACCTGCCACGAGGTCTCGAACCCGGCCTTCACGCGCGTCGGCGGGCCGACCCCGAGCGCGAGCGACAGCTACGACCTCGGGCCGCTCGGCGCCGAGCACCCGACGCACGCCAAGACCGACCAGTTCCCGATCGAGCGCACCTTCACCGAGTGGGCCCTGTCGAGCTTCGGCGCCGGGCCGGTCGAGATGGGCGGGCGCTACGGCGGCAACCAGACGGCCGTCAGCACCTGCCAGGACTGCCACATGCCGACGACCGACGGCACCGCCTGCCAGCCGTTCCTGGGCGGCGCCGTGCGCAGCGACCTGCCGCTGCACGACTTCGCCGGCGCGAACTCGTGGGTCCCGCGCGCGATCTACAGCCTGGACCAGTCGAACACGCTCTACCCGGACGCCTACGACAACGGCCAGCCGCTGTCGGTGTTCGAGGCCACGATCGCGCGCAACAAGCAGATGCTGCGCGCCGCCAGCGACCTGGCGCTCTCGAAGGTCGGCAGCGACCTGGTCGTGCGCATCACGAACCAGACCGGGCACAAGCTCCCGACCGGCTACGGCGAGGGCCGGCGCATGTGGATCAACGTGCAGTTCCGGGGCGCGAACGGGACCCTGGTCGCCGAGCGCGGCCACTACGACGCGCCCACGGCCACGCTCACGAGCGGCGACACGAAGGTCTACGAGATCAAGCACGGCCCCGACGCGAACATGGCCCTCCTGACCGGCCTGCCCGAGGCGCCCTCGTTCCACTTCGTGCTGAACAACAAGATCTACAAGGACAACCGCATCCCGCCGCGCGGCTTCGCCAACGCCGCCTTCGAGGCCGGGCAAGCCCAGCCGGTGAGCGCGACCTACGCCGACGGGCAGTACTGGGACGACACGAGCTTCACGATCCCGGCCGGGGCCTCGCACGCGGTCGTGTCGGTCTACCACCAGACCACCGCGCGCGAGTACATCGAGTTCCTGCGCGACGAGAACGTCACCGACGGCAAGGGCGACATCGCCTACGACGAGTGGGACCTGGCCGGCAAGAGCAAGCCGGTGCTGATGGACCGCCGCTCGATCTCGTTCCTGTCCTCCAAGATCCTGCCGAACAAGCTGTGAGCGGCGCCGGCGATGAGTAGCGAGCAGCCGCTGTACACCTCGCGCCCCTGCCTGAAGAGCGTCTGGCAGGAGTACCGCATCTTCCCCGACCGGCTCGAGCTCGACCTGCACCTGTTCGGGACGATCCGCGTGCCGCTCGAGGACGTCACGCGCGTCTCCGTGCGCCCCGCTGGCGTCATCTTCGACGTCGTGCGCGGCGACTACGGCCTGAAGGACATGCTGCGCACCCTCAAGCTCGGCTGGGCCGACCTGAGCGAGCACGTCTCGGTCGAGCGCGAGACCGGCATCTTCCGCCAGTTCCGCGTGACCCCCGAGGACTCGGCCGAGTTCGTGCGCCAGCTCGAGGCGGCCATCGCGGCGCGGAAGGCGCGCTGACCGCGGCGGGCCGGTTCCTGCGCCGCCGCGTTGCTCAAGACTCGTCCAGGCCGGTTCCGAAGCAGGAGTCCGTGGAGCTCCTGCACGCCCCTTCCCTCCGCCCGGAGCCGGGCGAGCGCGTCTTCCGTCACCCGCGCCTCGGGTACCTGCTGGTGCTGCCGTTCCTGTGCGCGCCGCTCGGCGTGGCCGTGCTGCTCCTGCCGGTGCTCGACGCGCTGCCCTGGGCCGCCTGGCTCCTGCTCGGGCCCGTGTTCGCCTTCGGAGGCGCCCTCTACGCGCTGGTGCTCGCGAGCACCCTCCAGGGCGCGCGCCGCGCCTTCGGCCGGACCAACTGGCTGCTGCGCGTCTCGCCGGCCGGCCTGGTGCTGAACCTGCGCTCGTTCCAGAACGCGCACTTCCCGGAGGACGGCCCGACGGTCGCACGCCTCGCCTGGCCCGAGGTCGCGCGCGCGCGCGAGGTGCGCGAGCCCGCGCCCGGCGCGGAGCATGCGGCGAGCGTCACGGCGCGCTGGCTCCAGCTCGAGCTCGCCGGGGTCGACACGGCACCCCTGGAGGCGCTCGTGCGCGCCGAGCGCGAGCGCCCCGGCCCCGCGCGGCGCTTCCTCGGCATCACCGGCCGCTCGCGCTCGGGCCACGTGCCCGTCTGGGTGGCGGCCCCGGGCATCGTGCGCTGCTCCTGGCCCGGCCGCGAGGCGCTGCGCGCGCTGGAGCCGAGCGTCTCCTGCGCCGAGCCGCTGGTGCTCGCCCCGGACGCCGAGCCGGACCTCGAGCGCCGCCTGGCCGAGCTGGTGCGCCGCGGCGAGCGCCTGCGGGCCATCGCCCACGCCCGCGCGGAGCTCGGTCTCTCGACGACCGAGGCGCGCGCGCGCATCGACGAGCTGGCCCGCCGCGTGGCCTAGGCGATCCAAGATCGCCTACTGACTTCGCCGTCAGCGTGACCGCACCGGTTCTCCGGGCGGGCGCCAGCCCGCCCGGTGATCCGGTGCGCCGATTCCCTGACCGGCCCCCCCGCCACTCGAAGATCGCCCGCCGAGCTCACCATCCACTCGACCTCCGCGGTCCGCCCCGCGGGCACGCACCCGCCGGGCGATTCGCAGTGCCTTCCCGGACGCGCTCCCCCAGCCGCCGCCACCGGAAGAAACTTCGCGCCGCAACGCGGACGCAGCCGCGCGGGGACCCGCATCAGCAGAGGGGTGTAGCTTTCCTGCGGTGCTCCCCACCCGGATCCGACGCGCTCGCGATCCGCGGACCCCATGCAGCTCCACCTGAGCCACCCCCTCGCGGCCCCCGGGGCCACGTCCCTCGCGCCCGGCGAGCTGTTCAGCCGCATGCAGGAGCGCTTCGCCTGGGCCGTCGGTCGGGGCCATGCGGTCGCCCTGCTGGCCTGCGAGCCGCTCGGGCTGGAGGCGCTCGAGCGCCGCAGCCCCGGCCTCGCCGCGCGCGTGCTGGGGGCGCTGGCCGTGGCCCTCGGGCCCGCCTTCGCGGCCGCGGAGGCGCTCGTCGCGCGCGAGGACGCCGTCCTCGTCCTCCTCGTCGGCCCCGATCCGCGGTGCCTGGAGGCCGCGTGCCGGGCGTGGCTCGCGGGTCTGAAGGAGCTGCGCGTCGACGGCGTCGACGGCCCGCTGCGCCTGCAGGGGAAGCTCGGCTACGCCGTGAGCCAGCCGGGCCAGCGCCTGTTCCTGGACACGCTGCTCCAGGTCGCCCGCGAGGGGCTGCGCGTCGCCCGCTGCCGCGGCCCCGGCGCCTGCGTGCACACGATGCTCTACAACCTCGTGCAGGCCCGCCTCGAGGGCGAGCGCGGCGTCGAGGGGCTCGCCGTGACCGCCAGCGAGCCGCTCGGCCCCGGGATGCCGGCGCGCGAGCCGGGGGCGGCGGTCCCGCTCCCGCACGCGCCGCATCCGGCGCGCACCGGAACGGGTGCCGAGTCACGCGCGCCCGTCGCCGCCGGAACGGCTCCCGCGCCGGGAGTCCCGTCCAGCGACCGCGAGCGCGATCTGCTCGCGGCCCTCGCCGCCCAGCGGCGCGAGAACGAGACGCTCCAGGCCCGCCTGCGGATCCTCGAGCGCGGACCTCCGCCGGACGGCGCCGCGCGTGACGCTCCCGAGGCCCAGGTCGGAGCCGACGCGAGCGCGCAGGACCGCATCGACCGGCTCGAGCGGCGCCTGGCGAAGCTGCGGGCCCTCCTGGTCGAGTCCGAGGCGCGCCTCGCGCGGGCCGTGCAGGCGGAGGCGGTCGACCCCGGCGTCGCCTCCTGCTACCGCACGGTCCAGGGGCTGGCCGCCGACGCTCCGCAGCACGACCAGAAGGCCGCCCTGATGGAGCAGATCTTCGCCGCGAACCTGGAGCTCCACGAGATCCTGCGGAGACGGCGCGCCTCGTAGGCGCAGGCGACTCCCGACCCAGCAGGCGCGCTCGATCCGCGGAGGTCGCGAGGGCCGACGGTCCCGGGAGAGTTGCCGATGGCCTCGGCCTCGGCCGGGCGCGGTGCCCGGGACGTTCCTGGTCAGGCCGGCTTCACGTTGAAGTTCACGCGGAAGACGTTGTCGGGGTCGTACTTCCGCTTGACCACCGCCAGGCGGTCGTAGTTGGAGCCATAGGCGGCGCGCACGCGGTCGAGCTCCTCGGCCGTCAGGAAGTTCACGTAGGCGCCGGCGCTCGCGAAGGGTGCCGAGGCCTTGAAGTACTCGCGCGACCAGCGCATGCAGCGCTCGTCCTCCGCGGGCGCCTCCCAGCGGCCGTGCACGTTCATGACGTACTCGGCGTCGCGGTGGGCGTAGGCGGTGGCGTCCGGCGCCGGGCGCTTCGTCGCGCCGCCGATCGAGCCGAAGAAGATCTCGCAGTGCGGCGAGGGCAGCTTGCCCGCGTACTCGATCACGACGTCGAGCAGGCCGTCGTCGAGGCGCGTGAAGTTGTGCGACTTCCAGTAGTTGCGCGCCCCCGGGGTCAGCAGCGGATCGAAGGCCTGCTGCCAGGCGACGAAGGGCTGCACGCCCACGTGCTCGCCCGCCAGCTTGCCGAGCTTGCGCAGCGGCTCGACCAGCGCCTTGCCCTTCTGCGGATCGCCCGCGTACAGCATGGCCAGGATCACGACCTCCTTGCCGTGCACGTCCTGGGGCAGGAAGGGCAGGGGCGGGGCCTTGCGCAGCACGGTCCAGACGGCGAGCTCCTCCGGGGCCCGGGCGACGAACTCGCGATAGCCCTGCAGGACCGCCTTCCCCTGGGCGAGGGGGAAGACCATCAGCCCGCTCAGGAGGTCCGGGCCGACGGGGTGGAGGCGGAACTCGAAGCGGGTGACGATGCCGAAGTTGCCGCCGCCCCCGCGGATGGCCCAGAAGAGGTCGGGGTTGCGCGTGGCGCTGGCGGTGAGCACCTCCCCGCCGGCGGTCACCACCTCGGCCGACTCGAGGTTGTCCACCGTCAGGCCGTACTTGCGGCTGAGCCAGCCGAAGCCGCCGCCCAGGGTCAGGCCGGCGATCCCGGTGGTCGAGTTGATGCCCACCGGGGTGGCCAGGCCGTGGGCCTGGGTCGCGGCGTCCACGTCCGCCAGGGTCGCGCCGGCCTCGACCATGGCCCGACGCGCGCCCGGGTCCACCCGCACGGCCTTCATGTGCGACAGGTCGATCACGACGCCGTCGTCGCACAGGGAGTTGCCCGCGATGTGGTGCCCGCCGCCGCGCACGGCCAGGGGGAGCGCGCTCTCCCGCGCGAAGGCCAGGGCCTTGACGACGTCCGGCGTGCCGGCGCAGCGCGCGATCAGCGCCGGGCGCTTGTCGATCATCCCGTTCCAGATCTTGCGCGCCTCGGCGTAGTCCTTGTCGCCCGGAAGGATGACCTTTCCCCCGAAGCCCTTGCGCAGCTCTCCGCTGCGCCCGACGACATCCACCTTGCTCATCCGTGAACTCCTGATCTGTGCCGCGCGGACGCGAGGTCCGGCGGGAAGGCCCCTGTGACGTTCTCGAGGCGGGAGTGTAGACCAACGCGTGCAGAACCCGTCCGGAGGTGACAGGAACGTAGGCGCGATCAGCGAGCTTGCGCTGCGCGGCGACGGAGTCGTCCTGGCCCGGAGAAGCGGCGTCGCGCGCCCTGCGCACGGTGCCGGGAGGTCGAGGCGGCTCCGTGGACGGAAGATGTGACCGGCACTCCGGGCCCGACGAGCGCCGTCCCGTGCGCCGTCGATCCCGGGATCGCGCGGCTGTTCTCGTGCCGCAGGAACGCGCGGCCTGTCTCGCTCACGCCCCCGTCTTGCCGGCCGGGCGCTCCCGCATGGCGCCGGAGGCCAGGCGCTCGCGCACCGCCGCCAGCACGCGCTCGACCGTCAGGTCCTCCATGCAGGCGTGGCGCGGCTGGTTGCACGTCTTGCGGCCGCAGGGCGCGCACGGGGGGTGCTCGCGCAGCACGAGGTGCGCCGGGCCGAAGGGGCCCGTGCGCGCCGGGTCGGCCGGGCCGAAGAGCGCGACGACCGGCGTCCCGACGGCGGCGGCGAGGTGCATCGGGCCCGTGTCGCAGCCGACGAAGAGCCGCGCGCGGCGCGCGAGGGCGACGAGCTGGCGCAGGCTGGTCGCGCCGACCAGATCGCGCGGCCCGGCGCCCGCGGCGGCGCGCGCGCGCTCGGCGGCGGCGCGGTCGCCGGGACCGCCGGTGAAGCACACGGCGCGGCCGTCGTCCGCCAGCGCGCGTGCGAGCGCTCCGAAGCGCTCGGGCGCCCAGCGGTTGGCGGGCTTGCTCGCGCCCAGGTTCACCAGCACCGGCGCGCCCCCGAGCCCGTCCACCAGGTGCGCGGCCCAGGCCTCGGCCTCGGCATCCGGCGGGAGCAGGTGCCGCGGCGCGCGCGCGGGCGCCCCCAGGTGGCGTGCGAACTCGAGGTAGTGCTCGACCATGTGGCGCGTGGCGCCGCGCGCGTCGAGGCGCTCGCGGGTCAGCAACCAGGAGAGCTCCTTGGTGCGCGCGCGGTCGTAGCCCAGGACGCGCGGCGCGCCGGCGAGGCGCGCGAGCCAGGCGCTCTTCTGGATGCGCTGCAGGTCCACGGCGACGTCGTACCGCTCTCCACGGATCTCCCTCACGAGACGTGCGAACTCGGAGAGGCCCCCACCGCGCCGCCACGGGTGCACCCGGTCCACGCACGGGTGCCCCTCGACCAGGGGCTGCGCCAGCGGGTGCACGGCCCAGCCGACGAAGACGTCCGGGCGGGCCTCCTTCAGGGCCG
The DNA here is from genome assembly GCA_036376275.1 of Planctomycetota bacterium. Lineage (GTDB taxonomy): Bacteria > Planctomycetota > UBA1135 > UBA1135 > JABFRZ01. The sequence goes on along the minus strand of DASVAP010000246.1, from coordinate 1,823 downwards.
CGGCGAAGACCAGCGCGTTGGTGACGTCGCCGATGGCCCCCAGGCGCACGGCCAGGACGCGCGCCGGCACAGCCGGGGTTGCCGGAGGGGCGGGAGGGGCGCGCACGCCGAGATCGTGCCACGTCGCGGGGGGCGTGAGCGAGCGGCAGCGGGATGGCATCATGGAGCCGTGGCTGGATTCCGGCTGAGCGAACTCTCCCGGGCCGACCTCGAGCGGGCCCCGGGGGCCTCCGTCGAGCGCGCGCTGGAGGAAGGACAGGTGCTCACCTTGGCGCCGGGCGTGTTCGCCCCGCCACCCGAGAGCGACCTCGTCTTCCTGCGCGAGGAGCTGGGCCGGCGCGCCTCGCTCAAGAACATCAGCTATCACCCCGAGGGCGACTTCCTCTCGGGCCTGAAGGGCGATGCGGCGACGCGCGAGCGCACGCGCGCGATCCTGCGCGAGTACGGCCGGCGGGTGGCCACGCTGCTGACACGCCTCTGTCCGAGGTACGCCGCCGGCTGGCACGCCGGCAAGGTCAACTTCCGCCCCTTCGAGGAGCAGGGCCGCGACCTCCCGGCGCACTCCTCGAACGAGCTCGTGCACGTCGACGCCTTCGCCAGCGGCGCGACCCACGGGGGGCGCATCCTGCGCTTCTTCACCAACGTGCACCCCGAGCGACCGCGCGTGTGGCGCACGGCCGGGACCTTCGCCGAGCTCTTCCCCGAGTTCGGCCCGCGCGCCGGCATCACTGGGCGGGGTCTCGAGGGCCTGCGCGAGCGCCTGCCGGACCGCGCCCTCACGGGCCTGGTGCGCCTGTGCACGCGCGCGGGCCTGGCGCCGGCGGCGCTGCTCGACACCTCGCCCTACGACCGCGCGATGAAGCGCATGCACGACACGCTCAAGGACGACGCGGCCTTCCAGGCCGACGAGCGGCGCTTCGCCCTGGCGGAGTTCCCGCCCTTCTCGTCGTGGGTCGTCCTGACCGACATGGTCAGCCACGCGGCCGTGCGCGGGCAGCACGCCCTCGTCGCCACGTGGATCGTGCCGCTGGAGCGCTGCGTCGCGCCGGAGCTCGCGCCCTACGGCGTGATCAGCGCTTCTGGACGAACACCGGGTTCGTGATCGCCATCGCCTGCGGCAGGCTCATGGCCCAGAAGGGGGCCGTGACGCGCTCGCCGCGCACGACGGCGACGATCCAGGAGTCGGGCCGCGGCAGCGCCAGCCGCACGCGGCGCAGGCGCCGGGTGGGACCGTCCTCGTCGCTGGCGCCGGCCGGCGTCGCGTCGATCGGCACGCTCGCGGCGACCTTCCCGTTCACCACGAGCTCGATCACGCGCGGCGTGATCCACGACGGGTAGCGCAGGTCCACCGTGGCCTCGACCTCGGCCGCCTCCGTCGCGAAGGTCTCGCCCATGCCCTGCCCCTCGACGCTCAGGGTGGCGAAGATCCCGAGGCTGACGGTGACGCGTCCCTCGAGGAAGGCGCGGCAGGCCGCGTCCACGTCGATCGCGGCCGGGTCGTCGGTCGCGCTCGGCACGTAGGTACGCCCCTGGCCGACGATCACGCCGACCGCGTGCGAGTCGGAGGAGCCGACCGCGGTGAAGCGCAAACCGCGCTCGAGCAGCGCATACCAGGCCGGCAGCACCTTGTCGGGCGGCGAGGTGGGCGCGTCGGAGTTGACGACCTCGATCGCGTCGAAGGTGAACTCCTGCCCGGCGGCGTTGAGCCCGGTGCGCTCGTCGAAGCCGAACTTCGTGAGCGGGTCCTTGCCCTCCTCGGGCCAGCGCGGGTGGTTCAGGATCACGACCCGGGCGCCCCTGGCGCGGATCCCGGCGACGAGCTT
>DASVAP010000089.1:0-5658 GCA_036376275.1 Planctomycetota bacterium | reverse complement strand
CCGGCGGCTTCGCCGAGCCGTCGATCTATGCCCTGCTCGCGCGACGCTCGGTGCGCGCGGCGGCGCTTGCCGTGAGGACGACGTCATGAGCACGACCCGCAAGCCCTCGCCCATCTTCGAGGCCCTCGTCACGCGCCCGGTGGCGCTCCTGGTGCTGTTCACCACGCTGATCGTCGTCAGCGTGATCGCCTACTCGCGGGTCCCGATCCAGCTCCTGCCGTCGGGCTTCGCCGAGCCCTCGCTGTACGCCTGGATCCCGAACCCGGGCTCGAGCGCCCAGGAGAACGAGGAGCTCGTCGCCCGTCCGGTCGAGGAGCAGCTGCGCACGATCTCGGGCATCGAGGAGCTCCGCAGCTGGTCCGAGCGCGACTCGGTGCAGTTCGGCATCTCCTTCAGCGGCTCGACCGACATGAACCTGGCCAAGGCCGAGGTGCGCGACCGCATCGAGCGCGCCTGGCCCGGCCTGCCGACGACGGTCGAGACGGCGCAGATCTGGTCCGAGTCCTCCGAGTCGCTGCCGATCACGTTCTTCGGCATCAAGCTGACGGGCGATCCCGATCGGCGCGACCACCTGATGGACAAGATCGTCGTGCCGCGCCTCGAGGCCGTGCAGGGCGTGGGCAAGGTCACCGTCTGGGGGATGAACGAGGACAGCGTCCGCATCCTGCTGGACGAGGACAAGGTCGCCGCGGCCGGGATCGACATCGGGACCGTGATCCGGCGCCTGGCCACGGACAACTTCGCGCTGCCCATGGGCGAGCTCGAGGACGGCGGGCGCGAGCTCATCGTGCGCTCCGACATGCGCTTCCAGACTCCCGAGGAGATCGCCGAGTTCCCGGTGGGCAAGGGCCTGCGCGTGAAGGACCTCGGACGCGTGGCGCGCGTCAAGGAGGTGCGCGACCAGATCTCGCGCATCGACGGCGGCTACGCCTACTTCGGCATGGCCACCAAGGACAGCCAGTCCAACGTGGTCGCCACCAGCGAGAACCTGCGCGCGGCCCTGCGCGAGCTCGAGGAGGACCCGAACCTGACGGGCCAGGTCGCCTTCCTGGTGTTCTTCCTGCAGGGCGACATGATCCAGTCGGCCCTGGCGACGCTGAAGGAGACGGCCCTGGAGGGCGGGATCCTGGCGCTCGTCGTGCTGCTCGTCTTCCTGCGCCGGCTGCGCCTGACGGTGTGCGTGGCCCTGGCGATCCCGGCCTCGGCCCTGATCGCGATCGCCTACGAGTCCTTCAGCGGCGGGACCTTCAACGTGCTGACCATGACCGGCATCACGCTCGCGACCGGGATGCTGGTCGACAACGCGGTCGTGGTGGTCGAGAACATCCTGCGCCTGAAGCGCGCGGGCATGGCGGACCGCGCCGCGGCCGCCGAGGGCACGCGCGAGATCGCCCTGGCGGTCACGCTGGCCACGCTGACCTCGGTGGTCGTGTTCATGCCGCTCGTGTTCCTGACCGAGCAGGCGGCGCTGCGGATCCTGTTCCAGAGCCTGGTGATCCCCTACACCGTGGCGCTCCTGGCCAGCCTCCTGCTCGCGCTGGTCTTCACGCCCGTGATCGTGGCGCGCATGCCGGCCACGCGCTCGTCGCGCGCCGAGCGCTTCGCCGGCCTGCTCCAGCCCTTCACGCGCGCCTTCCTGCTGGGCGTCAAGGGTCTGGTGGCGGCCCTGCGCGCGCTCTGGTACGGACTGCTGCGCGCGCTGCACGCCCTGGAGCGCACGCTGCTCGCGCTGCTCGTGCCGCTGCGCTGGCCGCTGGCGCTCGGGCTGCTGGCCGTGGGTGGGCTGACCAGCGCGCGCTCCTTCGCCACGCTCGCGGCCGCGCGCGCCGCCGGGATCGCCACGGACGCGACGCCCGCTGGGCGCTACGCCCTGGCGACCCTGTGGCGCGAGATCGCCGTGACCGCCGTGGCGGCCCTGGCGGCGGCGGCCCTGGTCCTGTTCCTGTTCCCGCGCTGGCGCCGGCGCCGGCCGCGCCCGCCCGCGCGCCCGGCCACCTTCGTGCCGGCCGGGAGCGCGCTGATCGACATGGTGATCGAGCTGAACCACCGCCTGCTGGAGTGGACCATGGGCCACCGTCTGGCGGCGGTCGGCGTGGGCACGCTGGCCATGATCTCACTGGCGATCCCGCTGTCGAAGGTCGAGATGAGCGCCTTCGGCAACGACTCCTCGGGCGACGAGATCCGCTTCCGGGTCGAGCTGCTCGGGCGCTTCACGATGGAGGAGGCCGAGGGCGAGCTGCGCCCCTACGAGGAGTTCTTCGACGCGAAGCGCGCCGAGTACGGCTTCAAGCACTGGAGCAACCGCTTCGACGAGGACAGCGCGCGCTTCGGGCTGCACTTCGACGCGCGCAAGAGCGGCGAGCAGTTCGACGAGCTGAAGAAGCGCCTGAAGGCCGAGCTGCCGCGCATCCCCGGCCACCGCCTGCGCTTCTACGACCAGAACGACTCCGAGGGCAGCACCCAGAACGTGGCGCGCTTCACGCTGCTCGGCACCGACTCGCGCGAGCTGGAGCGCTATGGCCAGCAGGCGATCGCGCTGCTCGAGCGCGTCCCGGGCCTGTCCGAGGTCTCGACCCCGCTCGAGGCCGCCCCGGACCAGATCGAGGTCGCGATCGACCGCGACCTGGCCCAGGAGCTGGGCGTGACCAGCGCCTCGGTCGACCAGTCGATCTCCTACGCCCTCGGTGGCTTCCCGCTGCCGCGCTACCAGGAGGAGGGCCGCGAGGTCCCGCTGCGCATCGAGTTCGACGACACCGAGGCGGCCGGCCTCGCCACGCTGCAGGACCTCTCCGTGTTCGGGGCCCAGGGCGCGGTGCCGTTCTCCTCGATCGGGCGCGTGAGCTTCGCCAAGGGCGCGCGCCAGATCTTCCGCCAGAACGGCAAGACCAGCTTCACCCTGGAGGCCAAGGTCGAGGACCCGCTGCAGATCCTGGCCGTGACCGCGGCCGGCCAGCGCGCGCTCCAGGAGCTCGACCTGCCGCGCGGCTACTCGATCGACACCGAGAACTCGCTCGTGCGCAAGCAGGAGGAGGAGACCTCCGAGCTGCTCAAGGCCCTGCTGCTGGGCGTGTTCCTGATCTTCCTGCTGATGGGTGTCCTGTTCGAGTCGGTGCTGCTGCCCTTCTCGGTCCTGTTCACGATCCCCTTCGCGATCCTGGGCTCCTTCTGGACGCTGTCGCTGCTCGGGACGCCGCTCGACTCGATGGGACTGATCGGGATGATCATCCTGGCCGGCGTGGTCGTGAACAACGGCATCGTGCTGATCGACCGCATCCACTGCCTGCGCGCCGTGCAGGACCGCGCCTCGGCCGTGCTCGACGGCGCGCGCCAGCGCGTGCGCCCCGTCCTGATGACGGCCCTGACCACGGTCGTGGGCCTCTTGCCGATGATCGTGGCCGAGCCGCCGCGCGACGGATTCGACTACCGCTCGCTGGCCACGATCGTGGCCGGCGGCCTGATCGCCAGCACCTTCTTCACCCTGTGGATCGTGCCGCTGGCCTACACCCTGATCGACGACCTGCGCAGCGTGATGGGCACCCGTGCGCGCTGGTGGCTGCGGCCCGCGCTCTCCGCGCCGGCCCCCGCGGCCGCGCCCACGGGCACGCAGCCCGCCTGACGGCCCCCGCTTGCGCACGCCGCGCGGGGCCCTAGCATGGGCGCCGCCGCGGCCCTCGGGCCGCGCGATCCTTGCCATGACGCGTGCCCAGACGAAGCGCCCGGAGACGGTGCGGCTCCCGCGCGGAGCGAAGCTGGCCTGTGTCGTGTCGACGTACCACGAGGAGCTCACCGGCGCGATGCTGGCCTCGGCCCTGGCGACGCTGGCCGAGCACGGGATCGCGCGCGAGGCGCTCGAGGTCGTGCGCGCCCCCGGCGCCTTCGAGCTCCCCGTCGTGGCCCAGCGCCTGGCGCAGCGCGCCGACGTGGCCGCGGTCCTGTGCTTCGGGCTGGTGCTCAAGGGCGAGACCGAGCACGACCGCCACATCGCCGCGGCCTGCGCCCAGGGCCTGATGCGCGTCGGGCTCGACACCGGCACGCCGGTCCTGTTCGGCGTCTTGACCTGCGCCACGCTCGAGCAGGCCCGGCGCCGCGCGCAGCGCGAGGCCGAGGGCGGCCTCGACAAGGGCCGCGAGGTCGCGCGCGCGGCGCTCGGGGCCCTGGCGGCCCTGGCGGCGGCCGCGGGCGAGGAGGGCGCCGCGTGAAGAAGCGCACGCGCGCGCGCGAGCTCGCGCTCCAGTTCCTCTACCAGATCGACCTGCGCGGTCCGGAGCTGCTCGAGGAGGCGCGCGCCTTCCTGCGCGCCGAGGAGAAGGAGAAGGCCGCGCGCGACTACGCCTTGGCGCTGGTGCAGGGCGTGGCCGCGCACCGCACCGAGCTCGATGCCGAGATCCGCGCCGTGGCCCAGAACTGGGAGCTGTCGCGCATGGCGGTGATCGACCGCAACGTGCTGCGCATGGCGGCCTTCGAGCTGCTGCACTGCCCGGACATCCCGCCCAAGGTCGCGATCAACGAGGCGATCGAGCTGGGCAAGCGCTACTCGACCCAGAACTCGGGCGGCTTCATCAACGGCATCCTGGACAAGATCAAGGACCGCGCGCAGAGCACGACGGAGCCCGAGGTCGCGCCGGAGGAGGGCTGAGCGTGGGTCTGCTCGAGCGCATCAAGACGCGCCTCGGGCGCACGCGCAGCGCGCTCTCGGACGGCCTGGGGGCCCTGTTCCGCGGCGGGCGCGCGATGGACGCGGCGCTGCTGGCGGACCTCGAGGCCCTGCTCTACTCGGCCGACCTGGGGCCGCTGGCGACCGAGCTGGTGGAGGACCTGCAGCGCCGCCACAAGCGCGGCGAGGTCCGCGGCGAGGCCGACGTGCGCGCCAGCCTGCGCGCCTCGCTGCTGGAGCGCCTGGGGCCGGCCGCGGCCGAGTTCGCTCCGGCCGCACGGCCCACGGTCGTGCTCGTGGTGGGCGTCAACGGCTCCGGGAAGACCACCACGATCGCCAAGCTCGCCCACCGCTTCGCCAGCGCCGGACACACGGTCCTGGTGGGCGCCTGCGACACCTACCGCGCCGCGGCGGCCGAGCAGCTCTCGATCTGGGCCGACCGCAGCCGCGTGCAGATCGTCAAGAAGGAGGAGGGCGCGGATCCGGCGGCGGTCGCCTTCGAGGCGCTCGAGGCCGCCAGCGTGCTCGACTACGAGATCGTCCTGCTCGACACGGCCGGACGCCTGCACGTGCACAAGCAGCTGATGGACGAGCTGAAGAAGATCCACAAGGTCGCCGCGCGCAAGGTCGAGGGCGCGCCGCACGAGGTCTGGCTCGTGCTCGACGCGACCAACGGCCAGAACGCGCTGGCCCAGGCGCGCTTCTTCACCGAGGCCGTCCAGGTCACCGGCGTGATCGTGGCCAAGCTCGACGGCACGGCGCGCGCCGGGGCGCTGTTCCGCATCCAGCGCGAGCTCGGCCTGCCGGTGCTCTACGTCGGCACCGGCGAGGGCAAGGAGGACTTCGAGCGCTTCGAGCCGGAGTCCTTCGTCGACGCGATCCTCGTGTCCTAGCGGGATGAGCGCGCGAGCGAGCGAGCGCCTCTTCCCCTGGCTGCTCGCCCTGCCGGCGCTCCTCTTCGCGACGCCGCTCTCGCCGCTCGTGCTCGATCCCTACCCGCACCT
>DASVAP010000076.1:0-15748 GCA_036376275.1 Planctomycetota bacterium | reverse complement strand
GGACGCCCCGCGAGCGCGCGAAGCGCGCGACTCCGGACCGCGTGGAGCCTCGAGAGCTCGACTGCACGGCGCCACGGGTCCGGCGGTAGCGCCACGGAGCAGCGGCGGGGCCCCGGCGGGCGCGCAACATCGTCGGAGCCCCAACGGCCGCGCAGCCCCGCCCCACCGCCAGGTCCCACCCTGCGCGCCCGATCCACCCCGACCAGCCGCCCTCTCCCTCCCGCGCCACCGCCCCTCACGCGAAAGCCCCAACCCCCTCTTTTTTCTGCCGGATCCCGCGGCCAACACCCCCAGGCCCTCCCCGTAGCCCGCCTCGCCGCCCTAGGCTATGGCTCGGCCCCTGCGCATTCCGATGGTCCAACCCCGGCCGCGGGACGCGGGCCCGTCCAACGTGAGCGAGACCCCCCTCCAGGACCCGGGCGTCGGCCCGGTGGCCCCCGGGCCCAGCGACCACGACCTGATCCGGCGTGCCCAGCAGGGGGAGGAACGCGCCTTCGAGGAGCTGGTCAAGCGCCACGAGGAGCGCGCCATGCGGGTCGCCCTGGCCCTGATCGCCAGCCGCGAGGACGCCCGCGACCTGGCCCAGGAGGCCTTCCTGCGGGTCTTCCGCAACCTGGAGCGCTTCGACTTCCAGCACGAGTTCACGACCTGGCTCTATCGCATCGTCACCAACCTGGCGATCGACCTCCTGAGGAAGCGCCGGCCGGCGATGAGCACCTCGGCCGAGGAGGAGGAGGAGGCCGACCTGGACCTGGCGGACCCCGACGGGGCGCCCCCGTCGCGCTCCATGGAGCAGATGGAGACCGCCGAGCGCGTGCGCGCCTGCATCGACCGCCTGGCGCCCCACTTCCGCTCGGTCATGATCCTGCGCGAGCTCGAGGGCCTGCCCTGCACCGAGATCGCGCGCATCGTCGGCGCGACCCACGTGACCGTGCGCTGGCGCCTGCACCGCGGGCGCAAGCTGTTCCTGGAGGAATGGGAGCGCATGCACGCCGGCGACCCCGAAGAAATCGCGCGGCGCCCCGAGGGCGCCAACACCCCACCCGAGGACCCGTAGCCCTTACCGAAGACGCCCAAGGGCATGCCCGACACCGGAACCGTCGGGCATGCCCGCGGCTGCCCCCGCGATGAGCACCTACCGAACGAGCTGTGGCGAGATCCAGGAGAAGCTGCCCCTCTTCGTGGGCGGCGACCTGGACGGCGAGTCGCTGGCCAGCGTGCGCGCCCACCTCGAGGCCTGCCGCGCCTGCTCCGAGCGGGCCCGGATCGTCCAGCGCGCGCGCGAGGCCCTCGTGCGCGCCATCCGTCCCCCGGCCGAGCTCGCGGGGGGCCCGTCGCTGTGGCCCGGCGTGCGCGCCGCGCTGGTGGCCGAGGGGCGCATCCAGCCCTCGGCCCTGCCGGGTGCCGAGCGCTTCGCCCGCTCCGGGAGCCGCGGCCGGCTGCGCTGGCTCGCGCCGCTCGCGGCCGCCGCCGCGCTGATCGCCGTGCTCCAGGGCACCGGCTGGCTCGAGCGCGCCGAGCCCGAGAAGGCCCTCCCGAACGTGCCCGAGGTGGCCGCGCCCAGGACTCCGCGCGGCGGCACGCTGCAGCGCATCGCGCCGCAAGAGGTCGAGGAGCTGGTGCCCTTCCAGGCGCGCCGCCAGGAGCTGGGCAGCCCGAGCTGGCTGCCGGGCGCGGTCTCGACCGCCGGCTTCCGCCGCCGCTAGGCGATCGAAGATCGCCTACTGATTTCGCCGTCAGCGTGACCGCACCGGTTCTCCGGGCGGGCGCACGCCCGCCCGGAGAACCGGTGCGCGGATCGAAAGCCCGCCTGCGCCTGCCAGGGGAGCGAGAAGCCCTCTTCCCCCCCGCGCCCCCGCGTTCCTCCTTCCGAGCCTTCCGAGCGTAACGCCGGCCTCGGCCGCGCATCCAACGGTGCGTCCCGCAAGGAAACCCCTGCCATGACGCCCATCACCCTCACCGAAGAAGCCCTGCCCGACGTCGTGATGCCGGCCTGCCCGGTGATCAAGCTCCTCAAGGGCCAGAAGGCCCTCGTCACCGGGGCGAGCTCCGGGATCGGGAAGGCGATCGCGATCGCCCTGGCCCAGGCCGGGGCCGACGTGGTCGTCAACTACCGCTCGGGCGACGAGGAGGCCCTCAAGGTGGCCGAGGAGGGGGCGCGCTGCGGCGCGCGCGTCCTGACGCATCGCGCGGACGTCTCCAAGGAAGAGGAGGTCGAGGCGATGTTCGCGCGCATGCGCGCCGAGCTCGGCACGATCGACATCCTGGTGAACAACGCCGGCCTGCAGCAGGACGCGCGCTTCGAGGACATGACGCTGCGCCAGTGGCAGACCGTGCTGGACGTCAACCTGACGGGCCAGTTCCTGTGCGCGCGCGCGGCCGTGCGCGAGTTCAAGCGCCGTGGCGTGCGCCCCGAGGTCTCCTGCGCCGCCGGCAAGATCCTGTGCATCAGCTCGGTGCACGAGGTCATCCCCTGGGGCGGGCACGTGAACTACGCGGCCTCGAAGGGCGGCGTGATGCTGATGATGAAGTCGATCGCGCAGGAGCTGGCGCCCTACCGCGTGCGCGTGAACTCGATCTGCCCCGGCGCGATCCGCACGCCGATCAACCGCCCGGCCTGGGAGACGCCCGAGGCCTACGCCGATTTGATGCGCCTCGTGCCCTACAAGCGCATCGGCGAGATCGAGGACATCGGCCGCGCCGCGGTGTGGCTGGCCAGCGACCAGGCCGACTACATCACCGGCGCCTCGATCTTCATCGACGGCGGCATGACGCTCTACCCGGGCTTCGAGGCGGGCGGCTGACCGGCTGGCAACCATGCCCTTGGCATGGTTGCCAGCCGGTCAGGATCGGCCCAGGCGCGCGATCCTCGCGCGCCCTTCCGAATCCTGCTCGCCGATCCGCGTGGAAGCCGCGCCTCAGCGCGCCTCGGTCGTGAAGCTCGTGGTCCCCGGGTTGCTCAGGGTCTGGCCGGCCAGGTCCTGGATCTGCGGGCTGAGGAAGAGCACGACGCGTCCGGGGCGGCGCTGTGTCCCGGAGGGCGGCAGGCCGCCGCTGGCCGAGAACAAGAGGTGCGTGGAGGCGCGGTTCTGGTCGAGCGAGAGCGCGAAGGAGCCCGCGACGGGCACCTGGTCCGCCGGGCGGGTCACGTCGCCGTCCGGGTCGAAGAACACGCGCACGAAGGTGGAGGTGCCGGTGACCGGGTTGGCCAGCGTGGCCGGGTTCATCAGGTCGCCGAAGACGATCTCGATCGGGCTCGAGCGCAGGACGTCCGTGGCGCCCGCCGCCGGCACGCGCTCGATCCGCACGGGGTTCCCCTGGGCATCGCGCTCGACCACCGCCTGGACGTAGACCTTGGCGAAGGGGCGGCCCGGCACGACGTCCGCGACGCCGCGCGAGGCGACCAGCGCGCACAGGAGCCGGGTGCGGTTGGGCGTCCCGTCCAGGGAGGTCAGGTAGGGCCCGGGGCCCTGTTCGGTGCCCGGGATGTGCAGCAGGTAGACCTGCCCGGCCACGAGCCCGAAGATCGGGTTCCCGGCGGAGTCGAAGGTCAGCTGAGGTCGGTACACGAGCGTGGCCGGATCGCCTGGCGCGAGCGAGAGCGAGGCGGCCGGCGTGCGCCCCGCCGTGTCCAGGACGCGGAAGGAGTTGTTGCTGATCGAGGCGGGATCCAGCGGCAAGTTGAAGGTGAAGCGCAGCTCCTCGTTCACGTGGATCTCGCTCTGGCGGCAGACGAGGCCGCTCGTGCCGGGCACGCAGCCGAGCGAGCAGGACACGATCTCGAAGCTCGGGCCGCGCGGCGACGCCGACGGGCGCGGCGGGACGAGGCGCGGGGCCTGCACGAGGGCGAGCAGCGCCCCCAGGACGGAGAGGGCATGGGCGGTGGACATCGGGACCTCCGCGCGACCTAGCGCGGGGGGTGCTCGAGGTCACACTCCGGCCGGAGGTCCGGAGGCGCGCGCCAGGCGCTCGCAGGCCTCCATCACGCGTAACACGTTGGCGCCGCAGATCTTCTCGATGTCGCGCGCGCGGTAGCCGCGGCGCAGGAGCTCCGCCAGCAGGTTCGGGTACATCGACACGTCCTTGAGGCCGGTCGGGAGCGAGTCGCCCACGCCGTCGAAGTCCGAGCCGAGGCCGACGTGCTCCACGCCGGCGAGCTGGACCGCGCGGTCGATGTGATCGGCCACGTCGGCCACGCTGGCGAAGGGGAAGGGGTTCTCCTGGCGCCAGCGCTCGGCATGGGCCTGCGCCTCGGGCGAATCGGGGCCGCCGTGCTCGGCGGCGAAGGCCTCGGTCGCCTGGCGGTAGCGCGCGAACCAGCCGTTGGCGGCCGTCGTCAGGAAGCTCGAGCCGAAGTTGACCATCACCACGCCGCCGTTCCGGGCCACGGCGCGCACCATCTCGTCGCTCAGGTTGCGCTCGAAGCCGGGCGTGAAGTGGCGCAGAGAGGAGTGCGAGGCGATCACCGGCGCGCGCGTGAGCTCCAGCACGTCCCAGAAGGCGTCGTCGGAGAGGTGCGAGACGTCGATCAGCATCCCGAGCGCGTTCATGCGCTTCACGACCTCGCGCCCGAAGGCCGACAGGCCCTGGTGCGTGCGGCGCGTGTCGTAGGAGGAGTCGCAGAGGTGGTTGTCCTGACCGTGGGTCAGCGTGATGTAGCGCACGCCCAGGTCGAAGAAGTGGTCCAGGTTGGCGAGCTCGCCCTCGAGCGGGCTGCCGTTCTCCATGCCGTAGAGCAGCGCGATGCGGCCCGCCGCGGCGATGCGGCGCACGTCGGCCGCCGTGCGCGCCAGCTCGAAGCGCTGCGGATGCCGCGCGATCAGCTCGGCGCACATCCCGAGCAGCTCGTCGGCCACCTCCTTCGAGCGGCCCTCGGCCTCGAGCTCCGCGGGCGTGTAGATCGAGAAGAAGGGCGCGTCGAGCCCGCCGGCCTGCGCGCGCGGGAAGTCGAAGTCGCCGCCGGCCGTGCGTGCGCCGACGTCGTCGATGGGCTCGCCGCGCTGCTGCTGGGCGTGCAGGCGGTAGGGGACGTCGACGTGGCCGTCCACGATCAGGAAGCGCTGGGCGAGGGCGTGCGCGCGCTCCTCGGGCGAGGTCGCGGCGCAGGCGCACAGGAGGGCGGAGAGCAGCGGGAGGAAAGGGCGCATGGCGGGCCTTCTTATCCGGCGCGGGCGACGCCGGCCAGGTGGGGCCGCGTTCCTCTTGCGTTTCTCGCGGACAGGGCGAAGAGGAGAGGAACGCGGAGACGCGGAAGCGGACGCGGAGGGCGCGGAGGGAAGAGGCAGGAGGGCAGAGAGGGGGAGGCCTAGCCCGCTCCGGCCGAGGTCAGCCCGCCGGAGACGACGAAGGCCATCACCTCGCCGGCCGGCTTGTCGAGCGGGCGCACGCGCGTGCGCGGGACCAGCACGAGGTTGGCGGCGAAGTTGTAGGACTGCGGCACGTAGACCGCGATGCGCTCGCTGAGCCCCAGCTCCTCCAGGTCATCACGCGTGACGAAGCCGATCACCTCGAGCTCGTCCGCCAGGCGCAGCAGCACGGGCCGGTCGAACTTCTTCTTCTGCCCCACGAAGGCCTCGGTCAGGTCCCTGATCGAGCTGTAGACGAGCTTCACGAAGGGCACGCGCGCCAGGACACGGTCCGAGAGCGCCAGCGCCTGGGCCGCGAGGAAGTTGGAGGTCAGGATCCCGACCGCGATCACGATCCCGACCACCAGCGCGAAGCCGATCCCGGGCGCCACCGTGTCCGGCAGCGGCAGCAGCTCGTCGATCGCGCGGAACAGCGCCACCAGGATCCAGGCCGTGACTCCCACGGGCGCCAGGACCAGCAGGCCGTTCAGGAAGGACTGGACCACGAAGCGCAGCGCCGTGCGGCGCGCGCGCAGGAGCGGAGGGCGGTTCATGGCGCGAGGATCGCCCCGCGCGGCGGCCGAAAGCAAGGAGCCCGGCGCCGGGGCTCGGCGCCGGGCTCCTGGAACCGCACGCGGCTCGGCTCAGCCCTTCAGGGCCTCGTGCACGCGTCCGACCATCTCCGGCCCCGGCTTGAGGGTCTTGTCGCCCTCTTCCTTCCACTTCGAGGGGCAACCCTCGGCGGTGTGGCTGGCGAGGTAGATGTTCGCCTTGACCTTGCGCAGGAGCTCGTCGACGTTGCGGCCGAGGTTGTAGAAGTTGACCTCGGAGTTCAGCAGCTTGCCCTCGGGGCTGATGATGAACGTGCCGCGCAGCGCGAGGCCCGAGTTCTCGTCATAGACCCCGAACTGGCGCGCGATCCGGCCGGTCGGATCGGCGGCCATCGAGAAGCCCACCTTGGCGAGCTCCTTCTCCTCGCGCTGCCAGGCCAGGTGCACGAACTGCGTGTCCGTGCTGATCGTGACGAGCTTGACGTTGTTGCGCTCGAACCGGTGTTGCTGCTCTGCCAGAGCAGCGAATTCGGTCGCTCAGACGAAGGTGAAGTCGGCCGGATAGAAGAACAGCACCGACCACTGCTTGGCCTTCATGGCCTCGGCCAGGCTGTACTCGCCGAAGCCCTTCTTGGTGGGCTCGAAGGTGGTCAGCTTGAAGTCGGGGACGGTGTCGCCGACGCCGAGGGGCTTGGTCGTGTCGCTCATCGCTTGGCTCGTGGGAGGGGGTTGGGGTAGGAAGGGGGCGGAGAAGCTAGCAGACCCTCACGGGCGGGAGAAGGTGGGCGCGACGATGGATCTCGGACTCGAAGACAAGGTGGCGGTGGTGCTGGCATCGACCGGCGGGCTGGGGTTCGCCTGCGCGCGGGCCCTGCTCGCGGAGGGGGCGCGGGTGGCGATCAGCGGGCGCGACGAGCGACGCCTGGCGCGGGCGCGAGCGGAGCTCTCCATGCACGCGGAGCGCCTCCTCGCCGAGCCGCTCGACGTCACCGACGGCGCAGCCCTGGCGGCCCACGTGCGCGCGGCCGAGCGCCACTTCGGGCGTCCGGTCCAGGTCCTCGTGACCAACGCCGGCGGCCCGCCGCCGGCCACGGCCCTGGAGGTCGACGACGCGGCCCTCGAGCGCGCCTTCGCGCTCACCCTGCGCTCGGCGATCCACGCCGTGCAGGCCGTGCTGCCGGGCATGCGCGCGGCGCGCTGGGGGCGCATCGTCGGCCTGACCTCCAGCTCGGTGCGCGTGCCGATCCCGACGCTGGTCTACTCGAACACGATGCGCGCGGGCCTGACCGCCTACCTGAAGTCGCTGGCCAGCGAGGTCGCGCGCGACGGCGTGCTCGTGAACAGCGTGTGCACCGGCTCCTTCGCGACGGACCGGATCGAGGAGCTCTTCGCCGCCACGGCGCGCCGCACGGGCCGCAGCGTGGCCGAGGAGCGCGCCGCCTACATCGCGCGCATCCCGGCCGGGCGTCTCGGAACCACGCAGGAGTTCGGCGACCTGGTCGCCTTCCTGTGCTCGCAGCGCTGCTCGTACCTGGCGGGCGTGGCCCTCGCCTACGACGGCGGCGCGAACCCGGCCCTGCTCTGACCCTCGGGGCGGTCCGGGCTACGCTCTTGGCCCGGAGGACTCCCGTTGCTCCCGCAGATCCTCTGCCTCGCGCTGCTCGTCCTCCAGGAGCCCGCCCGCGCTCCGGCACCGATCCGTCTCGGCCTTGCCGTCCCCGCCGAGCCCGTGGCCGAGGTCGAGCGCGCCTTCCGAGAGGGAGCCGAGCTTGCCGCGGCGATCCGCAACCGGCGCGGTGGGCTCCTCGGGCAGGCGCTCGAGCTGGTGCCGCTCGGGAGCGCGCGCGTCGAGGCCGAGGCGCGTGCGCTCGCGCCGCGCCTCGCCGGCGCGGGGCTGGTGGCGGTGCTGGCGCCGCGGGCGGGCGTGGGCCTCGATGCGCTGCGTCCGGCGGCCGAGCGCGCGGGGCTCGTGCTGCTCGCGCCCTCGATCGAGCCGGCGGCCGAGGCGGAGCTCCTGGCGCGCACCCTGGTCGGGCGGCTGCGCTTCGCGCGCCTCGCCCTGCTTCAGGAGCGCGGGAGCGGCGGCAAGGCGCTCGCGAGCGAGCTCGAGCGGCGCCTGGCGCCGCCCTGCGCGCTCGTGGCGCGGATCGAGGTGCGGCTGCCGGCGCGTGACCTCGCCGCGCGGCTGGCCGAAGCGGAGCCGGACGTGCTCGTCGCCGACCTCGAGCCGGCCACCCTGGCGGCGCTGCTCGCGGGGCCGCTGGAGGCGTCGCGCCTGCCGCTCGTCACGACCGCGCGCGCGACGCTCGACCCCGCCACGCTCGGGCGCGAGCACCTCTTCGTCCACGGACTCTCCGCCGCCACGGAGGAGCCGCGCGGCGAGTTCCTGGCCGAGTTCCGTGCACGCCACGGCGAGCCCGGCCCCGGCGCGGTCGAGGGCTACGAGCTGGTCGAGCTCGTCGCGGTCGCCCTCGAGCGCGGCGGAGGAGTGGGACCCGAGGACTTGCGCGCCGCGCTCGCGACCGCGCGCCTTGCCGGGCCGCGCGGCGTGCTCCAGGCCGACGCGCGCGGGCTCGTGGCCGTGCCGGCGGCGCTGTGGCGCTTCGTCGAGCGCTCGCGCCCGCACGACCCGCCGGTCCCGGCCGAGGGCCAGACCATCCCCGACGGCGCCGGGCGCGCGCCGGAGGCGCGGCTCGGTCCCCCCTTCGGCGCGCTGCGCACGGACGGATTCCTACCCGAGCCCGGCTCGCGCACCGTGCGCCTGCACTTCGGGGGCGGGGACGCGCGCTCGATCGAGGCCGACCTCGCGCGGCTAGGCCTCGCGACCGGCGGCGCCTCGCCGGTCCTCGATCACCTGGTGCGCGAGGAGCTCCTGGCGCGCACGCTCGCGATCGTCTCGCAGAAGTACCTGCGCGCTCCGGACGGCGCGCCCATCCCCGGCCAGAGCCTGCGCGTGACCTTCGTCGCCCACCTCCCGCAGAGCGCGGCGCGCGGCGCCTGGGAGGCGGTGCTGGCCGGCGCCGATCCCTCCGCCAACGGCCGCGCCTTCCCCGGCTCCGGCGTGTGCCACGTCTTCGCGACGAACTGGCTCGCGACCGTGCAGGCGCACGCGCTCGAGGTGCCGCTCGGGCCCGACGACCTCGGGCTCCTCGACGGCACCTACGTCTTCGGCAGCGACTACAGGAAGGACGCGCGCAGCGAGCTCGTGCGCGCCCTGATCGCCGGCTACGCGAGCTCCCTCGGCCTGACCACGGCCCACGAGGTCGGGCACCTCTTCGACCTCGACCACGACACGGGCGACCCGCAGAGCCTGATGAACGTCGACGGCGACGAGATCGGCCTGGCCCCGGAGGACGCGCACTTCACGGAGGCGGCCCTGGAGCTGCTGCGCAAGAATCCGGGCGTGGTGAAGGGTGACGGGAAGTAGGACGTCCGTCAGCGCGCGCGCGCGGCCGCGACCAGGGCCTCGACCTCGGAGCCCTCGGCCGAGCCCTCGAGGCGCCCGAGCTCGCCCTGCGGGCCGAACAGCACCGTGCAGGGCGGGCCGCCGGGCAGGTCGAGGCGCTCGGCCAGGGCGTCGTAGTCGCCCTGGAAGGCGAGCACGGTCAGGGCCAGCTCACGGCGCTGGACGAAGGCGCCCAGCTCCTCGGCCGTCTTCACGGCCTGCGGCAGGGCGAGGTCGATCGAGACGGCCAGCAGGCGCACGTTCTCGGCCTCGAGTTCGGGCCGCAGCTCGACCAGCTCCGGCAGCTCGGCGACGCAGGTCCCTCACCAGGAGGCCCAGAAGTTCGCCAGCACGAGCTCGCCGGGCCGCGCGGGAACGAGGTGCGCGAGCAGCGCGGCCTCGTCGACCACCGCGGGCGTGGCGTAGGTCCAGCGCTCGGATCCCGAGCAGGCCGCGAGGCCCGCGAGCGCCGCCCCGGCAAGCAGGACGAGGCGCCTCACTTCCTCGGTGCCCCCGCGGGCACGCCGGCCTTCGGCGCGCGCTTGATCGGGCGTCCGGCGGGGCGCGTCCAGTTCTCCTTGGGGCGCTCGCCGGCCAGCACTTGTCCCAGCGCGTTCGCCAGCCAGGGGCGCACCTCGATCTTGTCGCGGGCGCGCTCGCCGCGTGGATCGTCGTCGATCCCGCCGTGGTAGCGCAGGAACTTGTTCCCGTCGAGCAGGAACGCCTGCCCGTTGGCGGTCGCGCCGAAGTCGTCCGCCAGGCGCTGATCGTGGTCGATCAGCACAGGCAGCGTGACCTTCTCGCGCGCCAGGACCTCGCGCAGCTTGCCGAGCGCGTCGCCGCCCGAGACGAGCTCGTCGTGGTTCGAGTCCACCAGGTAGAAGCCCGCCTTCCCGGCGTGGGCCCTGGCCAGCTCGGCGAGCAGCGGCGCGTAGTGCAGCGAGACCGGGTCCTTGTAGCCCCAGAAGACGAGCACGATCGGCTGGTTGGGGTGCGCCGCGTAGAGCGCGTGCGCCTTGCCATCGAGGTCCGGCAGGGTCAGCTCCTCCTCGGTGCGCAGGTTGAGCTTGTAGGGCTTGACGACCTCGACCGGCACGGCGGGGGCGGGGGGAGTCTGCTGGGGCGCGGCGAGCGGGGCGAGCAGGAGTGCGAGCAGCATGCGAGGACCTTCCTTGTGCCGGTCGGGCGGGAGCCGGGCGGGCCGACGCCGACCATGATAGGCCCCGCGCGGGCGATCGTCGTCGTGGAGCGCGCCGCGCCGCTGGCCTACACTCCGCGCCTCCCATGAGCGCCCGCTACCCCGAGGTCCCGTCCCAGCCCCGCCTCGCCGAGCTCGAGGAGCGCGTGCTCGCCCACTGGGCCAGGGAGGGCATCTTCCGCGCCTCGGTCGAGCAGCGGCCGGCCGGCAAGGACGGCAAGAACGAGTTCGTGTTCTACGACGGGCCGCCCTTCGCGAACGGGTTGCCGCACTACGGGCACCTCTTGACGGGGTACGTGAAGGACCTGGTGCCGCGCTACCAGACGATGCGGGGGAAGCGCGTCGAGCGGCGCTTTGGCTGGGACTGCCACGGCCTGCCGGCCGAGATGGAGGCCGAGAAGGAGCTGGGGGTCCACGGGCGCGCCAAGATCCAGGAGTACGGGATCGAGCCCTTCAACGCGCACTGCCGCTCTTCGGTGATGAAGTACACGCGCGAGTGGGAGCGCTACGTGACGCGCCAGGCGCGCTGGGTCGACTTCGCGAACGACTACAAGACCATGGATCGCTCCTACATGGAGAGCGTGATGTGGGCCTTCGCGGAGCTCTACAAGAAGGGGCTGGTCTACGAGAGCTACCGCGTGATGCCCTACTCGTGGGCGGCGGAGACGCCGGTCTCGAACTTCGAGACGCGCCTCGACAACTCCTACCGCGAGCGCCAGGACCCGGCCATCACGGTGCGCTTCGCGCTGGAGCCGAAGGCGGGCGATGCGGCACCCATGGAGCTGTGGGTGTGGACGACGACGCCCTGGACCCTGCCCTCGAACCTGGCGGCGGCCGTCGGGCCGGAGATCGAGTACGCGCTGCTCGACAAGGACGGAAAGCGCGTCGTGCTCGGCGCGGCGGCGGCCGGCAAGTACGAGAAGGAGCTGGCCGGGGCCACGCGCGTCGGGGTCGTGAAGGGTGCCGAGCTGGTCGGGCGCCGCTACACCCCGCTCTTCCCGTACTTCAAGGGCGCGAAGAACGCCTTCCGCGTGCTCGCCGGCGACTTCGTCGACACGTCCGAGGGCACCGGGGTGGTCCACATGGCGCCCGGCTTCGGCGAGGACGACCAGCGCGTGTGCGCGGAGAACGGGATCGAGATGGTCGTGCCGGTCGACGAGAAGGGCCGCTTCACGGCCGAGGTCTCCGACTGGGCCGGGACGAACGTGTTCGAGGCCAACAAGCCGATCATCCAGGCGCTGAAGCAGCGCGGCGCGCTCGTGCGCCACGACACGCTCGTCCACAGCTACCCGCACTGCTGGCGCACGGACCAGCCGCTGATCTACCGCGCGATGTCGTCCTGGTACGTCAAGGTCACCGACCCGCGCGTCCGCGACCGGATGGTCGCGCTCAACCAGCGCATCAAGTGGATCCCCGAGCACGTGCGCGACGGCCAGTTCGGCAAGTGGCTGGAGGGCGCGCGCGACTGGTCGATCTCGCGCAACCGCTTCTGGGGCTCGCCGATCCCGGTGTGGAGGAGCCCCTCGGGCAAGCTGAAGGTCTTCGGCAGCATCGCCGAGCTCGAGCAGGCCAGCGGGCAGCGCGTCACCGACCTCCACCGGCCCTTCATCGACTCGATCGTCGTGCGCGAGGGCGGCGAGGAGTACCGGCGCGTCGAGGACGTGCTCGACTGCTGGTTCGAGTCGGGCTCGATGCCCTTCGCGCAGGTCCACTACCCGTTCGAGAACCGGGAGTGGTTCGAGACCCACGCCCCGGCCGACTTCATCGTCGAGTACGTGGCCCAGACGCGCGGCTGGTTCTACACGCTGATGGTGCTCTCGACCGCGCTGTTCGAGCGCGAGCCCTTCAAGAACTGCATCTGCCACGGCGTGGTGCTCGACGAGGAGGGCCAGAAGCTCTCCAAGCGCCTCAAGAACTACCCCGACCCCGAGCAGGTCTTCGCCACGCACGGCGCCGATGCCCTGCGCTGGTTCCTGTGCAGCTCGCCGATCCTGCGCGGCGGCGACCTGAACATCGCCAAGGACGGGAAGACCATCGCCGAGGTCGTGCGCCTCGTCATCCACCCGATCTGGAACGCGTACCACTTCTTCTGCCTGTACGCGAACGCGGACGGAGTCACGGCCAGGGTCCGCAGCGACGCCAGGGGGGTGCTCGACCGCTACGTCCTCGCCAAGCTGCGCGCGACGCTCGAGAAGGTCACGGCCGCGCTGGACGCCTACGACATCGCCGGCGCCTGCGCCGAGATCCGCAGCTTCCTCGACGCCCTCAACAACTGGTACATCCGCCGCAGCCGCCCGCGCTTCTGGCGCGAGGAGCTCGACCAGGACAAGCAGGACGCCTACGACACGCTCTACACGGTGCTGACGACCCTGTGCCGGATGTGCGCGCCGTTCCTGCCGCTGGTGACGGAGGAGGTCTATCGCGGGCTGACGGGGGAGCAGAGCGTGCACCTGGCGGACTGGCCGGATGCAAGACGCCTGGCGCAGGACGAAGGTCTGGTGCGCGACATGGACCGCGCGCGCGAGATCTGCTCGGTCGCGCTGGGGCTGCGCGAGGAGAGGCGCCTGCGCGTGCGCTTGCCGCTGAAGGAGCTGGCCGTCGCGGCCGAGTGGGCGCCGGGGCTCGCGGGCTACCGCGAGCTCATCGAGAGCGAGGTGAACGTCAAGGACGTCCAGTTCTCGACGCGCCCCGACGCGTTCGCCACGACGCGCTACTCCGTGAACGCGAAGAAGGCCGGCCCGCGCCTCGGGGCGACGCTCAAGGCCGTGCTCGCGGCCGTCAAGGCGCCCACGGTCGAGTTCCAGGTCTCGGGCGCCCAGGCCCAGGTGAAGACGGGCGAAGGCTGGGTCGAGCTCCTGGAGGGCGAGTGGGACGTGGCGCTCGTGCCGAGCGCCGAGGCCACGCTCGCCGTGGCCGCCCTCGCGGACCGGAAGTCCGTCGTGGCCCTGGAGACGCGCGTCACCCCCGAGCTCGAGCGCGAGGGCCTGGCTCGCGACCTCGTGCGCGCCATCCAGCAGACGCGCAAGGACGCGAAGCTCCACATCAGCGACCGCATCCGCCTGCGGGTCTCCGGCGACCCGGTCCTGGCCGAGGTCGTGCGCGAGCACGGTGCCACCATCCGCCAGCAGACCCTGGCCGAGACGCTCGAGCTCCTGCCGCCCGAGAAGGGCATGTTCACGGCCGAGGGCGAGGTCGGCGACGGCAAGGCGACGGTCGCGCTGGCCAAGGTCTGAGGCTCCGGGGCTTCGAGCCCGCGCGGGCGCAGCGGCCCTCGAGCCGAGCGCGGAGACGCGGGGGTCGAGCCAGGCCGGGACCGCCTTCGCTCTCCTTCCCTCCCTCCCCTCCGGCTCCGCGCCCTCCGCGTCTTCCCTCCGCGCCTCCGCGCTCCTCTCCTCTTCTTCTTGAGCCGACGCCCTCCCATCGTCGACGATCCGCAACCCCGGTGCACGTCAGCCCCTTCCTCCTCGACCTGGCCATCGTCCTGTGCGTGGCCGCGGTCACGACGGTGCTCTTCCGGCGCCTGCGGCAGCCGGTCGTGCTCGGGTACCTCCTGGCGGGCCTGATCGTCGGGCCGCACACCTCGGTCCCGCTCTTCGCCGGCTCGGAGAGCCTGGAGACCCTGGCCGAGCTGGGCGTGATCCTGGTCATGTTCTCGATCGGCCTCGAGTTCTCGCTGCGCAAGTTCGCGCACGTCTTCCCGCGCGCCGGGCTGGTCGGGTTGATCCAGATCGGGGCCATGCTGTGGCTCGGCTACGTGGCCGGGCAGGCGCTGGGCTGGTCGCGCCAGCAGAGCTTCTTCGCCGGTGCGATCGTGTCCGTGTCCAGCACGATGATCATCGCCAAGGTCTTCGCCGAGCGCGGCGTGCCCAGGCGCCTCTCCGAGCTCGTGCTCGGGGTCCTGATCATCGAGGACCTGGCGGCGATCCTGATGCTGGCCATCCTGACCGCGGTCGCGGCCGGCGAGGGTGCCTCGGGTGTCCTGACCACGACCGCCACGCGCCTCGGGATCTTCCTGCTGGCGCTCACGATCGGCGGCTACCTCCTGGTGCCGCGCGCGATCCGCGCCGTGGCGCGCCTGGCGAGTCCCGAGACCCTGCTCGTCACCAGCGTGGGCCTGTGCTTCGCGTTCGCGCTGCTGGCGCAGGGCGCCGGCTACTCGGTGGCCCTGGGCGCCTTCCTGGCGGGCGCGCTGGTGGCCGAGTCCGGGCGCCAGAAGCAGGTCGAGCACATGGTCGCGCCGCTGCGCGACCTGTTCGCGGCCGTCTTCTTCGTCTCGGTCGGGACCCTGGTCGACCCCGTGGCCGTGGCCGAGAACTGGGCCGCGATCGTGCTCTTCACCGTGCTGGTCGTGGTCGGCAAGGTGGCGAGCGTCTCGGTGGGGGCCTTCCTCTCCGGCTACGCGCCCGCGACCGCGCTGCAGGCCGGCATGGCCATGCCGCAGATCGGCGAGTTCTCCTTCATCCTCGCGGGCGTCGGCGTGACGGCCGGTGCGATCGAGCCGGCCCTGTACGGCGTGGCCGTCTCGGTCTCGGTCCTGACGACATTCCTCACGCCCTGGCTCGTGCGCGCCTCCGTGCCGCTCTCGCTCTCGCTGGAGCACCGCCTGCCCAAGCCGCTGCGGACGTTCGCCTCGCTCCACGCCTCGTGGCTGGAGGAGCTGCGCGCGGGCCCGCGTCGCGATCCACTGCGCTTCAAGCTGCTCAAGCACGCCGCCGGGCTGGTGCTGGACGTGGCCTGCTTCGCCGGCGTGGTCATCGGCACCTCGCTCTATCTCGAGCGCTTCGTGGCGCTGCTGGCGGAGGCCACCGGGCTGGCCCACGGCCTGGCCCGCACCGCGGTGCTGGCCCTGGCCGGGCTGGCCGCGCTGCCCTTCGTGATCGGCATCGGGCGCCTGTCGCGCGCGCTCGGGGCCGAGCTGGCGGCCGCGGTCCTGCCGCGTCAGCAGAGCGGCGCGCCCGACTTCGCGCGCGCTCCGCGGCGGGCCTTCGTGGTCGCGCTGCAGCTCGCGCTGGTGATCGTGGTGGGTGGGCCGCTGCTGGCGCTGACGCAACCCTTCGTGCCGATCCTGTACCAGGCCGGGGTCGTGCTCTCGGCCCTGGTGGTGATCGCGGTCGTCTTCTGGCGCCGCGCCAACGACCTCGAGGCCCACGTGCAGGCCGGGGCGCAGGTCGTGGTCGAGGTCCTGGCGCGCCAGGGCGAGGCGGCCGAC
>DASVAP010000049.1:0-8122 GCA_036376275.1 Planctomycetota bacterium | reverse complement strand
GTTCCGCGCGCAGTACGAGGACGGCGCCGCATCGCGCTGAGGCCGACCGGTCCGCGCGCTGGGCATCACCGCGCTTCGCGCGTCGGTCCCTGCGGGGACGAGGGCGACCGTCCGTCCGGCTCTTGCACGCTCGCGAGGCTGCCGCTGGAGACCACGCGGTCACCCGCCGCGGTCTTGGCGATGACACGCCACAGGATCCTGCGATCGGTCGGAGCATGGCGCCAGGCCCAGGGCGGCACCTCGTACCGGTTGTCGCGGATCGCGGGGCCTCCGCGCGGGCCGTCCGTCGAGTACAGCAGGCTCCCGCCGTCGAGCGAGCACTCGACGACGTAGCGCAGGGCGGCCGGATCGTGCTCCCAGGTGAGCACCGGCGGCGGTCCGGCACGTCCCTGGTGAAGTCGGGTCGGATCGAGTTCAGCCGGCAACGGGTCGAGCTCCTGCGCCGTGGGGAGGCGCGAGCCGAGCAGGAGGCGAGCCGCCCGGGTCGGGTCGTCGAGCCTCTTCACGTGCACGCAGCCCCGGCAGATCGGAGCGGGATCGTCGCACACCAGGCGCTGGCGCATGTGACGGTAGAGCGGCCCGTTCCAGATGGCCTCGAACGAGTCCTGCTCGAGGTTGCCCACCACCGGAGAATCCGGCACGCAGCACGGGCGCACGTCACCGCCGATCGCCACGTAGGTCCTGTCCCACAGGAATGGGCACCACGGCATCCCGGCCAGCTCCGGGGCCGATCCTGCCTCCAGGGGGCGAACCGGAAAGGTCCAGCGGGCAGCCAGCGCGGCTCGGCGCGCGGCCACCGCGGCGTCGTGGGGCGGCTCGAAGTCCTGCCGGCGGATCTCGTGGATCTCGCCGATGCGCAGGTCGATACCGAGCTCCTCCGCCACGGCGCGCGCCCGCTCGATGCAGTCCGCCGCGAGCTCGGGGTGATGCGCGAGGGCCTGCGGCTCCATCTCGGGGCTGGGCGGGCTCATGTGGCCGCAGGTGACGAAGTCGACCCCCAGCTCCTCCGCGGCCAGGCGCACGAGGGCGGGCAGCTCGCGGATGTTGCGCTCCATCATCGTGAAGCTCAGGCCGAACTGGGGCTGCTGGTCGGCGGGCAAGTGCGCGCGGCAGTGCTGGATCGCCCGCCGCAGGCGTGCCTTGACCTCCTCGAACACCGCGCCCTGGCGGATGAACTCGAAGGTCTCCTGGGTGGCTCCGTCGAAGGAGACCATGAGCGTGTCGAGAGCCGGGGCGAGGCGCTCGATGGCGCCATCGTTCAGCAGCATCCCGTTGGTGAACATCGTGAGCCGGACGCCGAAGCTCGCCGCGATCGCGAGCATGCGCTCGAAGTTCTGGGTCTGCAGCGGCTCGCCGGAAACGCTCGGCTGCCAGCGCTCGACGAGGGGGAAGAGCTGCTCCGCGATGCGCTCGAACTGCTCGAGCGGCATGTGCGGTCCCGCGACCGTGGTCCCATCGTGGAACTGGAGGCACATGCGGCATTGCAGGCCGCAGTAGCGCGTCGTCTCGATGCTGACGAAGCTGGGCGGCGGAACGCGTCCGTCGAAGGGCGCGAGCTGGCGCGATCCCGGGTCCACGTGGAAACGAGAGTACCTCGTCTCCGGCAGACCGGGGCGGTCAGCCGGTCGGGCGCCAGGCGCTCAGCTCGCGCGCTCGAGCACGACTGCGCCGCCCTGGCCGCCGCCGATGCAGAGCGTGGCGAGGGCGAGGGACTTCTGCGTGACGGCGAGCTCGTGCGCGGCGGTGAGCAAGAGACGCGCGCCGCTGGCGCCGACCGGGTGGCCGAGGGCGATCGCGCCGCCGTTCCGGTTGAGCTTGGCGGGGTCGATCGGGCCGAGGGCCTTGGCGGCGCCGAGCTCCTTGGTGGCGAAGGCGTCGCTCTCGAAGGCCTTGCAGCAGGCCAGCACCTGGACCGCGAAGGCCTCGTTGATCTCGATCACGTCCATGTCGGCGAGCGCGCAGCCGGCGTCGCGCAGGGCGCGTGCGCTGGAGTAGACGGGCCCCAGGCCCATGCGCGCCGGGTCGCAGCCGGCCCAGCCCCAGCCGCGGATCGTCGCCAGCGGGGCGAGCCCGAGGCTCTTCGCGCGCGCGGCGGTGGTCACGATCAGGGCCGTGGCCCCGTCGGTGATCCCGCAGGCGTTGCCGACCGTGACGACGCCGTCGGGCTTCTCGAAGTAGGGCTTGAGCTTGGCCAGGGCCTCCAGCGACTGGTCGTCGCGGATGCCGTCGTCGTGCTGGAGCGCCGCGGTGCCGGGCTTCGCTCCCAGCGGGAGGTGCGGGTGGATCTCGCGCGCCAGGCGCCCCGAGTCGCGCGCGGCCCTGGCGCGCTGGTGGCTCTGCAGCGCGAAGCGGTCGGCCGCCTCGCGCGAGATCGCGAACTCGCGCGCCAGGATCTCGGCCGTCGAGCCCATGATCAGGCCCACGGTCGGGTCGGTGAGGCCCTCGGTGAGCGTGATGCGCGGCGCCATCATCGACGGGCGGAAGGCGAGCATGGCCGCGAGCTTCTGGCCGGCGCTGCGCGCCTTCATCAGGTTCGCGAAGAAGCCCACGGCCCTCTGGTTGAACACCAGCGGGTAGGCGCTCATCACCTCGACCCCGAGCGCCAGGAACAGCTCGCCGCGCCCGGCGCGGATCGCGGTGGCGGCGGTCGTGACCGCCTGCATGCCGCTGGCGCAGTTGCGTCCGACCGTGTGGGCCGGAACGTGGCGCGGCACGCCGGCGCGCAGCGCGATCACGCGCGCCACGTTGGCCTGGTCGTGGGGCGGCCCGACGCAGCCGACCACGACCTCGTCGAGCTGGCCCGGGTCGAGCCCGGTGCGCGCCAGGAGCTCGCGCGCCACGGCCGCGCCCAGGTGCCCGGCGTCCTCGCGCGCGTAGGCGCCGCCCGCGCGCGCCTGGGGCAGGCGCAGGCCGGCGGCCAGGACGATCGCGTCGGCAGCGGGGGAGTTCGGCATGAGCGTGGGATTCAACCGTTCGCGCCGTCCGGAATCCAACGCTGGGTTGGCCAGCGTGGACTTCGCGCACGGGAGTTCCTTGAATGAGACCCCCTGATCGCCCCGCCGCGCGCCCCCCCTTGAACCCGAAGTCCGCTCCTCCCTCCTCCGGCCTCCTCGTCCAGGGCGAGCGCACGCGGCCGAGCACCGTCGTCGTCCTGGGCGGCGGCGGCATGCGCGGCATGGCCCACGTGGGCGTGCTCAAGGCCCTGGCGCGCCTGGGGATCCAGTACGACGCGATCATCGGGACCTCGATCGGCTCCCTGATCGGGGCCCTGGCGGCCGGCGGGGTGCCCCTGAAGCGGATGGAGGAGATCATCTCGACCCTCCAGAAGGAGGACTACTTCAAGCTCAACTTCGTCAAGTTCCTGCTGAAGGGCGTGCGCGCCTCGAGCGTGTACCGCGGCGACACCTTCCGCGAGCGGCTGTCGGAGATCCTGCCGCGGCGCGACTTCGCCAGCATGAAGGTGCCCTTCTACTGCAACGCGGTGTGCCTGGAGACCGGCGGCCTCGCCTTCTGGGGCACGCCGGGGATGAGCGACATCTCGCTGGTCGACGCGGTCTACTCCTCCTGCTGCCTGCCGGGCATCTTCGAGCCCTTCGAGCGCGGCGGCTACCACTACATGGACGGCGGCATCGTCGACCCGCTGCCGCTGCGCTTCGCCAAGGCCCTGCGGCCCGACCTGATCATCGCCGTCGACCTGACGGTCAAGGCCACCTTCAAGACGCCGAACTACAAGGACCGCGTGGTCTCGACGCTGTACCGCTCCTTCGAGATCGCCGAGGAGATCATCGTCGAGCAGCTCCTGCACATGCACCAGGACCGCCGCACCGTGCTGGTGCAGCCCAAGGTCGGGCACCTGGCGCGCTTCGAGTTCAGCGACGTGCCCGAGGTCGTGCGCCTGGGCGAGGAGGAGACCCTGCGCGTGCTCACCTCGCATGCCGCCACGCGCCGGCTCGTGCGCCACGAGGTGCTGGACGGGCTCGCCTGCCCGGTCACGCCGCGCGACTTCGTCTCGATCCGCATCGATTCCTCGGCCTGCATCGGCTGTGGCAACTGCGAGATGGTGTGCGAGACCCAGGCCTTCTGGGCCCAGGGCGAGAAGGCCGAGGTGCGCAAGCTCTCCAACTACGAGTGCACGCGCGACCACGCCTGCGCGCGCAACTGCCCGACGGGGGCGATCCACCTGGGGAATCTCTGAGGGGGGAGCGCGTGGAGCGGCCAGGCCGGATGGGGTGGGGTGGGGAGGCCGGCGGGGTCCACGACGAAGTGCGCAGACGTGGAGGTCGGCTCGCATCCGTCCCCCGCCTCCGCGCCCCAGGCCCGTGAACGCGCGCATCGCCAGCGAGGTCCTGCGGCCCGCCGGGGCGGCTCCCGCGCGCGCGCCGGCCGCTTCCGCGCGGGTCGTGCCCGCGCGGCTCGAGCCGCGCGAGGCCGGTGCGATCCTCGACCTCGCCGTCGAGGGCCTGCTGGCGCGCCTCGGACCCGCGCTGGCCTTCGCGCTGTGCCTGTTCGTGCCCTTCCACCAGGTCTCGGAGCTGCTCGGGCTGTCGGGCCTCGACGGCTTCGCGGCCGATCTCGTGGGCCTGGGCTGGAACCTGGCGGTGCTGGTGCCGACCGGGCTCACGGCCAGCGTGGTCGTCAGCCTGGTAGGGGACGCGCTGGTCGACCGGCGCGCGCCGGTCGGGCCCGGGATCGCGCGCGGCCTGGCGCGCGGCGTGGGCGCGATCCTGCTGCTGGTCGCGACGCAGATGGCGACCCTGCCGCTCATGTTCCTGTGCATCGCGCCCTACTTCCTGGCGCAGTGGCTGACCTGGGCGGCGGTGCCGATCTTCGTGCTGGAGGGCGACGCGCTCCTGACCCAGGCCGAGCGCGCGCGCGCGAGCCGGAGCGCCCTGGCCTACCTGGCCGGGATCCCCCTGCGGCTCGTGCGCGCGCTGCGGCGCAGCGTCGACCTAACGCGCGGCGCGCCCTCGCTCGGGCGCTGGATCCTGCTGGCGCTGGTCGGACAGCTGGCCCTGGCCGGGATGCTCGACTGGGGCGCGGTCGGGCTCACGCAGCCGGAGTCGCGCGAGTTCCTGCGCGCGGAGCTCGGGCTCTCCAGCGCGGCCGTCGACCTCGCGCTGGGCGCCCTGGCGGCGCTCTTCGCCGCGCTCTCGGCCTGCCTGCGTGCGGCGCTGATGGTGGCCTTCTACCTCGACCTGCGCGTGCGCCGCGAGGGCTGGGACCTGGAGCTCGCCCTCGCGCGCGCCCCGGAGGCGAGGGCGTGAGCGCCTGGCAGACGGCGCCGCGCTCGGCCGAGGAGGTGCGCGCGGCGGTCGAGGACGTGCTCGCGCGCGGTGAGCTGCGCACCCAGGAGAGCCTGCTCGCGCGCCTCCTCGAGTGGCTCGACCTGGACCTCGGTCGGGCCGGTGACGGGCTGACGGAGATCGTCCCATGGATCCTGCTGGTGGTCCTCCTGGCCGCGCTCACCGCGCTCGTGCTGCGCGCCTGGCAGACCTTCCGCGCGCCGCACCTGGCGGAGGCGCAGGCGGCGCGCGCGGTCACGCAGGACGCCCGCGGCCGCGCGCGCGAGCTGGCCCGCGCCGGGCGCGCCGCGCGCGCGGCCGGCGATCTGCGCGCGGCCCTGCGGCTCGAGCTCGAGGCCCTGTTCCTGTTCCTCGGGGGACGCGGCGACCTGGAGCTGAACCCGGCCCGGACGCAGCGCGAGCTCCTGCGCCGTTCCACGCGCGCCGTGCGCGAGCGCCTGCAGCCGCTCGTGCGCGCCTTCGAGCCCAAGGAGTTCGGCCGCGCGCCCGTCGAGCCAGCCGACCTGGAGCGGCTCGAGGCCGAGCTCGCGCCCCTGGAGCGCGACGCGGAGCAGCGCTGATGCGGCCGCTCCTCGTGCGACTCGGCCTGGCGGCGGCGCTGGCGCTGCTGGCCGGGCTCGGCCTCCTGCTGGCGATCCTGCCGGGGCAGAGTCCGGCGCGCGCCCTCAGCTCGTTCTCGTTCGAGCCCGAGGGCCTGCGCGCGCTGTTCCTCGTGGGCGAGGCGCTCGACCTCCCGGTCAGCGCCTGGCGCGACGTGCCCGAGCGCCTCCCGGCCGCGGGCACCCTGCTCGTCCTGCCGCACCTGCCGGAGCCGCCGCCGGCCCTGCCGCCCGCGCTGGCCTCGGGCGAGGGCCTCGCCTTCCGCCAGTCGCGCGCCCTGGTGCACTACGGGACGTTCGTCGAGCAGGGCGGGACGCTGCTCGTGCTCGGCGTCGGCGCCGAGGAGCTGGCCACGCTCGAGCGCGAGCTCGCGCTCGATTGCCTCGCGCCGCTCGAGCTCGAGGTGGATCCGTTCGCCGGCGGCCCGCTCGTCCTGGCGGACGGCAGCGAGCTCGAGCTCGCCGAGGGGCCGCTGGGCCTGTTCCGCGGGGCGCGCGCGGCGCTCGTGCGCGACGCGGCCGGGCGCGCGGTGGGCGCGCTGCAGCCCTGCGGCGCGGGGCGCGTGGCGCTGCTCGCCCTGGCGGCCGAGCGCTTCGACAACGCGCACCTCGCGGCCGAGCCGGACCACGCGCTGCTCTTCGTGCGCCTGGTCGAGGCCCTCGGGCCCTGCGAGCGCCTGGCCTTCGACGAGTACGCGCTGGGCGGCTGGAGCCCGGACACGGTGCCGGAGCTCGCCCTGCGCCCGAACCTCGCGGCCCTGAGCCTGCACGCGCTGCTGCTGCTGCTCGTGCTCGTCTGGCGCTCGGCCTGGAGCGGGCCCTTCGCGCGCGACCCGGCGCCCGTCCAGGCCGGCTCGGCCCTGGCGCGCGCGCAGGGCCTCGGCGCGCTGCTGGCGCGTGCGCGGCGCTTCGACCTGCTGGCCGGGTTCCTGCGCGCGGCCTGGCTGGAGCGCTGGGACGCGCGCGCCGGACGGCGCGCGGCGGGCCCGAGCCCGGAGGAGCGCCTGACCTTCGTGGCCGGCGGCGACGAGCGCCGCCGCGCACGCCTGGCGGAGCTCTTCGCGGCGGCGCCGGCGAGCCTGGCCGAGCTGGAGCGGCTGGAGCGGGCACTCGCCGCCCTGGAGGCCGAGCTGGCCGGTCCCGCGCGCGCGCCGGCGCCCACGACGCTCGCGCGACGCCGCGTCGCAGCCCAGAATCGGCGCCCCGCTCCCCCCGCCGCCCCAAGCCCATGACGACTCCCGCCGCTTCCTCCTCCGCCGTGGTCGAGCTCGCCGAGCGCGTGACGGGCGAGTGTGCGCGCGTCCTGGTGGGCCTCGAGGAGCGCGTGCGCGACGCGTTGTGCGCCGTCCTGGCGGGCGGGCACGTGCTGCTCGAGGGGCCGCCGGGCGTGGCCAAGACGCTGCTCGTGCGCACCCTGGCGACGGCCCTGGGCGGCAGCTTCGCGCGCCTCCAGTTCACGCCCGACCTGATGCCCTCGGACGTGACCGGCACGAGCGTGTTCCACCCGCGCGAGGGCGAGTTCCGCTTCCAGCCCGGCCCGGTCTTCGCGCAGTTCGTGCTGTGCGACGAGATCAACCGCGCCCCGGCCAAGACCCAGGCCGCGCTGCTCGAGGCGATGCAGGAGAACGCGGTGACGATCGACGGCACGGCGCACGCGCTGCCGCGGCCCTTCACGGTCTTCGCCACGATGAACCCGCTCGAGCACGAGGGCACCTATCCGCTGCCGGAGGCGCAGCTCGATCGCTTCCTCTTCAAGCTGCTGGTCGGCTATCCGCCGGCGGAGGTCGAGACGCGTTTCCTGACCGAGTCCCACCGCCGTTCGCCCGCCGCCAGCCCGGCCGAGCTCGGCGTGCGCGCGGTGGCCTCGCCGGAGGAGCTCCTGGCGGCGCGCACCGCGGTCGAGGCGGTCGAGGTGCGTGCCGACCTGCCGGGCTACGTCGTGGCCCTGCTGACCGCCACGCGCGAGTCGCGCGCGCTGGTGCTCGGCGCCAGCCCGCGCGCGGGGCTCCTGTGCCTGCGCGCGGCCAAGGCCCGCGCCGCGCTGGAGGGGCTCGACTACGTGACGCCCGACCACGTCAAGGAGGTCTTCCTCCCGGCCCTGCGCCACCGCGTCGTGCTCGACCCGGCCGAGGAGCTGGAGGGCGCGCGCGCGGACGAGGTCCTGACGCGGCTCCTCGACACGGTCGAGGTCCCGCGCTGAGCGGCGGGCAACGATGCCCC
>DASVAP010000046.1:0-10686 GCA_036376275.1 Planctomycetota bacterium | reverse complement strand
GCACGGGCGCCAGCGGGCCGGACAAGCGGGTCACGGCCGAGGGCGGGGCCCCAGGGGGCGAGCCCCCAAGCTCGGAGCGACCCGCCAGCGCGAACTCTCCCAAGAAAAGCCCACGTCCCCCGTGCACTCCTCAGGGTCATGGCTCTGGCCCGGCGGAGGTACCCCATGTCCATGCAAGCAACCCTCGTTCGAGGGACCACCCGGCAGACACGGCAGAAACGGCAGACCCGGCAGACCCGCAAGGCGCACCGCCCCGGCACGGTCGGCGGCTGGCGCCCCGGCGCGGGCCGCAAGCCGAAGGGGGAGGTCTCGGGCGTGACCCACGGGGCGCGCCCGCGCCTGGGGCCGGGGGCCCTGGCCCTGGTGACGCTCGAGCTGGTGCCGGGCCTGCCGGACCCGCGCGCCGCGCGCGGCGCCGAGCTCGTCCGCAGCGCGGTCGCCGCGGCCGCCCAGGGCGCGCGCTGCGCGGTGGAGCACCTCTCGCTGCACCGCGACCACCTGCACCTGATCCTGCGCGTCGGCGGGGCCGGCGCGCTCTCGCGCGCGATGCAGAGCGTGGGCGCGCGGCTCGGCAAGGGCCTGAACCGGCTGGCGGGGCGGCGCGGGCCGGTCTTCCGCGACCGCTACGAGGTGCGGGCCCTGCAGGGGCCGCGCGAGCTCGCCGCCGCGCGGCGCGCGCCCTGCGCCTGGCGCGGCGGGCCGGAGCTGGTCTGG
This sequence comes from Planctomycetota bacterium, assembly GCA_036376275.1. Classification (GTDB taxonomy): domain Bacteria; phylum Planctomycetota; class UBA1135; order UBA1135; genus JABFRZ01. The sequence continues at coordinate 9,972 of DASVAP010000046.1, read as the reverse complement.
ACGCACCGCCCGGCCACCTGCGCGCCCGCGGCGCGCAAGGCGGCGCCGCTGCCCCTGCTCCTGCCCCGCCTTCAGCTCGTGCGCCCGGCGATGCGCGCCAGGAAGAGGGGGCCGAGCTCGGCCGCCTTCTTGTCGCCCACGCCCTTGATCGCGCGGAACTCCTCGGGCGTGCGCGGCTTGCGCGCCGCCAGCTCGGCCAGGGTGCGGTCGTTGAAGATCAGGTAGGGCGGCACGGCGCGCTCGCGGGCCAGCTCGCGGCGCAGGGCGCGCAGGTGCTCGAAGAGCTCCGTGTCGACCGGCAGCTCGGACTCCTCGAGCACCACGCGCGGCTCGCGGCGCTTGCGGGCCGCCTTGCGCTCGGGCCACACGTAGAGGGCCACCTCGCGCTCGGCCTTGAGCACCTCGACGCCGGTGGGGGAGAGCATCAGCACCGGATACCGATCGCCGGCCACCAGCAGGTGCCCGAGCCCGACGAGCTGGTCGATCCAGCCGCGGATCGCGCTGGCGGAGTGCTCCTTCAGGAGCCCGTAGGTCGAGAGCCGGTCGTGCCCCGCGCGGCGCAGGGCGGCCGTCTCGGCCCCGCGCAGGACCTCGGTCACGTGCGCGGCGCCGTAGCGCTGCCCGACCTTGACCACGGCCGAGAGGATCTTCTGCGCCAGCACGAGCGAGTCCGGCGCGGTCTCGATCTCGTCCAGGCACACGTCGCAGGCGCCGCAGCCCTCCGGGGCGGCCGGGTAGGTCTGTCCGAAGTGCTCGACCAGCTGGCGGTGCCGGCACACGAGGCGCGTGGCGAAGTCCATCATCTCGCCCAGGCGCCCCAGGGCCCCCGCGAGCTGCGCCGCGTCGCCCTCGCCCGACTCCTGGTGCGAGCGCTCGATCAGCCCCTTCCACGAGAAGTAGTCGGCGCCCGAGTGGAACAGCACGCACTCCGCGGCGAGGCCATCGCGTCCCGCGCGCCCCGTCTCCTGGCTGTACTGCTCGAGGCCCTTGGGCATGGCCGCGTGCACGACGAAGCGCACGTCGGTGCGGTCGATGCCCATCCCGAAGGCGACCGTGGCGACGACCACGTCGACCTCCTCGTTCAGGAACGCCTCCTGCGCCCTGCGGCGCGCGTCGGCCTCCAGCCCGGCGTGGTAGGCGACGCTCTTCACGCCGGCCTCGCGCAGGTCCTGGTCCAGGCGCTCGACCTCCCGGCGCGAGATGCAGTAGACGATCCCGGCCTCGTGGCCTCCGGAAGGATCCCGGTGGCGCTCGAGCACCCCGAGCACCTGGCGCACGAGCTCGGTCCGCGGCTGCACGCGGTAGGTGAGGTTCGGCCGGTCGCAGGGCCCGACGAGCACGAGCGGGTCCGCCAGGCCGAGCTGGGCGACGATGTCGGCCCGCACCTTGCCCGTGGCGGTGGCCGTGAAGGCGTGCAGCGGGATCCCGGGCGCGAGCGCGCGCAGCCCGCCGAGCTGGCGGTACTCCGGCCGGAAATCGTGGCCCCAGTGGCTGATGCAGTGGGCCTCGTCGATCGCCACCGCCGCGAGGCCGAGCGACACCAGGCGCTCGAAGAAGCCCTCCATCATCAGCCGCTCGGGCGCCGCGTAGAGCAGCTTCAGCGCGCCGCGCTCGAGCGCCTCGTGCACCGCCCGGCGCTCCGAGGGGCTCTGGGCGCTCGTCAGCATGCCGGCCGCGACCCCGCTCTGGCGCAGGCCGTCGACCTGGTCCTTCATCAGCGCGATCAGCGGGCTCACCACCAGCGTCAGCCCGCTGCGCACCAGCGCCGGCGCCTGGAAGCACAGCGACTTGCCGCCCCCGGTCGGCAGCACCAGCAGGAGATCGCGCCCCGCCAGGTTGGCGCGGATCGCCTCCTCCTGGAACGGGCGCAGCCCCTCGATCCCGAAGGCGTGGCGCACGGCCTCCAGCAGGCCCTCGAGGCCGGGGGCGGGTGTCGCGCCGAGGGTGTCGAGCTCGTGGTGCATGCGGACCGGAGACCGATTCCACCGGCCCGCGGTCGCGGATCAAGCACCGAATCCGTCAGGCGTCGATCCGGGCGCGCGCGGCGGCGAGCCCCTCGAGGCTGCGGCGGCGGCCGGGGGCGCGCTCGAGGGCCTGCTCGAAGGCGCGCGCGGCCTCGGGGACGCGGCCGAGGTCGAGCAGGATGGTCCCGTGGAGCTCGTGGGCCGGCTCGACCACGACCGGCGGGCCGAAGTCGAAGCCCATCGCGCCCTCCTTCTCGGCCGCGGCCGCGAAGCGCGCCAGGGCCTCCTCGGTGGCGCCCGCCTGGAGCGCGATCAGGGCCGAGAGCTCGAGCTCCATCACGTGCGCGGCCATGCGGTCCGGCAGGTAGTCGAAACGGTCGCCGGCGAAGCAGCACTGCGCACCGCCGAGGGCCTTCGGCAGGGTCTCGAGGGCGCCGCGGGCGCGCTCGATCCCGGCCAGGGCCTCGCGCGCCCGGTCGGCGTGGCCGGCGGCCAGGGCCGCCCGACCACGGACGTAGAGCTCGGCGGCGGTGCGGGCCGGGTCGAGCTCGTCCAGCGCGACCTCGAAGGCCGCCTCCGGGCCGGTCCAGGCCTGGGTCGCGACCACGTGGGCCGCGCGCATGTCCACCAGGGCTCCGCGCGCGCGCTTCGAGCCGCTCTCGCGCGCGTCGCGGCGCATGTCCGCCAGGAGGCGCGCGGCCTCGGCCTCCTGGCCGAGCTGCAGGTGCGAGTAGGCCAGCCAGGCGAGCGAGTGGAGGCCGCGCGCGTCGACGCCGAGGCCCTTGCGCGCGCGGCGCGCGTCGGCGGCGCCCGAGGCGGCGACGTTGGCCTCGATCGAGTCGCTCCACATCCCGAGGGCCACGTAGATGTGCGAGGGCATGTGCAGGCCGTGCTCGGCCGCCGCCGCGACCACGCCGTAGCGGCGCGCCATGCGCAGCCCGAGCGGCGCGTGGGTCGGGTCGTCGTAGGCGTGGATCGCGTAGTGCAGCGCGCCGGGGTGCTCGGGGGCCTGCTCCAGCACCTCCTCCGCGACCGCCGCGGCGCGCATGTAGGTCGGTACGTCACGGCCCTGCGTGGCGGTGCCCAGGATCGAGAGCGCGTGGAAGGCGGCCAGCTCGAGGTCCTCCGGGTGGCGCGCGGAGAGCTCCGCCAGCGCCGCCTCGTAGGCGCGCGCGCGCTCGGCGCGCGTGCCCTCGCCGAACAGGTCCTCGACCGCGGCCAGCAGCGCCCGCTCGCGCGCGTCGCCGCACTTCGCCGCGCGTGCCTCCGGCGTCGAGGCGAGGCGTTCCAGGACCGCGTGGGCCTTCTCGCGGTCCTCCTCCTGCCAGATCGGGTGGTTGTGGGTCAGGGCCTCGCCCCAGTAGGCCAGCGCGAAGTCCGGCGCCAGCACCTGCGCCTCGCGGAAGGCCTCGGCCGCGTCCACGTACTCGAAGCTGTGCAGCAGCAGGACTCCGCGCACGAAGGCCTGCTGCGCGCGCGCCGGGCCGGAGTTGGGGAAGTCGATGCGGCCCAGACCCTCGATGCGGGTGGCGTGTGGCGAGTGCGAGCGGCTCGAGCTCGTCTGCGTCACCGGGGGCGTCGTCCGACAGGCCGCGAGGAGCGAGAGCAGCACGAGCGCGTGGATCTTCAGCATCCCTGGATTCTCGTCCGCTCCCCCCTGGGACCGCCAGGCTCCAGTCTGGCTTCTTCCCACTGCCTCCGTCTCCGCGCCCTCCGCGTCTCCGCGCGCCTCTTCTCCTCGCCTGGAATCGGAGGAGCGCGGAGACGCGGAGGGGAAGACGCGGAGGGCGCGGAGGCGGAGGAGGGGGAGCGATCAGGCGAGGTCGAAGAGCAACGCCTCGGTTTGGCCGCGGGCCTCGAGGCGCAGCTCGCCCGGGTCCTCGCAGGACAGGCCGTCGCCCGCGGCGAGCTCGACGCCGTTGACGAGGAGCGAACCGCGCGCGACCTGCAGCCACGCGCCGCGGCCGGGAGCGAGCGCGTGCGTCACCGCCTGGCCGGCGTCGAGCCGGACGCGGTACACGAGCGCATCCTGCTGGATCGTCGCGCTGCCCTCGCGGCCGTCGGGCGAGATCATCAGGACCTTCGGATCGGCGGCGCGGGCCGGGTCGGGCTTCCACTCGGTGTAGCTCGGCGCCAGGCCGCGCGCGCGCGGCAGGATCCAGAGCTGCAAGAAGTGCAGGCCCGCGCTGCGGTTCGGGTTGAACTCGCTGTGCGTGACGCCGCGGCCGGCGCTCATGAGCTGCACCTCGCCCGGGGCGAGCGTGCGCCCGTTGCCGAGGCTGTCGCGGTGCGCGAGCTGGCCCTCCAGCACGTAGCTGAAGATCTCCATGTCGCGGTGCGGGTGCGTCGGGAAGCCCTGGCCGGGCGCGACGCGGTCCTCGTTGACGACGCGCAGCGAGCGGAAGCCCATGTGCGCGGGGTCGTGGTACTCGGCGAAGCTGAAGGTGTGGCGGCTCGACAGCCAGCCGTGCTCGGCGTGGCCGCGCTCCGCGCTCTTGCGGACGGTCAGGTTCATGGTTCGGGTCATGATGCGCTCTCGTGGGATGGGAAGGAGGAGGAGGGACAGCGCGCGCGTCGTGCGCACGAGCAGCGTGCGCCGGGAGGGCCCGGCGCCGCTCGCGTCGGAGGCCGCCACGGGGCTCACCCGGCGACCTGGCGGTCGAGCGAGGCGCGCCCGCCGCCGCCCAGGGCCAGCACCGCGGCCAGGCCGAGCGCCAGCAGGTGGTACTCGAAGCCCTCGCCCGCCTGGGTGCCGGACCAGTTCATGAAGAAGCCGGAGGAGAGGTGCACGGTGGCGACCGCCCCCACCATCACGGCGGCGATGCCGAGGGCCGCGGCGCGCGTGGCCAGGCCCAGGAGCAGGAGGACCGGCGCCAGGAGCTCGATCAGGATCACGCCCGCCGCCAGGGCGGCCGGCAGGCCGATCGTGCCGGTCAGGAAGCCCATCGTGCCGCTCCAGCCGTAGCCGCCGAACCAGCCGAAGGCCTTCTGGGCGCCGTGCGGGAACATCACCACCGCCAGCGCGAGGCGCGCGGCGGTGGCGTCCCAGCCGGCCTCGGTGGCGAGCAGGCGGCGCGCGGCCGCGGCCCACGCCGGGGCCGTTACTTGACTAGTCATGCTTTGGGTCGAGAAGGAAGTCATGGTCTCCATTGGATGCGTCTCCGTTTCAGGCCTGGTCGATGCGGACCTTGTTCAGCAGGCGGACGAGCGTGCCCGCCTCGCTCTCGGCGAGCGCCCCCAGGGCCCGCTCGTCGAACTCCTCCACCACCGGGTCGAGCCGCGCGAGCTGCGCCAGGCCGCGCGCCGTCAGGCGGCACACGACCTGCCGGCGGTCCTCGGCCGAGCGCGCCCGCTCGACCAGCTTCTTCGCCTCCAGCCGGTCGATCAGGCGCGTGATGCCCGGGGTGTGCTCGATCATGCGCTCGACGATCGCGAGCGTCGGGAGCCCGCGCTCCCCCGCCCCGCGCAGGATGCGCAGGACGTTGTACTGCTGGAGCGTCAGATCGCCGTGGGCCGCCAGGACCTGGGCCAGCCGCCAGCGCACGCGCTCGCTCGTCAGGAGCAGCGCGATCAGGCCCTCCTGGCGCTTCGTGGCGAAGGGCCGGGTCTGGCGGATGGCCTCGCGGACCGAGGGAGCGGCGGGATCCATTGGGGGAAGTCTATCGGCCATATCCTTGACTAGTCAACTATATAGCTCCGGAATCCTCACCCCGGGTTCCCGGCCGAAACGGACCGCCCCCGGGTGCCGTACCCCGGGGCCCCGCTACCCTCCCCGCTCCCATGTCCCAGCCCCACCTCCCTCCCCTCCTGCTCGCCCTGCCCCTGGCCTGCCTGGCCGCCTGCATCGTGGTCGTCGACGGCGACGGGTACGGACACGGGCTGCGCGGCTCGGGCGTCCGGGCCGAGGAGCAGCGCACGGTCCCCGCCTTCCACGCGGTCGAGCTCGAGACCCCCGCCAGCGTCGTGGTGCGGGTCGGCCCCGGCCCCGGCCTGCAGCTCGCCTGCGACGACAACCTGCTCGCGCGCATCGAGACCCACGTCTCGAACGGGGTGCTGCGCATCGACACGCGCGGCTCGATCGCCCCGCGCTGCGGGCTCGAGCTCGTGATCGAGACCCCGACCCTGGAGCGCTTCCAGATCGCGGGCAGCGGCGACGCGCGCATCGAGCAGCTCGACGGCGGGCGCGTCGAGCTCGGCATCGAGGGCTCGGGCTCGCTGCGCGCGCAGGGGCGGGCCCGGGACCTGGTCGGCTCGATCGAGGGCTCGGGGAGCCTGGAGCTGGGCGAGCTCGAGGCCGTGCACGCGCACTTCAGCATCGAGGGCAGCGGCTCGATCGACGCGCGCGTGAGCGAGGCGCTGCGCTACTCGATCGAGGGCAGCGGCGAGATCCGCTACACGGGCGATCCCGAGGTCGGCGGCTCGATCCAGGGCTCGGGCGAGGTCGCGAAGCGCCGCGGAGCCTGAGCGGCCACCTCCAAGGAGGTCTTCGCGGGCCGCAACGATCCTGCGGGATCGAGCGCACCTCCCTCGGATCGCGGGTGCCCGCCCGCGCCGAGGGGCAGGGAGGCCGCCGCCGGCATCCTCCGCGGCCCACTCCTCGCCCGGGGCACGCCCCGCGTCATTCGGCCGCCGGCGGTTGCGCGGGGAATCCGGGGCGCCGAGGATGTGCGCTCCCCCGACCCGGATCCAGGAGCCCGCCATGAGCCAGACCTCCGCCTCGAGCCCGTCGACCGCCCCCAAGACCTTCGCCGCGCGCGCCTTCGGCGCCGCCAGCCCGACCGCCAAGCTCGCCCCGCTCGCGATCCAGCGTCGCGCGCCCGGCAAGGACGACGTGCGGCTCGAGATCCTCTTCTGCGGCGTGTGCCACTCGGACCTGCACCAGGTGCGCGACGAGTGGAAGAGCGTGATGCCTACGGTCTACCCCTGCGTGCCGGGGCACGAGATCGTCGGACGCGTGGTCGAGGTGGGCGGCGCCGTCAAGGGCTTCAAGAAGGGCGACCTGGCGGCGGTCGGCTGCATGGTGGACTCCTGCCGCACCTGCCCGAGCTGCAAGGAGGGCCTCGAGCAGTACTGCGAGGCCATGCCGACCTTCACCTACAACTTCCCCGACAAGCACATCGGGGGCGTGACCTACGGCGGCTACTCCGACTCGATCGTGGTCGACCAGGCCTTCGTGCTGCACGTGCCCGGCAACCTCGATCCGGCCGGCGTGGCCCCGCTGCTGTGCGCCGGGATCACGACCTACTCGCCGCTGCGACACTGGAAGGTCGGCAAGGGGCACAAGGTCGGGATCGTCGGCCTCGGCGGCCTCGGGCACATGGGCGTGAAGCTCGCGCGCGCCATGGGCGCGCACGTCGTGCTCTTCACGACCTCGGCCAGCAAGGTCGCGGACGGGAAGCGGCTCGGCGCGCACGAGGTGGTGCTCTCGAAGGATCCCGCGGCCATGCAGGCCCATGCGAACAGCTTCGACTTCATCCTCGACGCGGTCTCGGCCGTGCACGACCTCAACGCCTACCTCGAGCTGCTCAAGCGCGACGGCTCGATGACCCTGGTCGGAGCCCCCTCCGAGCCCGTGCCGATCGGCGTCTTCAGCCTGCTCTTCAAGCGCCGGCGCCTGGCCGGCTCGGCCATCGGCGGCATCCGCGAGACCCAGGAGATGCTCGACTTCTGCGGCAAGCACGGGATCGTCGCCGACATCGAGCGCATCCGCGCCCAGGACCTCGACGCGGCCTACGCGCGGCTCCTGAAGAGCGACGTCAAGTACCGCTTCGTGATCGACATGGCGTCCCTGAAGGGCTGAGCTGCCGGGCGCGCGTCGGCGCCGCGGCATGCCTCAGGGCCGCGGCGCGCCGCTCGCCAGGTCGAAGCCGAAGCGCCCCGCATTCAGGCGGATGCGCACGAAGCCCGGCCCGGCGGAGAGGACCGTGCCGGCCGCGCTGGTGAAGCTGGCGCCGGTGAGCGCCGGCTCGTGGAAGGTGACCGTGGCCCCGCCCGAGGTGACGTGGGCCTCGGTGCCGCGCACGAAGAGCGAGAGATCCGCATCGCTCTCGAAGCCGCGCCGCGCCGGCGCGCCGTCGTCGAAGGCGCGTCCGCGGCGCACGAAGTACTGGCGCAGCGTGCCGGCGCTCGTGCGGAAGTGGACGCCGCGCCCACGGAAGGCCTGCGGGCCGAGGACGACCAGGACCGCGCCGCTCGCCTCGGCGGCGACGTCGGTCGTGCCGTCGGGATAGCTCACGCGGCTGCCGCTCGTGCCGGCGGCGGCCAGGCGTGTGAGGGTCGGCTTCGCGTGGTCCGCATCGTGGGGCACGAGCAGGGTCACCGTACGCGCCTGGCCGGCGCCATCGGCCGCGTTGCACGCGTGCACGTACTGGCCGACGTAGTCCCGGTCGTCGAAGGCGCAGAGGCCGCCGGGGCGCAGCTGGACCTGGACCGGAGGCGTGCCCAGGTGCAGCGCGAGCTGCACGGTGCTGCTGCCGAGCTGGCGCACCGCGGCACCGTACTCGGTGCCGGCGAGGACCGTCGTGACGCTGCTCGCGTCCGGGTGCAGGTCGAGGCACACCGCCTGGCCGGCCGCGGCCTGGACCTCATCCAGCAGCACGAAGTAGCCCGGCCGCCCGCTCTCGCCATGGATCATCAGGAGCGAGCGCGTGTGCGTCCCGCCCGCCAGGGCCGCCCCCGAGCCGGACGCGGCGTAGTCGAAGCGCGGCGCGACCAGGCCCTCCAGGATCCCCGCGCCGATCTTGCCGGCGTGGTCGGCCTCGCCGATCGAGACGGTGTTGCTCGAGGCGGCCGTGGAGAAGACCCAGTCCCAGTCGAAGGTCCCGTCGATGCCCTGGCCGGCGCCGCAGAAGCCCACGTTGCGCAGCACGTTCTCGCCGTAGGCGTAGAGGTGCACGGCGTTGACGTCCTTGTGCGAGTGCCCGCCGCTCGAGCGCGGGCTCCACAGCGCGCCCATCAGCGAGTCCTCGGAGCCCGCGTTCTCCCAGAAGGCGGCCGCGTCCGGGAACAGCGCGCTGGTCGGCGCCTGCGGCGCCAGCAGGGTGTCGTTCATCAGCACGAAGTTCGCGAGCAGCGGCTTCGGCTCGACGTCGCGCAGCAGCCAGGCCGCGTTGCGGCCGGCGCGCTGGGAGAGCAGGCCCGCGCGGTAGCCCGGCATGTAGCCCTGCAGGCCCTCGAGGCGACGCGACGGGTCGCTGTCGCCGAAGGTCAGGTTCGTGCGCCGCGGCGTGTAGGCGCCGCCGTAGAGCCACTCGTGCAGGCCGACCAGGCGCGGGTCGGAGTAGAGCGTCGCGTTCTCGCCGGTGAACTGCAGCACGTCGATCAGCGCGTACTTGCTCAGGCGGTCGCCGCCCTGGCGTACCCAGGCGTAGCCGACGCCGGAGTCGAACACGCCACCGGGGGTCAGCTCGGCCCAGTAGCGCGACAGGAACAGGTCGCGCGCCTCGGTGAAGCGCGCCCGGTCGCCCTCGTAGAGCGCCCAGATCGCGGTCAGGCCCGGCGTGCTGGTCGTGCCGTCCTGGGACAGGTTGTCCCACCACTGGCCGACCATGCCGTCGATCATGGCCTCGAAGCCCGCGCGCTCGCCGGCGGAGAACGCGCCGTGCATCACGTCCAGCGCGAGGATCGTCTGCACCATCGCGCCCTGCTGCCAGCGCACCTGCGTGACCGAACCCGAGGGCGCCGTGGGCTCGTAGTAGCCCGGCCACTGCCCGAGCACCGTGCGCAGCTTCGCGACCCAGGCCGGGCGCGGATCGAGCACGTACGCCAGCGCCAGCGCCCCGCACAGGTCGGTCAGGCGCGTCTTGGCCTGGAAGGCCGAGGCGTTCGGATCGAACGTCTCCTCGTCGGCGTAGCGCAGCGCCTCGAGCGCCACCTCGCGCCAGGGCCCGGAGGCCGCGCGCGCGCGCAGGGCCGGGTAATCGCCGGGCTCCACGACGAGGAACGGATGCCCCGTGGCACTCCCACCGCCACCACCGCCACCACCGCCACCACCGCCACCACCGCCACC
>DASVAP010000032.1:0-61982 GCA_036376275.1 Planctomycetota bacterium | reverse complement strand
CCGATCGAGCGCGAGCTGCTCGACGAGCTCCCGACCTTCGAGCTCTTCTTCAAGACCTTCGGCTTCAAGCGCGTGCACGGGCGCGTGTGGGGGCTGCTCGTGCTCGCGCGCGAGCCGATGACGAGCAAGGAGATCTGCCAGGCGCTCTCGATCTCGCAGGCGGCCGTCTCCGAGGCCCTGAACGAGCTGGCGGAGTGGGGCGCGATCCGCTCGACCTTCGACAGCGCGCGCCGGGCGAACGTGCACGCGCCGGTCGGCAACGCGCTCTCGATCGTGGCCACCGTCTTCCGGCGCCGCGAGCAGGTCGTGTTCCAGCAGTTCAAGCGGACGGCCGAGCGGGCCCTGGCCTTCGTGCGCAAGCAGTACGGCGAGCGCGATCCGCGCGTCCTGACGCTGCGCTCGATCATCGCCACCTGCGCCATCGGCGAGGCGATGATGCAGCTCGTCTTCGGCGCCGTGCAGAACGCGATGAGCGACTCGGAGAGCGTGCTCTCGCGCGCCGTGCACGCGGCCCTCAAGGTCGGCGTCGGCAAGCCCGCGCGCTGGCTGTTCGGCGGCGCGAGCGAGCTGATCACGGCCACCGAGGCCAAGCTCCCGGCCGATGCCGATCCCGACGAGCTCCTGCCCCAGCCGCGCCGCGAAGCCCGCGCCGATGCCTGAGCTCGCGCGAGTCGTGATCACCGGCGTGGGCCTGACCGCGCCGAACGGGAACTCGCTGGCCGAGTTCCGCGCTTCCCTCCTGGCCGGCCGGTCGGGCGTCCAGCCCTACGAGATCCGCCACGTCGGCCCGACCCTGGCCGGCGTGTGCCACTTCGACGCGCTGCGGCACCAGTCGAAGAAGGAGGTGCGGCGCGGCACGCGCGCCGGCTCGATCGCCGTGTACTGCGCGAACGAGGCGGTGGCCGACGCGGGCCTCGAGCTGGCGCGCTACGACCCGCAGCGCGTGGGCGTCTACCCGGGCATCACCGAGCACGGCAACGTCGAGACCGAGAACGAGATCGCCGAGGTCGCCCGCTACCAGTTCGACCTCTCCTACTGGTCGCACCACCACAACCCGCGCACGGTGGCGAACAACCCGGCCGGGGAGGTGACGCTCAACCTCGGCCTGAAGGGCCCGGCCTACTGCCTCGGCGGGGCCTGCGCGGCCGGCAACCTGGGGCTGATCCACGGGGCGCAGCTCTTGCGCCTGGGCGAGATCGACCTGGCGCTGTGCGGCGGCGTCTCGGAGTCGATCCGCACCTTCGGGATCTTCGCCTCCTTCGCGGCCGAGGGCGCGCTGGCCAGGCACGCCGAGCCGAGCAAGGCCTCGCGCCCCTTCGACCGGCAGCGCAACGGCATCGTCGTGGCCGAGGGCGGGTGCCTGTACGCGCTCGAGCGCCTGGAGGACGCCCAGCGCCGCGGCGCGCGCATCTACGCCGAGCTGCTGGGGCACTGCGTCAACTCGGACGGGACCGACTTCGTCCTGCCCGACGCGGCCGGCCAGAACGCCTGCATCCGCGGGGCGCTGGCCAGCGCGCGCCTCGAGCCGGCGGCGATCGACCTCGTCTCGACCCACGCCACCTCGACGCCCTCGGGCGACGCGATCGAGGCGCGCGTCGTGCGCGAGGTCTTCGGTGACGGCCCGCGCACCTTCATCAACAACACGAAGAGCTTCATCGGCCACGCCATGGGCGCCGCGGGCGCCCTGGAGCTGGCCGGCAACCTGCCCTCGCTCGCCGACGGCGTCGTGCACCCCACGATCAACCTCGACGAGCTCGATCCCGCCTGCGCGATGCGCAACCTCGTCGCCAACGAGCCCAGGAACGTCGGGCGCGTGGACACGATCCTGAACATGTCCTTCGGCATGCTCGGGATCAACTCGGCCGTCGTCGTCGGCCGCCCGCGCCTCTAGCCCCGTCCGCCCCTCCCCTGAACCCTCCCGAGATCCCGATGACCGAAGAAGAAGTGACCCTGGCCGTCAAGGACATCATCCAGACCGTCGCGCCCGACGAGGACGTGTCGAACCTGGATCCGGAGAAGCGGCTGCGCGAGCAGATCGACCTCGACTCCATGGACTTCCTCGACATCGTCATGGAGCTGCGCAAGCTCTACGGCGTGCAGGTTCCGGAGGAGGACTACAAGGAGCTGGCGACGCTGGCCGGCTGCGTGCGCTACCTGCACCCCAAGCTCGCCGCGAAGTCGCTGCACTGCGCGGCCAGCGCGTGAGCGGCGAACCGCGGAGGCGCGTGGGAGCACCGAGGACGCGGAGATGAACGAGGACGGCCCGCGCATGCGCGACAGGCTGCCCCGCGCTCCCCTGCGCGCTCCTCCGCGCCATCGCGGTCCCTCTTCCTCCCCGTGACCCACGACGCGCTCGTCATCGGCGCCGGGCTCAGCGGCCTCGCCGCCGCCCTGCGCCTGGCCCTCAACGGGCAGCGCGTGGTCGTGCTCGAGAAGCACGAGCTGTGGGGCGGGCTCAACTCGTTCTACACCCTCGGCGGCCGGCCCTTCGACGTCGGCCTGCACGCGCTGACGAACTACGCCGCGCGCGGGACCAAAGGCGCGCCGCTGACGCGTCTCCTGCGCTGGCTGCGCATCCCGCACGAGGAGCTGCGCCTCGGGCCGCAGCGCGGCTCGGAGATCCTCTTCCCGGAGGCGCGCCTGGCCTTCTCGAACGACCTGGCGCTGCTCGAGAGCGAGGTCGCGCGCCTCTTCCCGGCCGAGCGCGACGGCTTCGCGGCACTCGTGGCCTTCGTGCGCGCCTACGCCGTGCGCGAGGACGTCGAGCCGGCCCCCAGCGCGCGCGCGCTGCTGGCCGAGCACCTGCGCGAGCCGCTCCTGCGCGAGATGCTGCTCCTGCCGGTCCTGATGTACGGCAGTGCGCGCGAGGACGACACCGACGTGCAGACCTTCGCGGTGCTCTTCCGCGCGGTCTTCCTGGACGGGCTCGCGCGACCGGAGGGCGGCGTGCGCACGCTGCTCAACCTGCTGATCAAGCGCCTGAAGGCCGCCGGGGCCGAGCTGCGCCTCGGCAGCGGCGTGCGGCGCATCCTGGTGCGCGACGGCCGCGCGCACGGGGTCGAGCTCGAGAGCGGCGAGGAGCTGCGGGCCCCGGTCGTGCTCTCCTCCGCCGGCCGCGTCGAGACCCTGGCCCTGGCGGGCGCGGTCGCGCCGCGCGCCGAGGTCGGACGGCTCACCTTCGTCGAGTCGATCTGGGTCCTCGACCGCCCGGCGGCCCAGCTCGGCCAGCGCGCCGCGACGGCCTTCTACTCGCGCCTCCCGCATGCGCTCTACCGCTGCCCGGAGGACCTGGTCGACGCGCGCAGCGGCGTGCTCTCCTCGCCGGGCAACTTCGAGGCCGATCGGCCGCCGCGCGAGGACATGATCCGCGTCAGCGTGCTGGCCAACCACGCGCGCTGGAAGGCCCTGGACGAGTCGGCCTACACCGCCGCCAAGGAGCGCGCCGCCGAGGCCGCGGCCGAGGCCGTGCGCGCCTGGATTCCCGAGTGGCGCGGGCACAGCGTGTTCCGCGACGTGTACACGCCGCGCACCATCGAGCGCTTCACCGGCCACGTGGGCGGGGCCGTCTACGGCTCGCCGCGCAAGGCGCTCTCGGGCGCGAGCGGGATCGAGGGCCTCGTGCTGATCGGCACCGACCAGGGCTACCTCGGCATCGTCGGCGCGATGATCTCGGGCTGCATGATGGCGAACCGCCACGTGCTGCTGAAGCTCGGCACCGCGCCGGAGGTGCCGGCGTGAGCGCGGCGCGCGAGCCGGAGGCGAGCGTGCGGCCCGAGCGGCGCTACTGGAAGGGCTCGAGCGACGGCAAGCGCCCGATCCGCTTCGACCCGCTGGCGCGCGCGCGCGCGGCCTACGACGTGATCGTGGTCGGCTCGGGGCTGGCCGGCCTGACGGCCGCCAACGTGCTCGGGCGCGCCGGGCACCGCGTGTGCGTGCTCGAGCAGCACTACAACTTCGGGGGCCTCGCCACCTGGTTCAAGCGCCCCGGCGGGCACCTGTTCGACATCTCGCTGCACGGCTTCCCGGTCGGCATGCGCAAGACCTGCCGCAAGTACTGGAACGCCGAGATCGCCGGCCGGATCGTGCGCCTCGACGGCGTGCGCTTCGCGAACCCGCAGTTCGCCTTCGAGACCAGCTTCACGCGCCAGGACTTCACCGCGAAGCTCGTGGAGGTGTTCGGGATCGAGCGCGCCCACGTCGAGGGCTTCTTCGACCACCTGCGGAAGATGGAGTTCTACGACGCCTCGCAGGAGACCACCGGCGAGCTGTTCGAGCGCTACTTCCCCGGCCGCAACGACGTCCACCGCCTGCTGATGGAGCCGATTTCCTACGCCAACGGCTCGGGCCTCGAGGACCCGGCCAAGAGCTACGGGATCGTGTTCTCGAACTTCATGAGCGAGGGTGTCTACACCTTCTCGGGGGGCACCGACGGCCTGATCGCGGCCATGCGCGCCGAGCTGGCGCGCAGCGGGGTCGAGCTCTACAACCACGCCCAGGTCGAGCGCATCGTGGTCGAGGACGGCAGCGTGCGCGGCGTGCTCGTCAACGGACGGCACCTGGCGGCGCCCTGCGTGCTCTCGAACGCCGGCATCACCGGCACCCTCGAGCGCCTGGTGGGCCTCGAGCACGTCTCGCCCGCCTACGCCGCCGCGGCCCGCGCGGTGCGCCTCTCGAACTCCTCCTGCCAGGTGTTCCTCGGGCTGGCGCGCGGCGCCACGATCCCCTTCATCGGCGACCTCGTGTTCCACTCGGACCGGCCGACCTTCGACTCGGCGGCGCTGTGCGACCTCCGCGGACAGAGCCGCACCTTCTCGGTCTACTACCCCAAGCTCCGGCCCGGCAGCGACCGTTTCGCGATCGTCAGCTCGACCAACGCGCGCTGGGCCGACTGGGCCGAGCTGGACGCGCCCGCCTACGAGCGCGAGAAGGAGCGCCTGTGCGCCGAGACGATCGCCTGCCTCGAGCGCTACCTCCCGGGCGTCACGGGACTCATCGAGCACCGCGAGGTCGCGACCCCGCGCACCTTCGCCTTCTACACGCAGGCCCCGCTCGGGACCTCCTTCGGGACCAAGTTCGAGGGCCTGCAGGTCTCGCTCGACCTCTCGAAGGAGATCAGCGGCCTGTTCCACGCCGGCTCGGTCGGGATCATCATGTCGGGCTGGCTGGGGGCGGCGAACTACGGCGTGATCCAGGCCAACAAGGTCGACGCCCACCTGCTGGCGCGGCGCGAGCCGGCGGGGGCGGGGCGGTGAGCGCGGCAGCGCTGGAGCGCGCCGCGATCGAGGCCTGGCTCCCCCACCGCGAGCCGTTCCTGTTCCTCGACCGGATCGTGGCCCTCGAGCCGGAGGCGTCGCCGCCCACGCTCACGGCCGAGTGGCGCGTGCCGGAGACGGCCGACTTCTTCCGCGGCCACTACCCCGGCAACCCGATCACGCCCGGCGTGATCCTGTGCGAGCACGCCTTCCAGGCGGCGGCGGTGCTGCTCGTCGCGCGCGGGGCGACCTTCGGCGCGACACGCGACGTGCCGGTGCTCGCACGCATCGAGAAGGCGAAGTTCCGGCGCCTGGTGCGGCCGGGCGAGACGCTGACGACGCGCGTCACCCTGGCCGAGACCGTCGGCCCGGCCTCGTTCCTCGAGGCCAAGGCCGCCGTCGCAGGCACCACCGCGATCGAGCTGCGCTGCGTCCTCTCGCGCGCGGGGGGCACGGCGTGAGCGCCGCACCCGACTGGCTCGGCCTGGCCGGGAAGCGCGTGCTCGTGTGCGGCGTCGCCAACAAGAAGAGCGTCGCCTGGCACGTCGGCACGCGCCTGCAGGAAGCCGGCGCGAGCGTCGAGTGGACGGTCCACAGCGAGGCGCGGCGCGCCGAGCTGGCCGCGAAGCTCGGCGGGCCGATCCACGTGTGCGACGTGACGCGCGACGCGGACCTGGCGCGCCTGGCGACCACCCTGGCGGAGGGCCCCCCGCTGGCCGGCGCCGTGCACTCGATCGCCCACGCCGACTACTCGGGCGGCTGGAGGCCGTTCCACGAGACGCCGCGCCAGGCCTTCCTGGCAGCCGTGGACGCCTCGGCCTTCTCCTTCGTCGCCCTGGCCAACGCCCTGCGGCCCGTGCTCGCGCCCGACGCCGCGCTGGTGGCGATCTCGATCTCGAGCACGCGCATCGCGGCCGAGAACTACGGCTTCATGGCCCCGGTCAAGGCGGCCCTCGACTCGGCCGTCGTGTTCCTGGCGAAGAGCCTGAGCGCCACCAGCCGGGTGCGGGTCAACGCGGTGTGCGCCGGACCGCTCAAGACCGCGAGCTCGGCCGGCATCCCGGGCTACCTCGAGAGCTACCTCCACGCCGAGGCCCTGACGCTGCGCCGCAAGGGCCTCGAGACGCGCGAGGTGGCCGACTGCGCGCTGTTCCTGCTCTCCCCGCGCTCGGCCGGCATCAACGCCCAGGGCGTGGTCGTCGACGCCGGCATGGGCGTCAACGCCTTCGACGCGCGCGTGATCGAGCGCTCGACGCGCCCGGAGGAGCGCTGATGCGCGCGCACGTCGTGCTGGTCCCGCTCTCGACCCGCCTGGCCCGCGCCCAGCGCTTCGCCGCCGCGCGCGAGGCCGTGGCCGAGGCCCTGCGCGCCAGCGCGGAGCTCGCCGCCGCCCCGCGCGCGCTGCCCTGCGAGGCCTGGCCGCGGCTCCCCTCGGGCGCGCCCACGCCCGTCCAGGGCTGGCACGCGTCCTTCACCGACACGACCGGCCTGGTGGCGGCCGCGGTCGCGCCCGTCGCGCTCGGCCTCGACGCCGAGTGGCTCGCGCGCCCGCGCTGGGAGGCGGCGCGCGCGCGCTTCGCGGCGTCCGGCGAGCTCGCGCTCCTCGGCGGCGCCGGGCGCGCCGACGTCCTGGCCCTGTGGTGCGCCAAGGAGGCGCTGCTGAAGCTCGCCGGCGTGGGCCTGGCGGACCTGGCGCGCTGTCCGCTGGAGCGGCGCGCGGGCGACGAGCTGTTCCTGGCCCACGGCGGCCGCAGCCGGCGCGTGCGCCTCCACCACACGCCGACGCACGTCCTGGCCTGGGTCGCGGCCGGACCGCTCGAGCTCGACTGGCACGTCCCGGCGGAGGTCCCGTGAGCGCCGCGGCGGCACGGCTCGTCTCCGAGCACGCGCGCGACCGCGAGCCGGCGGCGCGCGCGCGCCTGGCGCCGCTCGCGGCCGAGTACCCGTTCACGCCGCGCTTCTTCGAGCACCCCCCCGGCACCCGCGCGGCCGGGGCGCTGCAGCACTTCGTGGACGAGGGCCCGCGCACGCCGGAGGGCCTGGTCTTCGTGCACGGCAACCCGACCTGGTCCTTCGCCTTCCGCCGCGCGCTGGCCGCGCTCGCGCCCACGCGGCGCTGCGTCGCCGTCGATCACCTGGGCTGCGGGCTCTCGGACAAGCCCGCCCGCTTCCCCTACCGCCTGGCCGAGCACGTCGGGAACCTCGAGCGCCTGCTGCTCTCCCTGGACCTCGAGCGCGTGACGCTCGTGCTGCACGACTGGGGCGGCCCGATCGGCCTGGGCTTCGCGCGCCGGCATCCGGAGCGGATCGCGCGCGTCGTCCTGAGCAACACCGCCGCCTTCGCGCTCGACGGCAAGCTGCCGCTGCGCCTGACCGCCTGCCGCGTGCCCGCCTTCGGGGCCCTGGCCGTGCGCGGGCTCAACGCCTTCGCGCGCGCGGCGACGTGGATGGCGGTCGAGCGGCCCCTGACCCCGCTCGCCCGGCGCGGCTACCTCCTGCCCTACGACTCCTGGGCCAACCGCGTGGCCACGCACGAGTTCGTGCGCGACATCCCGCTCGCGCCCGGGCATCCCTCGTGGAGCGAGCTGAGCGAGATCGAGCGCTTCCTGCCGCGGCTCGCGCGCGTGCCGGTGCACCTCGTGTGGGGCCTGCGGGACTTCGTGTTCACGCCGCGCTTCCTGCTGGAGTGGCGCCGGCGCCTGCCGCACGCCTCGGTCACGAGCTTCGAGCGCGCCGGACACTACCTGTTCGAGGACGAGCCCGAGGCCTTCGTGGCCGAGCTCGCGCGCGTCGTCGGCCGATGAGCGCCCTCAACGTCTCGCACGAGCTGCGCCGCCACGCCGCCGCGGCGCCCGGACGCCTGGCGGTGCACGTCTTCGGACGCGCGGAGGAGCGCCTCACCTTCGAGCAGCTCGAGCGCCGCGTGGACTCGATCGCCTGGGCCCTGGCCGACCTCGGCCTCCGTCCGGGCGAGCGCACGGCGCTCTTCGTGCCGCCCGGGGTCGACTTCGTGGCCCTGTTCCACGCGCTGCTGCGCCTGGGCGCGCTGCCGGTGCTGATCGACCCGGGCATGGGCCGGCGCGCGCTGCTCGCCTGCCTCGCGCGCGTCCAGCCGAGCGCGCTGATCGGCGTCCCGCGCGTGCACCTCGCGCGCCAGCTCTTCCCGCAGCGCTTCCGCAACGTGGGTCTCGCCATCGCGGTCGGCCGCGGGCCGGCCCTCGGGGCCGTGCGCCTGGAGCGACTCCTCGGCGCGCGCAGCGAGCCCTTCCCGATCGTGCCGGTGACGACCGCGACGCCGGCGGCGGTGCTGTTCACCTCCGGCAGCACCGGCCCGGCCAAGGGCGTCGTGCACACGCACGGCAACTTCGCGGCCGAGCTCGTGGCCCTGCGCACGCACTTCGGGCTCGAGCCGGGCGAGGTCGACGGGGCCTGCTTCCCGCTCTTCGCGCTGTTCGACCACGCGCTCGGCCTGACGAGCGTCTTCCCGGAGCTCGACCCGACGCGTCCGGCGCAGTGCGACCCGGCGCGCGTCCACCACGCGCTCGAGGCGGGCCGCGCGAGCTTCGCCTTCGGCTCGCCCGCGATCTGGCGTCGGGTCGTGCCCTGGATGCAGGCCCGCGGCGCGCGCTTCACGCAGCTCCGGCGCGTGACGATCGCCGGCGCGCCGGTCTCGCCGCGCCTGGCACTGGCCCTGAAGGCGCTGCTCCCGGCCGGGGGCGAGGTGCACACGCCCTACGGCGCGACCGAGGCCCTGCCGGTGAGCGACATCAACGCCGGCCAGCTCGCCGGCCTGCGCGCGGCGATCGAGAGCGGTGCCGGGAGTGCCGTCGGGCGCCCGCTCCCGGGCGTCGAGCTGGCCCTGATCCGCGTCACGGACGAGCCCATCGCGCGCTGGGACGAGGGCCTGCGCGTCGCACCCGGCGCCCCGGGCGAGGTGTGCGTGCGCGGAGCGATGGTCACGGCGCGCTACCTCGACGACGAGCGCGCGAACGCCCTGGCCAAGATCCCGGACCCGGCCGGCGTCTGGCACCGCATGGGCGACGTCGGGCGCCTGGACGCCGCCGGGATGCTCTGGTTCCTCGGGCGCAAGTCGCACCGCCTCGAGACCGAGCACGGCGTGCTCTACCCGGTGCCGCTCGAGAACGTGCTCGACGCGACCCCCGGCGTCGCGCGCACGGCCCTGGTGGGCGCCGGCCCGCGCGGGCAGGAGCGCCCGGTGCTGCTGGTCGAGCGCGACGGCGCCGGCCTGCCGCTCAAGGAGCTCCTGCCGCGCGTCGCCGCGCGCGCGCGCGAGCTCGACCCGCCGATCCGCGAGGTCCTGCTGCACCCGCGCTTCCCGACCGACGTGCGCCACAACGCCAAGATCCGCCGCGAGGAGCTGAAGCGCTGGGCCGAGCGGCGCGTCTGACGCGCCCCGCCCACCGGTCGCCCGGCGCCCACGCGAGCGAGCGCGCCCAGCCTCAGCGACGCACGGCGCCCACGGCGTGCTCGAGGGCCGCAGCGGTGATGGCGGAGTGCGAGGCGCTCCAGGCCACGCGGCCGGCCTCGAGCAGCAGCGCCTGCGGCGACTCGTGCTTCACGCCCGTGCGCTCGGCCACCGCGCGCGCCAGCGGGCGTTCCTGGACGACCTCGATCCAGGCGGTCGGGCACTCCGGATGGCTCGCGGCCCACTCCTCGTACTCGGCGAAGGCCTCGGCCGAGATCGGGCAGGTCGGCGAGTGCTTGAAGACGAGGAAGCGCGGCGCGGCCAGGGCGGCCTCGAGCTCGGCGGGCGTGCGCAGGCGGGTCGGCATGGCGCGGATGCTACGCTCCGTCCCGCCGCCCGTGAACCGCCCCCCGAGAGCCGCCCGCCCGGCCGCCCCCGCGCCGCGATGAAGGTCCTGGTCACCGGCGGGAACGGCTTCCTCGGCCAGGCGGTGGTGGCCGAGCTCGTGCGGCGCGGGCACGAGGTGCGCTCCGCCAGCCGCCGACCCTCGCGTGCGCTGGAGGCCCTGGGCGTGCGCACGCTGACCTGTGACCTGCGCAACCGCGAGCTGGTCGAGCGCGCCATCGAGGGCCAGGAGTCGGTCGTGCACTGCGCGGCGCTGACCGGCTTCGGCGCCCCGCGCGCCGACTTCGTGCGCACGAACGTGGAGGGCACGCGCTTCGTCGTCGAGGCCTGCCGCGCGAGCGGCGTGGCGCGCCTGGTGCACACCAGCAGCCCGAGCGTGGTCTTCGACGGGCGCGACCACCGCCGCGCGGACGAGTCGCTGCCCTACCCGCGCCGCCACCTCGCGCCCTACGCGGCGACCAAGGCCGAGGCCGAGCGGCTCGTCCTGGCGGCGAACGGCGCGCGCCTGGCGACCGTCGCGCTGCGGCCGCACCTCGTGCTCGGGCCCGGCGATCCGCACCTGATGCCGCGCCTGGTGGCGCGCGCGCGGGCCGGGAAGCTGGTGCAGGTCGGCGGCGGCGCGAACGAGGTCAGCTTCACCTGGGTCGAGAACGCGGCCGTGGCCCACGCCGACGCGCTCGAGCGGCTCGCGCCGGGCTCGCCCGCGGCCGGCAAGGCCTACTTCGTGGCCCAGAAGGAGCCCGTGGAGCTGTGGAAATGGCTGCGCGAGCTCTTCACGGCCGCCGGGATCCCGCCGCCGCGCGAGCGCGTCTCGCGGCCCTTCGCCTACGCCCTGGGCGGGGCCTGCGAGCTGCTCTGGCGCTTCACGCGCCGTCCCGGCGAGCCGCCCATGACGCGCTTCCTGGCCCAGCAGCTCGCCGCCAGCCACTCCTACGACGTCGGTGCGCTCGAGCGCGCCTTCGGCTACCGCGAGCGCGTCACGACCGCCGAGGCGACCGCGCGCCTGGCGGCCGCGCTACGGGGCACCTGAGGGCGCGCGCCGGCGGCGCCAGGCGAGCAGCGCCCCGGCCAGGCACAGGGTCGTGATGACCGCCAGCAGCGCGAGGTCGCGCCGCTCGGGAGCGAGCGCGCCGCCGCCCTCCAGCGCGCACACCAGGAGTCCGGCGCTCGGCCCGATCGAGTAGCCCAGGCCGATCAGGGCCTCGTGCGAGCCGCCGCCTTCGTGCCCGGCGACCTCGAAGGCGTAGTAGAGCGCGGCCGTGTAGAGCGCCGCGAGGCCGCTGCCGAAGGCGACCAGCGCGACCAGCAGGCACGGCAGCCCCGCCGCGCCCAGCTCCGGCGCGAGCAGCGTCACGGCGAAGCCGCCCAGCACCAGCGCCATGCCCACGCCGGCCACGGCCCAGCGCCCGTGCCAGCCGTGCCAGCGCTCCAGCACGGCGAAGCCGACGGTGCGCGCCGCCAGCCAGCTCGCGGCCAGCGCGCCGCGCAGGCGCCCGTCCACGCCCAGGCGCGCCAGCACGGTCGGGAGGTAGGGCGAGAGCGCGTACATCACGAGGTAGCTGGTCGCGTGCAGCACCCGGTGCACGCGCAGGAGCTCGCGGTAGTGGGCCGGCACGAGGTGCGTCTCGTCGTGTGCGTGGGCGCCGGGCTCGGAGCCGAGCCGGCGCAGGCACAGGAGGCTCACGAGGTGCGTCAGCGCGACCGCCAGGAAGACGCGCCCCGGGTGGTCCTCGAGCAGCGGCGGGATCAGGAACGAGGGCAGGAGCGTGACGCTCCACACGATGTTGAAGCGCCCGATGGCCGCGCGCAGCTCGCCCGCGCGGCGCCCGCCGGAGACGTAGGCCTCGACCAGCGGCCAGAAGACGCCCGTCAGCGGCGCGTACAGGGCCAGCACCGCGTAGAGCGCCCAGCTCGCGGGCACGAGCACCGGCACGAGCATCAGGCCGGCGAGGGCGAGCACGAGCCGCGCGAGCAGTGCGCGCGGCGGGACCGCGCGCCGGGCCAGCGCGCGCGTCAGGCGCCCGGCTCCGAGCGCCCCGAGGGTGTAGGTCAGCCCCACCAGCAGCCCGAGCGCGTACTGCCCGGCCGGCGCGAAGCCGTAGGGCGGGCGCTCGGTGACGAAGAAGATGCTGAGCGTGGCCGTGCCGGCGGCGAAGCTCGACAGCGCGGTCAGGGCCAGGACCGGGACGAGCGGGGCGGCGCGGGGAGCTCGGGGACCCAAGGCGAAGCGCGGAAGGGTAGCGCGGGCGCGTGGGGCCCACCATGCCCGGAGCGGCCGGAGCCGCGGACGTGAGCCTCCTGCGAAGCCCGCGGCGCGCGTGGATCCCCCGTGGCGAGGCCACTACACTCGCCCTCCCCCCGCGCCGTCCGGCAACCCCTCCCCACGCCCATGTCCACGCGTCTCACCTCCCTCGCCGTCCTCGCGGCCTGCGGCCTCTCGGCCTGCGTCTTCGTCCACGCCACCGACAGCTCCGCGGGCGATTCCAAGCACGCGCACGGCTCCGGATCGGGCCAGCGCGCCAGCGCGCGCATCGAGGCCCGCTCCGGCTCGAGCCTGTCCGGCACTGCCACCTTCAGCGAGCAGAAGGGCGGCGTCCTGGTCGAGGTCAGCGTGACGAACGCGCCCCCCGGCTGGCACGCGGTGCACGTGCACGAGAAGGGCGACTGCTCGGCTGCGGACGGCAGCTCGGCCGGCAGCCACTTCAACCCGGCCGGGCACAAGCACGGCTCGCCGCACGCGTCCGAGCACCATGCCGGCGACCTCGGCAACATGTGGGTCGACGAGAAGGGGAGTGGCCACCACGTGCTGCTCATGCCGGCCCTGGCGGTGGCCGACGGCCCGAACAGCGTGCGCGGGCGCTCGATCATCGTGCACGCCGCGGCCGACGACCTCGTGACCGATCCGACCGGCAACGCCGGCGGCCGCATCGGCTGCGGAGTCATCCGGTAGCCGAGCTGGTCGAGGTCTTCCGCGCGCGCCAGGCGCGTGCCGCGCGCGAGCGCGCGCTGGTGCTCGCCAGCCAGTCGATCCCCTACCTCGAGCTGGCCCAGGCCGGCCAGCACGCGCTGCTCGTGGAGAGCCACCACGCGCAGCGCGCGCTGGAGGAGCTGCGCCGCTACGAGGAGGAGAACCGCGGCTTCCGCCTGAAGCGCGCGCTGCCGCCGGCGGCACCCTTCGCGAGCGTGGGCACGGTGCTGGGCGCGCTGGTGCTGGTCGCACTCGCCCTGGCCCAGTGGCGCGGCGCCCTGGGGCACGACTGGGTCGCGGCCGGCGCCGCGCGCGCCAGCGCGATCCGCGCCGGGGCCCTCGAGCGCACCGTCACGGCCCTGACGCTGCACGCGGACGTGCCGCACCTCCTCTCGAACCTCGTGTTCGGGGGCCTGTTCGCCTACCTCCTGTTCCACACCGCCGGGGCGGGGATCGGCGCGCTGGCGCTGCTCGTGGCCGGCGCCCTCGGGAACCTTGCGAATGCCTGGCTGCGGGCCGGCGAGCACCTCTCGATCGGCGCCTCGACCGCGGTCTTCGCCGCCGTGGGTCTCCTGGGCGGGACCGAGGCGCGCGCGCGGCACCTCCTGGCCGAGCCGCGCGCGCGGCGCATCGCGCCGGTCGGGGCGGCGCTGCTCCTGCTCCTCTACCTGGGCGTGGGCGAGGCCCGGCCCACCAGCCGCGTCGACGTGCTGGCCCACGTCTTCGGCCTGCTGGCGGGGCTGGCCCTGGGGCCGCTGCTCGGCTCGCTGCCGCGCGCGTGGATCGAGCAGCGCGGGCTGCAGGTCGGCGCCGCGCTGCTCGCGCTGCTCGCCCTGGCCCTGGCCTGGCTGCGCGTGCTGGCGAGCTGACCGTGCCCCGCTTGTCGCGGCCCGGCGCGCGGTGGAGAATCCCGGCATGAGCGCCACGACCGTCCGGCGACCGCGGAGCGACGAGCTCGCCTCCTTCTACCGCGGTTACCTCGAGATCGTGCCAGCGGGCGACGTGCTGGCCGAGCTCGCCGCCGGCCTGGAGCAGACGCGCGCGCTGCTCGCGCGCCTGGGCGAGACGCGCGGCGGGCACCGCTACGCGCCCGGCAAGTGGAGCGTGAAGGAGGTCGTCGGGCACCTGATCGACGCCGAGCGCGTGTTCGCCTACCGCGCCCTGCGCATGGCGCGGGGCGACGCGACGCCGCTCGCCAGCTTCGAGCAGGACGACTACGTGGCCGCCTCCGGCTCGGACCGGCGCACGCTGGCGGACCTCTCCGAGGAGCTGGCGCTCCTGCGCGGCGCGAACCTGTGCTTCTTCCGGGCCCTCGACGCCGAGTCCTGGGAGCGGCGCGGGACCGCCTCGGACTGCTCCTTCGTCGTGTGTGCCTTTCCCTACCTCCTGGCCGGCCACGAGCGGCACCACCGCACGGTCCTGGCCGAGCGCTACGCGTAGGGCAAGGCCATGCGCGTGCGCGGCACGGCCCACGTCGTCCTGGCCTTCGACCTCGGCTTCGAGATCGACCTCGCGCGCGCCGCGGCGCGGCTGGGCGTGGCGCGCGGCGCGGAGGCCTTCCGCCACAAGCGCGGCGCGCCGGAGGACCCGCTCGAGGTGCGCCGGCCGCTGCGCTTCACGCGCCCGGCCGCGCCGCTCGACCTGGGGAGCCACGCCGGCGCCGCGCGCGCGAGCGCCGACGTCCTCGAGATCGGCCTCTACCCCTTCGGCGCGCTCGACCT
This sequence comes from Planctomycetota bacterium, assembly GCA_036376275.1. Classification (GTDB taxonomy): domain Bacteria; phylum Planctomycetota; class UBA1135; order UBA1135; genus JABFRZ01. The sequence goes on along the minus strand of DASVAP010000032.1, from coordinate 47,210 downwards.
GGTCTACGCGCTGCCCCTGGAGGGCGAGCTGGCCGACCTGGTGGCGACCAGCGCCTGCCTCTACGACCACGCCGGGCTCCAGCAGGCGGCGCGGCGCGAGGCCCACGCGCTGCTCGCCAGCCTGGGCGACGCCGTGCGCGAGCCGCACCTGGCCGAGGCGGTCGAGGACTACGTGATCTACCACCTCGAGCCGACGGGGATGCCCGTGGCCGCGCTGGAGAGCGACGAGCGCGAGCTCCTGGCGCGCATCCTGCGCGCCGAGCCGGGGCCGCTCTCGCTGCACGAGGTCGAGAACGCGCTCGAGGGCCGCATCGCCTACGGCCCGGACGAGCTCGTGCTGGTCGACTGGTTCGCGGCGCTGCTGGTGGGCGGCGACATGGAGGACGAGCGCCGCGTGCTCGAGCTGTGCACGGTCGAGCTGGTCGAGCTGCGCTTCCTCGACGGGCGCCTGGAGCGCCGCCTGGACGAGGCCTACGGCCTGCTCGCGCGCGCCCAGCGGCCGCTGTTCGGGCTGGTCGCGAACACGCGCGAGGTCGAGCGCCTGGCGCGCTTCCAGGCCGACAGCGCGATCCTGCACGAGAACTTCGACAACGCCCTGAAGCTCCTGGGCGACGACTACCTGGCACGCCTGTACGAGCTGGCCTCGGGGCGCTTCCACTTCTCGGCCTGGGACGCGGCCGTCGAGCGCAAGCTGGCCACGCTCGAGAACATCTACTCGAAGATCTCCGACCTGGCCGCGCGCCGGCGTGCCGAGCTGCTGGAGTGGATCATCATCGCGCTGTTCGTGGTCGACATCGTGCTCTACTTCCTGCCGGGCAAGGGCTGAGAGCCCGAGCAGGAGGCCGCGGCCTCCTGCCAGGCTCTCTGGATCGTCCTGGCGCGCGATCCACCTTCGCCCTTCCGGTTCTTGCACAGCCCCTGGGGAGTGGGCCCGGATGGCCAGGGGCTCTCGCCACGGTTAGGCTTCCGCCCCGCTCGTCCAGCCCCCATGGCTCGCCCCGCGCTCGTCGTCCTGCTCCTCGCCTGGCTGGGCTCCGTGCTGGCGGCGCAGGCGCCGGACCGCGCGGAGACCGAGCTGGAGCTGGCCGGCCGCGAGGTGTTCCGCTTCCGGGCCGAGCGCTCCGGCTACTCACCCGAGCAGCGCCGCACGGCGGCGAACGCGCTGCTCCGGGAGCTCCTGGAGGCGGGCGTGGGAGGGAGCGTCACCCGCTCCCCCTTCGCGGAGGGCGAGATGCTGCTCCTCGGCGGCCACGAGGTCTTCGCGGTCCTGACGGCGGACGTCGACTCGCTGGCCGGCGAGACGCTCGAGACGCTGGCGGCCGAGACGGCGGCGCGCCTCGAGCAGGCGGTGGCCGAGCTGCACGAGGCCGGGAGCCTCGAGGCGCTGCTGTGGGCCGTCGGCAAGAGCATCCTCACGCTGGCCGTGGGGGCCCTGCTCGTGTGGGGGCTGGTGCGCAACCACCGGCGGCTCTCGGCGCGCGTGGCGCGTTTCGGAGCGCAGAAGCTGGCGCGCGGGACCGGCGGCAGCCGCTACCTCTGGCAGCAGAACCTGGTCTCGGGGGCGCACGGCTGCGTGGCCCTCTTCACCTGGGGGCTGGTGGCGCTGGTGGCCTTCCTGACCTTCGAGCGCCTGCTGCTCTACTTCCCCTACTCGCGCCCGGTCGGCGAGGAGCTGGAGGGCCAGCTGCTGGAGGAGCTGCGCGACCTCGCCCTGGCCCTGGTGGAATCCCTGCCGGGCCTCGCGGTGGCGACGGTGGTGTGGCTCCTGGCGCGCTTCGCGGTCGGGATGGTGCGACGCTACTTCCAGGCCGCCGGCCGCGGCCTGGTGCACTCGCACCTGGCGGAGGCCATGACCCCGCTGGTGGCCGAGCGCCTGGTGGCGGCCCTGGTCTGGCTGGGGGCCCTGGTGGTGGCCTTCCCCTACATCCCCGGCAGCAGCACGGGCGCCTTCCAGGGCGTGACGGTCTTCGCGGGCCTGATGGTGTCGCTCGGCTCGACCAGCCTGATCGGACAGATGGCGAGCGGCATCGTGCTGGCCTACTCGCGCGCCTTCCGCGTGGGCGACTACGTGCGCTTCGGCGAGCACGAGGGCACGGTGGTGGGCTTCTCGCTCCTGGCCACCAAGCTGCGCACGCCGCGCAACGACGAGGTCAGCGTGCCGAACTCGCTCTTCACGGCCGGCACGACCGTGAACTACTCGCGCTTCTCGGAGGAGGGCGCCTTCCTGGCGACGAAGCTCTCGCTCGGCTACGACATTCCCTGGCGCACGGTCCACGAGCTCCTGCTGGGGGCCGCGCGCCGCACCGAGGGCCTGCGCGCGGAACCGGCCCCCTACGTGCTGCAGACCTCGCTCTCGGACTTCTACATCGAGTACGAGCTGCGCGCCGCCGTGCTCGAGCCGGCGCGGCGCCCGACGGTGCTCTCCGAGCTGCACGCCAACGTGCTGGACGACTTCGACGCGGCCGGCGTCGCGATCCTCTCCCCGCACCACACGCACCTGCACGGCAGCGTGTCCGCGCCGGGGCGCGCACCCGGGAGCTGAGCGGCGCGTGCGCACGCTCTCGCTCCTGGCCGGGCTGGCCCTCGCCCCGGCCGCCGCAGGCCAGGACGAGCTGGACGACGCGCTGGCCTCGCTCCCGGACCTCTTCGCGGGCGTCCTGGGCGTGACCCTGGCCGAGGAGATCAGCGGCGCGACGCTGCGCATCGACGGGTCGGGCGCGGCCGACGACACGCGCCTGCACACGCTGCGCCTGCCGTGGCACGACGACTTCGTCGTGCCGGGCCTCCACGGGCGGCTGCACCTCGAGGCCGTGGCCGGGCTCATGCTGGCGGAGGACCACCTCGGGGCCCAGACCGCCTCCGGCTTCGCGACCGTCGACCAGGACTGGACCCTGGCCGGGGGCCAGGTCGGCGCCGGCTGGGGGTTCCCGCTCGGGAGCTCGTGGTGGCTGCGCCCGGGCGCCACGCTGGCGCTCGCCTACCTCGAGAACGACGCCCGCTACAACGAGGCCGGGAAGATCGAGTTCGCGCCCCTGATCGACGGCCTGCTCGTCAACTGGGACGGCTGGGCCGTGAGCCCGGCCGGCAACCTGACGCTGGAGCGCGAGCGCGACCTGGCCCGGCGCGACTGGGGCCTCGAGGGTCGCTACTCGGTGGCGAGCACGAGCGTGTTCTCGGCCAGCAGCGAGGCCCAGGAGGGAAGCGACACGAGCCGCACCCTGGCGGCGCGGGCCGAGCTGGGCGCGCCCTTCGGCCCGGCGGGCGCGGAGAGCTCCTCCTGGGACGCCTTCCTGGGCGGCGTGCGCTTCTTCGACGTCGACCCCGGGACGCTGGGCTTCGACGGCTTCCTGGAGCTCGGGCTGGGCTGGACGCGGAGCTTCCCGCGCGTCGGGCCGCTGCGCTTCGAGGCCGGCTGGATCGTCGGCGAGGACGTGCGCGGGTACTCGCTCGGCGTCGGGCTGGGTCCCCGCCTGGCGCCGGCCGCGTCCGACCCGTGAGGCGCGGCGCCCGGCCTACTCCGGCGCGCCCGAGCGCTGGAACGAGGCGAGCATCGCCCGGTAGATCGCGTCCGTGTGGGCCGCGTCGCGCGGCACCCCCGTGAAGTAGAAGAGACACATCTCGTCCGTCGTGCGCCAGCCCTCGCGCACGCGGATCGGCGGGCGGCTCGGGTTGGCGGGGTTGGCGGCCGAGTTGTCGAAGCGGAAGAAGGCGTCGATGCGCGAGCCCGCGGGCAGGAGCACGGGCTTGCGGTAGAAGTACGCCCCCTGCCAGCGGAAGTCCCAGTCGGCGATCGTGATCAGCTTCTCCTCCGCCCCGTCCGGCAGCGTGGCCACGACCTCGACCTCCTTGCCGAGGTAGTGCATGTGCGGCGACACGTCGATCAGCTCGAGGTCCGCCGGGACCTCCATCCACACGTGGCGGTAGTAGGCTTCCTCGTCGGCCGGGATGTCGATGTTCTCCGTGCCGATGACGAGCCCGACGACCTCCTTCGCGACCGGCTCGTCGGCGAAGTAGAGCGCCAGGGCGCTCCGGTCGCGGGTGGCCTTGCCGGTCAGGTGGTAGTGGACCTCGAGCACGAAGTCGCCGCCCGCCGCGAGGCGCTGCCCGGTGCCCGGCGGCAGCACGTAGGGCTGCGTGCCCGGCGCCCAGCCGGCGATCTGGGTGCGCGAGTCGGTGCCGCTCGGGTCGAAGCGCTCCTCGTTCGCGCCCGAGTCCTGGCCGAAGACCGAGAAGCCGGGCTCGCTCGTGCGCGCGTCGATGCGCGCGGCCTTGCCCGTGAAGTCGTGGTAGACGATGCAGTGGTGCACGACCGAGGGGTCGCCGGGCCGGAAGTCGATCGCGGTGACGAAGCGGTCCTCGAGGAGCGCGTTCGGGACCACGAAGTAGCGGTAGATGTCGTCCCCGGCCGCCGGCAGCTCGTAGGCGACCGGCATCTCGACCACCAGGTCCGGCGGGCCCAGGCGCCAGCGCTCGTCCGGGAAGGCCGGAGGGGGCAGCGCGTCGGCCGGATCGCCCTCGGGGGCGCCCGCGCTCGCCCAGGCCTCGAGCCGCGCGATCTCGCCCGGGCTCAGGCGGCGCTCGTCGCGGAAGTGCCCGGCCCCCTCGGCCGCGAACCAGGGCGGCATCAGGCGCGAGCGGGTGACCTCCGCGATCGTCCGGGCGCGACGCTGCGCCTCCGCGAAGGTCCCGAGCGGGAACGGCCCGACATCCCCGGCGCGGTGGCACTCGACGCAGTTCGCGTTCAGGATCGGGGCCACGTCGCGGTGGTAGGTGACGGCGGCATCCGCCGGCCGCGCGCTCCAGGCCTCGAACACGCAGCCGATCGGCCGGGTGCGGGCCGCGGCGAGCGGCGTTCGCTCGCCGACGCCGCGCAGCGCCGCCGCGAGGTCGTGCGCGCTCACCTGCGCGCGCTGCTTCCCGAGGTCCTCGAAGCGGTCGTCGATGCGCCCGCGGTAGTAGACCCGATCGTCGTCGTCCAGCACGAAGGCCTCGGGTACGTGCGTCGGCCCGAGGCGCCCGGCCAGCTCGCCCGAGGCGTCGAACAGGACCGGGAAGGCGAGCGCGTACTCCGCGCAGTGCGCCCGTGCCGCCGTGGCCGTCACCGTCGGATCGGAGAGCACGCCGAAGAACTGCACACCCTCCTCCGCCGCCAGCGCGGCCAGTGCGCCGAGCTCCGGGACGTACTTGTTCGCGATCGGGCAGCCCGTGTCGAGGAACACCAGCGCCACCGGCTGGACTCCGGTGCCCATCCCCAGGCGATGGACCCGGCCCCCCAGGTCGACGACGCGCGTGCCGAGCAGGCCAGCGGTCGGCCCCTCCTCCGCGCGTGCGGCCTGCGGGGAAGCGAGGGCGAGGACCAGGACGAGGGCGAGGAACGACATCGGAAGGCCTCCTGGGGAAGGCGTCCCAGACTAGCAAGCCCCTGGCCCGCGCTGGCGGCGCAGCGGGGTGGCGCCGGCCCGGGGCCGATTGGGCGCCCAGCCCCTTGCCACCTGACCCGCGACAGCACCTCCTACTGCACCCCCGCCCCCGGGGCGCGATGCGCGACCTCAAGGCCTTCGAGATCCAGCGCCAGCCCGACGACGTGACCTGCGGGCCGACCTGCCTGCACGCGGTCTACCGCTACTTCGGCGATCGCTTGCCGCTGGCGCGGCTGGTCGAGGAGATCCCGATGCTCGAGGAGGGCGGCGGGACGCTGGAGGTCATGCTGGGCGTGCACGCCCTGCGGCGCGGCTACCGCGCCACGCTGCACACCTTCAACCTGCGCGTCTTCGACCCGACCTGGTTCACCCTGCGCCTCGACCTCGAGGAGCGTCTGGCGGCCCAGCTCGCCGCCCGGCGCCACCCGAAGATCCGCCTGGCGAGCCGCGGCTACCTCGACTTCCTGCGCCTGGGCGGGCGCATCCGCTTCGGCGACCTGACGGCCTCGGCCCTGCGCGCACCGCTGCGGCGCCAGCTCCCGGTCCTGACCGGGCTCTCGGCCACCTACCTGCACCGCTCGCCGCGCGAGCTGCCGGAGAGCAACCAGGACGACGACCTGCGCGGCGAGCCGGTGGGGCACTTCGTGGTCCTGTGCGGCTACAGCCGCGCGCGGCGCGAGGTGCTGGTGGCCGACCCGACCGAGCACCCCGATACCGGCGCGATGCGCTACCACGTGCCGATCGCGCGCGTGGTCGGCTCGATCTTCCTGGGCGTCCTGACCTACGACGCCTCGTTCCTGGTGATCGAGCCGCGCGGCGCGGCGGAGGACGATCCGTGACCACGATCGTGGCCGTCAGCGACCGCGACGACTGGGCCCTGCAGATCCCGGGCGTGGAGGTCGTGCTGGCCAAGGACTACCTCGCCGATCCCCGCTGGAGCGAGCGCGAGGGCCTGCGCGTGTTCAACCTGTGCCGGCGCTACCGCTACCAGAGCGAGGGCTACTACGTGTCGCTCCTGGCCATGGCGCGGCGCCACACGGCGATCCCGAACCTGACCACGCTGCTCGAGATGCGCTCGCGCACGATGGTGCGCGCGGTGGACGACGAGCTGGACGAGTCGCTGCAGCGCACGCTGAAGGCCATCCGCTCCAGCGAGTTCGTGCTCTCGATCTACTTCGGCGAGAACATGGCCAAGCGCTACGCGGGCCTGGCCCAGCGCCTGTTCAACCTGTTCCCGGTGCCCCTGCTGCGCGCACACTTCGCGAAGAGCGAGGACCACTGGCGCCTGGCGCGCATCGAGACCATCCCCGCGCGGCTGATCCCGGAGGCGCACCTGGCCTTCGTGCGCCAGGCGGCCGAGCGCTACTTCGCGCGTCCGCGCTACCAGGTGCGCAAGCGGCGCGCGCCGCGCTTCCACCTGGCCATGCTGACCGACGACAAGGAGCCCTTCCCGCCCTCGAACCCCGGCGCGCTGCGGCGCTTCGAGCGCGCCGGCGAGAAGGTCGGCTTCGGCGTCGAGCGCATCGGACGCGACGACTTCTCGCGTGTGGCCGAGTTCGACGCGCTCTTCCTGCGCACGACGACCTACGTCAACCACTACACCTTCGAGTTCGCCCAGCGCGCGCGGGCCGAGGGCCTGATCGTGATCGACGACCCGGAGTCGATCATCCGCTGCGGCAACAAGGTCTTCCTGGCCGAGGCCCTGGGCCAGGCCCAGATCCCGATGCCGCGCACGGTGGTCGGCAACCGCTTCAACCTGACCGAGATCGTGCCCGCCGTGGGCCTGCCGTGCGTGCTGAAGTACCCCGACAGCGCCTTCTCGCAGGGCGTCTCGAAGTGCGCCAGCGCCGAGGAGCTGATGGAGCGCGCGGCCGGGATCCTGGAGACCTCGGACCTGTTCGTGGCCCAGGAGTTCCTGCCGACCGAGTTCGACTGGCGCGTGGGCGTGCTCGACGGCCAGCCCCTGTACGCCTGCCGCTACCACATGGTCGACGAGCACTGGCAGATCGTGCGCCACCACGGGGCCAAGGCCGAGTACGGGAAGATCGAGCCCGTGCCGCTGGACCTGGTGCCGGACGGGATCGTGCAGACGGCGCTGCGCGCCGCGCGCCAGATCGGCGACGGGCTCTACGGCGTCGACCTGAAGCGCATCGGCCGTCGGAGCGTCGTGATGGAGGTCAACGACAACCCGAACATCGACCACGGCTTCGAGGACTCGGTGCTGGGCGACGAGCTCTACCGGCGCGTGATGCAGACGCTGTGGGACCGGCTGGTGCGCATGAAGGACGAGGGGCGGCGGTGAGCGCCCCCCTGCGACTCCACGAGGGCATCGGGCTCGAGCTCGAGCTGATGCTGGTCGACCGCGCCACGCTGGACGTGCGGCCCCTGGCGGACCGCCTGCTGTTCGCCGCCAGCGGCGACGAGAGCGGCGACCACGACAACGGGCGCATCTCCTGGTCGAACGAGCTCGTGCGCCACGTGATCGAGCTCAAGACCAGTCGGCCCGAGCGCGGCCTGGCCGGCGTGGCCGCCGCCTTCCAGGAGAACGTGCGCGAGATCGAGGCACGGCTGGCCGACCACGGCGCGCGCCTGATGCCGGGCGGCATGCATCCGTGGATGGACCCGCGCACCGAGACCGAGCTGTGGCCCTTCGAATCCTCCGAGATCTATCGCACCTACGACGCCGTCTTCGACTGCCGCCGCCACGGGTGGGCCAACCTGCAGAGCGTGCACCTGAACCTCTCCTTCGGCGACGACCAGGAGTTCGCACGCCTGCACGCCGCGGTGCGCGCGGTCCTGCCGCTCGTCCCGGCCCTGGCGGCCAGCTCGCCCGTCATGGAAGGGCGCGTGACGGGGCTCCTGGACCAGCGCCTGGAGGTCTACCGCACCAACTCCGCGCGTGTCCCGCGCATGACCGGCGCCGTGATCCCCGAGCCGGTCTACGACCGCGCCGCCTACGAGCGCGAGATCCTGGCCCCGCTCACGGCCGACGTGGCGGCCCTCGACCCGAGCGGCGTCCTGGAGGGCGAGTGGCTCAACGCGCGCGGCGCGATCGCGCGCTTCGACCGCGGGGCGATCGAGATCCGCCTGGTGGACACCCAGGAGTGCCCGCGGGCCGACGTGGCCGTGGCCTGGGCCCTGGCCTGCGTGGTGCGGGCGCTGTGCGAGGAGCGCTGGGCCGGAGCGGAGGCGCTGGCGGCGCTGCCGGTCGAGCCGCTGGCCGAGCTGCTCGGAAAGGCCATCCGGTCCGGTCCGGAAGCACGCCTCGTCGACCCGGCCCACGCGCACGTCCTGGGCTGGCGCGGGGCGGACCGGCCGAGCCTGGGCGCGGTGTGGGACATGCTGCTCGACTCGACCGTCGCCCCGGCCCCGGGCAGCGACGCCGACCTGCTCGCGCCTTTGCAAACGATCCGCCGGCACGGCACGCTCTCCGAACGCATCCTGACCGCCCTCGGCCCGAGCCCCGACCGCGCGCGCCTCGTCGAGGTGTACCGGGAGCTCTGCGAGTGCCTGGCGCGCGGCCGGATGCTCGGCGAGCCGTGACCCACCTCCCCCCTGCATGACCCGCATCCAGGCCCTGGTCCTGGCCTGCGAGCACGCCTCCCGGCGCGTGCCGCGCCGCTACGCGCGCCTCTTCCGCGGTCGCGAGGCGCTGCTCGACTCCCACCGCGGCTGGGACCCGGGCGCGCTGGAGCTGGCGCGCCACGTGGCGCGCGCCTTCGACGCGCCGCTCTTCCGCGGGGTCGTGACGCGCCTGCTGGTGGACCTGAACCGCTCGCTCCAGTCGCCGACGCTCTTCTCCAAGCACGCCCTGCGCCTGGAGGAGAAGGAGCGCCTGGCGCTGCTCGCGCGCTACTGGGAGCCCTACCGCCACGCGGTGCGCCACTGCATCGAGAGCGAACTCGCGCGCGGTCGACGCGTCCTGCACTTCAGCCTGCACAGCTTCACCCCCCGGCTGCGCGGCGACGCGCGCCCGACCGACGTGGGCCTGCTCTTCGACCCGGCGCGCCCGGCCGAGGAGCGCTTCTGCCGCGCCCTGCGGGCCGCCCTGCAGCAGGAGCTGCCGGAGCTCCAGATCGACCTGAACGAGCCCTACTCGGGGGTCTCGGACGGCCTGACGACGACCCTGCGGGCCGAGTTCCCGCGCGGGCGCTACCTCGGCATCGAGTTCGAGGTCAACCAGCGCTTCGCGCGCGGCGAGCGCGCGCGCTGGCGCGAGCTCCAGCGGCGCATCGCGGCCGCCCTGGGGCGCGTGCTCGGGACGAGCTGAAGCGGGCTCGCGCCCGGACGGCCAGGTGCCGGAGTGGCGGACGGCGGGTGCGGTCGTCGTGTACCTGGCCGAAACCCGCTCGTCTCGTGCCGACCGCTTGCCCCCTTCCCAGGATCGAACGCGTACCCCAGACTGGTGCGCGAGGAGGGGGAGGGAGTGCCTCCCGACGCATGGGAAGCGGAACGGGAAGCGGTGCGGACAGCGGCGCACACGACGGTGCGCGGAACGGAAGGAACGGGAGGAACGGCGGGAACGGCCAGGCGGACAAGGAGTTGCGCGCCATGCTGGAGAGCCTGTACGCCGAGCTGCGCGCGCGCGCCGAGCGCTTCACGCGCGGCCAGCCGCGTGACTGGTCGCTGCAGACGACCGCGCTGGTGCACGAGGCCTGCCTGAAGCTCTTCGGCCTCGAGGCCCTGCAGGGCGCCGACCGCGGCCACATCCTGGCCATGGCCTCGGCCGCGATGCGCAGCGTCCTGGTCGACTACGCCCGCAGCCGCGGCCGGATCAAGCGCCTGCCGCCGGGCGAGCGCGTGCCGATCGACGACGTGTGCATCGCGTTCGAGGACCGCGCCGTGGACCTGGTGGCCCTGGACGAGGCCCTGGCCCGGCTCGCGACCTTCGACCCGCCCATGGCGCGCGCCGTCGACCTGCACTTCTTCGCCGGCCTGTCGCTGGCCGAGACGGCCAGCATCCTCGAGGTCCCGCTGCGCACGCTCGAGCGCCAGTGGAGCTCGACGCGCGCCTGGCTGCGGGCGGAGATCGGGTAGCCATGGGCCTGACGCCGGGGCGCTGGCGCGAGGTGCTGCTCCTGCACGCCGGGGCCCTGGCGCTGCCGGAGGCCGAGCGCGAGGCGTTCCTCGAGCGCGAGTGCGCCGACGAGGAGCTGCGCGCCGAGGTGCGGCGCATGCTGGCCGCGCCGGACACGGACGCCTTCCTCGAGCCGCCCGCCCTCGACCAGCCGGCCGCGGGCCGGGACCTGGGCGACTTCACGCTGCTGGAGGAGATCGGCCGCGGCGGCATGGGCGTGGTCTACCGCGCCCTGCAACGCTCCCTCGGTCGCATCGTGGCGGTCAAGGTCCTGCCGGCGAGCTTCGCCCTGCCGCAGCGCACGATCGAGCGCTTCGAGCGCGAGGCCCACACCATGGCGCGCCTCGCGCACCCCAATCTGGTGGCCATCCTGGCCTGCGGCGAGGAGCGCGGCCTGCGCTACATCGCCATGGAGTACGTGGACGGCCCGAACCTGGCCCAGGAGCTCCTGCGCCTGCGGGCCGACCTCGGCGCCGAGGACGACCGCCGCGCGCACCTGCCCAGCTCGCGCGCCTCGGACTACTTCCGCTTCGTGGCCGAGGCCGTGCGGCAGGTGGCCGACGGCCTGGCCTCCTCGCACGAGCACGGCATCGTCCACCGCGACATCAAGCCCTCCAACCTCCTGCTCGACCCCTCCGGTCGCGTGAAGGTGGTCGACTTCGGGCTGGCGCGCGACGAGCACCTCGGCAGCCTCTCGATCTCGGGCGATCTCGTCGGGACGCCGCACTACATGAGCCCCGAGCAGGCCCGCGCCCACCGGCACGTGGTCGACCACCGGACGGACATCTACTCGCTGGGCGTCGTGCTCTACGAGCTCCTCACCCTCCAGCGCCCGCACGATGGGCGGACCTCGCAGGAGGTGATCAACCACCTCCTGCAGCGCGAGCCGGCGCGCATCCGCAAGCTGAACCATCACGTCCCGCGGGACCTCGAGACCATCTGCATGACGGCCATGGCCAAGGAGCCGCGCGGGCGGTACGCCGATGCCGCCGGCCTGCGCGACGACCTGGCACGCTTCCTCGCGCACCAGGCCATCCTCGCGCGGCCGCCCTCGCTCCCGGCGCTGGCCCTTCGCTTCTGCCGGCGCCACGCGAGGTCCCTCGCCGCGGCGGCGCTCCTGCTCGTGGGCAGCCTCGGCGGGTGGAAGGTGAGCCGCGTGCTGGGGGCGGAGCGCATCCAGGTGAGCATCACGGCCCCCGGCCACGACGGTGCGATCGTCTGGGATCGGCTGCTCACGCCGCTGACCGCGCACATGAGCCCTGCGCGGCGGATGGGCACGACTCCCATCGTCGGGGCCTCCGTCGCCCGGGGACTCCACCGCTTCACGATCGAGGTGCCGGGCGTCGGGTTCGCCGAGCTCACCCGCGTCCTCGTGGAGGGCGACCACGTCCACGAGCTCTCGGCACGGATCCTCCCGACCGCCGAGGTCCTCGGCCCCGAGGCCTCCATGGTCGAGATCCCGTCGGGCGAGTTCGTGTACGGGGTCGAGGTGACCGAGGGAGACGACGGCTGGCCGGCGCACTACCGCCGCCAGATGGTCTCGCTGCCCACCTACTGGATCGACCGCTACGAGGTCTCCAACGCGCAGTACCTCGAGTTCACGCGCGCCACGGGACACCCCCGTCCCGACTTCTGGCCCGAGGAGGGCAGCGCGGAGTGGCTGGCCCTCCCGGAGGTCTGGCCCCGCCTGCCGGTCACGGGGGTCTCCTACCGCGCCGCGCAGGCCTTCGCCGAGTGGGCGGGCAAGCGCCTGCCCACGGACTGGGAGTGGGAGAAGGCCGCGCGAGGCACGGTGGGCTGGGAGCTGCCGTGGCAGGCCGACAGCGCGGGCGGACACGAGGGCTCCACCCCGCTACGGGCGGTGGTCGACCGGCCCTATCGCACGGCCGTCCGCGAGGCGTTGCACAACTACCTGGCCGAGGTCGCCCCCGTGGACTCGTACCCCGAGGGCAGGAGTCCGTCCGGACTGCACCACGTGCTCGGCAACGCGCTCGAGTGGACCGAGTCGCTGTGGTACGTCCCGGCCCAGGGCGGTGGCGCCGAGCCGGACTGGAACACCCATCTCACGCGCGGAGGAGCCTTCGACCAGCAACCCGGAGGCTGGAACCTCTGCGGTTTCGAGTACGGCCCCGCGGACCACCAGGAATCGAGTCACAGGAACGGATTCCGCTGCGCGAAGAGCGCCGTGCCCTGAGGCAGCGGAGCGACCCCATCAGGAGAGAACCATGCCCCTGTTCCCCGGCCAGTACGACCTCCTCTTCGTCCCCAGATCGCTCTCGAACTACCTCGCGCTCACCGATGCCCAGCGGATGACGGTCAAGCAGTACGTCGCGCAGCAGATCAAGAGCACGATCGACCTGGCGCAGCTCCAGGGCTGGACGTTCAGCCTCTTCAAGGTCCTGGCCGATTCGAGCGGCCACAAGCCCGAGAGCGAGGTGCAGCAAGACCTGGAGAACCTCGTCTCCGGCCTCGGCCAGGGGGGCAACCGCCTCTCGATCAGGTCCGACGGGACCACGTACCCCGACGAGCCCACGACCCTCGGGTACGACAAGCAGTTCGACTGCGGGATCTCGTGCCACCACGTCTACGGCCTCCACATCGACGACGGCTCGGGGGTCTTCCGGCCGTGGACCATCTCCCACCCCAGCCATCCGGGGGTCGTGTTCGAGCTGAGGGCCTCGCTGATGTGGCTCTCCGCTTCCGGCGTGACGGGCGCCTCCGCCACCCCGGCGCCCAGCGCCAGGACGACCCTGACGGAGGCCCGCAAGGCCACGGGCACGAAGGCGTTCGACCTCCCCGCGGTGCCCCCGCCGCGTGCGAGGCGGGCGCCGGCCGCTCCTGCGAAGGGCAGGAAGCGCGCTCGATCCTGATCGGCGGCCGCTCGAGCTCCCGGGCCTACGGCTCGGGAGAGCGCGCGCCCGCCGACAGGCCGAGGAAGGCCAGACCGAGGGCACCCGTCAGCGCCAGCACCAGGGCCATGGCCCAGGCCGGATGGCCGGGGCGCGGACTGGAGCGGGCGGCGCCAGCCTCGAGGACGGCCGGAACCGGCCTGGGCTCGGGCCGGTACTCCCGTACCGGCGTCGCGGCCGCGGCGGGCCCCCCGAGCACGAGCTCGTCCTCCTTCTGGCAGCAGGGGGGCTTCTCGTCCGACGCCGGCTCCTCCTCCGGCTCCTCCCAGACCTCCTGCGCCTGGCTCCTGTGCCAGGCGCTCTCCTCCTCCCTGTAGCCGAGCAGGGACTCGACGTCGAGCGTGGTCAGGCGCATGTTCGGCATCGGGAGGTCGCGCCACTGGCGCTTGAGCTCGAGCGCGATCGGGTCGCCCTCGGCCAGCATCGCGTCGGGCTCCTTCAGCCAGCGCGCGAGCCAGTCGCGCTCGCGGCGCTCGGTCACGCCCAGCAGGTTCGGGCCCTGGCGCGCGAGGCCGTCGTCGGGGCCGATCGCGTGGCAGGCCGAGCAGCGCGTGCGGAACAGGTTCTCGCCGCGCGTGATGCTGCGCAGCTTGGGCGCGCTGGCGTAGTCCAGGCTCGGGTCCGGCGGCTGCTTCCAGTCGGAGAGCCAGCTGCCGATCTGCGTCGACAGGAAGTAGGCGTTCTCCATCGGCGAGCGCTTCATCCACTTGCCGGTGGCCTGGTTGCCGATCAGCAGGTTGAGCGTGTGCTGGTTCAGCTCGGTCTCGTCCCCGCGGATCATCCCCAGCTTCTCGCGCACGAGGCGGATGTCGGCCGCATCGCCCGTCAGGAACAGCCACCCGGGCGGCGTCTGGTAGCGCTCGGCGTACTCGCGCAGGACCTCGGGCGTGTCGCGCTCGGGGTCGATCGAGATCGAGTAGAGGAACACGTCCTTCCCGACCCGCTCGCCGAGCAGCTCGCAGACCTCGCCGAGCTTGGCCGTCTCCAGCGGACAGGCGTCCGGGCAGCTCGTGTAGATGAAGTTGACGACCACGACCTTGCCCTCGATCAGGTCGTCGAAGAAGCGCACCGTGCGGCCCTCGTGGGTCACGAGCGGCACGTTGGGGAAGTAGTCGGCCCCCCAGCGGGCCGAGGCGTGCACGGGCGTGGGGAGCTTGGGGTCCTCGCCGCCGCCGTACAGGGACAGGGAGATCAGCGCCAGGGAGAGCGAGACGTACATCGCGGCGAGGGAGCCTCGCCGGGCCGGCACGCGGGGAAGGGCGCGCCGGCCCGGCTCAGGGGACGATCAGGGTACGAGCTGCACGGGGACCGCGAGAAGGCTCGCGCCGCCCAGGGACTCGAGGCTCACGGTCAGGGAGGCGTCGGGAGCGGGGGCGCTCGTGCCCACGCGCACCGTCCAGGTGCCCGAGGTCGAGACCTGCGTCGCGCCGATGATCGCACCCGTCAGGGTCGAGCCGACCCGCGCCCGCACCCGGTTCGGCGTCACGGTCGAGCCGGTCACCGTGCCGACGATGCGCCAGCCGCGCGTCGGCGAGTACTGCGCGCTCGTGACGGCGATCACCTCGCCGGCCGGCGGCGGCGGCGGCGGCGGCTCGACGTCGCCACCGGGACCGAAGCCGTCCCCGGTGCGGGCCGTGGGCAGGGCCACGGAGGGCACGTACTGGACGCCGTCCCAGGTGGGCACCGGCGTGGGCAGCAGCGTGAACTGGCCCGGCCGCTCGATGTCCCAGCGCAGGAGCATGGCCGTGTCCTCGTGCTGGGTGTTGTGACAGTGCTCCATGTAGGTCCCGGCGAACTCGCGGAAGCGGAGGGCGATCTCCATCTCCCGGCTCGTGTCGGGGCCGTCGCCGATGCGGTAGACGTCCTTGCGCGCCCACTTCTCCCACTCCGGCACGGGCCCGCCGTCCTTGGAGAGGATGATGCCCTCCTCGAAGTGGATGTGGACCGGGTGGCTCCAGCCGCCGCCGGTCGAGATCTTCCAGATCTCCAGGTGCCCGAGGCCGTCGGCGCTGAGCTCGCCCAGGTTCGGGGCCGCCGAGATGCGCGTCGGATCCATGCCGAAGGCCTGGCCGCCATCGGTCTTGATCGTCCAGGGCGCCTCGTCCGTGCCGCTCGAGCGGCCGAACTCGAAGGTGCGGTGGCGCGCGTTGGCCAGCTCGTTCGCGCTGGCGCGCGGGAGCGGGATCATCTTGCGCCGGCCGGGGGTGTAGTCGGCGGGATTCATGCTGCGGTCCACGCCGTCGTAGGCGTGCACGCGGAACTCCATGAACCGACCGACGCAGGGATCGCCGCCATTCCACTGGTCGGGCAGCCCGTCACCGTCGTTGTCCTCGGCCACGGCGCGATACTGGCCGCTCAGGACGTCCGACAGCGGGATCTGCTCCTTCGGGCCCTTGCCGTCGTCGTGCTCGAGCACGTTGACGAAGTACAGGCGCGTGCCCGGGGCGAAGGCGCTGAAGTCGACCACGATGTCGTAGCGCTCGGCGATGCCCTGCTCCGGCAGGATCCCGCGCTGCGTGCCGAGGCTCCCGTCGAAGGCCACGGCGTGCTCCATGATGTTGCCGTCGTTGGCCACCATGTGGAACGGCACGGCCTGGCCGCTCTGCGTGACCAGGGCGATCTTGAAGTAGCGCGAGACCGAGCCGTTCAGGATGCGGAAGCGGTAGCGCCGCGCGCGCACGTCGATGTACGGGTGGTACTGCCAGTTGACCGTCAGGGCGTCACCGAGGAACCCGTCCGTGTTGAAGATGTTGAACCAGAGCTGGCCGTTGCGGTCCCAGGCCTTGTCCGCGATCACCAGGTTGACGTCGTAGTCGCGGTTGCCCCAGTCGAGCGCGGAGCCGCTCGGCAGACGCAGGTTGATCCCGTCGTCGATGGCCTCGTTGCCGCGATCGATCGAACTGTAGTAGTTCATCATCGCGGCGTTGCCCTTGTAGACGTTCTGCGCGGTGAAATCGAGCATGTGGTCGTGGAACCAGTGCGTGCTCATCGTCTCGCGCCAGTCGCCGCGGATGCGCCGGATGCCGCCGTTGCCGTCCGGTGAACCGGCGCGCGGATCGGAGGCCGTGACGTTCACCGAGTCGTGGCCCGCCAGGATCATCGGCCAGCGGTAGTCGTAGAACTGGCCGGGGTAGATGTAGGCGTGCGTGTAGCCGTCGCTCTCGGCCGGGTTGTGCCCGTTGTGCTCGTGGGTCGTGATCGTGTGCAGCCCGAAGCCCATGTTGGCGCCGGGATCGATGGGCAGCGCGTTGAAGTGCCGGAAGACGAGCGACTGGCCGTAGCGCGCCTGCAGCAGCTTGGGCGGGAAGGTGCCGTCGAAGGTCCACAGCGCGCGCGGGTCCTGGGCCGGCATGTTCGGGTGGAAGCGCGCCTCGATGCCTTCCGTCGAGCCGTCGAAGCCCGCCAGGCCGGTCGTGTTGTGGTAGAGGCCGCCGGGGCCGAACTCGCCCCGCTGGTAGCCGTGGCGCTGCCAGCGATCGCGCACACCGCCGTTCACGCGCGCTCCGGTCTGGGCCGACTGGAAGTAGACGGTCGGGGCGAACTCGGGCCAGCGCTGGTGCGCCCAGCCCTCGCCCGGCGGACGCCCATCGGCCAGGCCCGTCAGCAGCGGACGCCCGAGGAGCTCGCTGATGCGCGTCCTCCAGGGGTTCAGCAGACTCGGGTTCGACGTGCGCAGGGGCGCCGGGAAGATCGACTGGCCCAGGAAGACGTCGAGCGCCGTGCCGTCAGGGCAGCTCTGCAGGTCCGCCACCGAGGGCAAGGCCGGCCGCTGGGGGAAGACCGCCGGCAGTGGCTGGAGCCCGAACTCCTCGAAGAGCAGCAGCTTCTGCTCGAAGGACCGGGCCCCGAACAGGGGGCTGGGTCGGCCGCCCGTGGGGATGTCCTGGGAGCTGGCCGGGGCGGCCAGACCGAGGACGAGCAGGGGGGCCAGGAAGGAGAAAGGACCCGGGCGACCGGAGGGGACGTCGCGGCGTTGCATGGGAGAGAGCTCTTCGGGAGGGATGGCGGCCCCCTCGCTCCTGAACGCCCTCCTGCGGACGACGGGATGACGAGAGCCTCGGGTCGCGGGGGGAAAGCCGCGACCGACCACCGGCATCCATTCTTTCCACTCTCTAGGAATGCGCAAGATGCATTCGTCCGTGTTTCAGAGGTGATATCCGCGTTCTCGCCGATGACGCGACGGCAGTTCCAGAACGGGGATGGGGTGTCTCATCCCTGTGCGGGGGTCGCCGGCCGGCCGTGGCGACGCCCGATCCGAGCGCAGGGCCCGCCAGGCCCACAGGAAGGCCGGCCGAGGGGCGCGCGGACGCCCGAACCCATCGGAGTCGGAAACGGCTTCCCGCCGCGCGGTCCAGCCCCTGGATGCGCGCCGGGGACCCGCGCAAGGAAGACCGATCGACCCGTCAGGGAGCTCCGAGATCGAGGCGGCGCGAGGCCTGCAGGTCGCGCAGCCGGGTCCGCAGCGCCTCGAGCGCGACGGAGGCCTGCTGCTCGACGTCGCGCTGGCGCACCGTGACCGTGCGCTCGGCCGCCTCGCGGTCCCCCACGATCAGGAGGAAGGGCACCTTGTCGTGGGTCGCCTCCTTGATCTTCTTGTTCATGTGCACGGCCTCGTCGAGGCACGCGACGCGCAGGCCGTCCGCGCCGAGCAGGGCCGCCACCTCGCGCGCGTAGGGCGCATGGGACTCGCGGATCGGGATCACCGCGACCTGCGTCGGGGCCAGCCAGAAGGGGAACTTGCCGCCGTAGTGCTCGACCAGCACCCCGGCGAAGCGCTCGAGCGAGCCGTAGATCGCGCGGTGCACCATGATCGGACGCTTCTTCGTGCCGTCCTTGTCGGTGAAGACGAGGTCGAAGCGCTCCGGCAGGTTGAAGTCGCACTGCACGGTCGAGGTCTGCCACTCGCGTCCGAGCGCGTCCTTCATCTTGAAGTCGATCTTCGGGCCGTAGAAGGCGCCGCCGCCCTCGTCCAGCTCCAGCGCGATGCCGGCCTGCGCCGCGCCCTCGCGCAGCGCGACGATGGCGCGCTCCCAGACCTCCTCGGAGCCGATCGCCTTCTCGGGGCGCGTCGCGAGGTAGGCCGTGAACTCGAAGCCGTAGGTCGTCAGGAGCGTGCGCACGAGCTCCAGCACGCCCGCGATCTCGGAGGGGAGCTGCTCGGGCGTGCAGAAGATGTGGCTGTCGTCCTGCGTGAAGCCGCGCACGCGCAGCATGCCGTGCAGCACGCCGGAGCGCTCGTAGCGGTAGACCGTGCCGAGCTCGGCCCAGCGCAGCGGCAGCTCGCGGTAGCTGTGCCCGCGGTTCTTGTAGATCAGGATGTGCCCCGGGCAGTTCATGGGCTTGACCCGGTAGGGCAGCTCGTCGATCGCCATCGGGGCATACATCAGATCGGCGTAGTTCTCGAGGTGCCCCGAGACCGCGAACAGCGTCTCGCGCGACACGTGCGGCGTGTAGACCGGCATGTAGCCGCGCGCGCGGTGCAGCTCCCACCAGAAGTCCTCCATCTCGCGCCGCACGGCGCCCAGCTTCGGGTGCCAGAAGATGAAGCCCCCGCCGGCCTCCTGGTGGTGGCTGAAGAGGTCCAGCTCGACGCCCAGGGTGCGGTGATCGCGCCGCTCGACCTCCGCGAGCCAGGCCAGGTGCCGTTCCAGGTCCTCCTTGGTCCAGAAGGCGGTCCCGTAGATGCGCTGGAGCATCGGGTTCGCCTCGTCCCCCATCCAGTAGGCCCCGGCCACGCGCTGCAGCTTGAAGGCGAAGGGGCGGTCGAAGCGGTCGATGTGCGGGCCCTCGCACAGGTCCTCCCAGCCGGCGTGGGCGTAGAAGGTGATCTTCTCGCCCTCCGGGATGCGCGCCAGCGTGTCGAGCTTGAAGTTCTGGCCGCGCTTCGCGAGGCGCGCGCGCGCCTCCTCGCGCGTGTACTCGCTGCACACCATCGCGCCGGCCTTCTTGGCGATGCGGCGCATCTCGTTCTCGATGCGCTCGAGGTCGCGCTCCTCCAGCGGCTCCGGCAGCTCGATGTCGTAGTAGAAGCCGTGCTCGATGGCCGGCCCGTTGCCGAACCGGGCACCCGGGAAGAGCGCCTCGACGGCCGAGGCCATCAGGTGCGACACGGAGTGCCGCAGGGTCGCGAGCGGGAAGGGGGTCTCGACCGGTGCGACCTTCGTCGCCGCGTTCTCGGAGGCCATGGGCCCTCGTCTCTCGGGGGGAGCTCACCCTCGCTCACCGACCTGGTGGGAGAGGTCCGCTGCCGCCCCGGGCTCGGCGCCGCGAGCGCGAGAGGATAGCGGCGCTGGCCGCCGCGCTCCACGGCCTCTTGCCCGTGCCCGGGCCGAGCCCGAGCGACGAATCGCAGGGGGCGCGCGAGGATCGCGCGCCAGGACGATCCAGAGGAAAGCGGCCGCCGGAGCCCCCGATGGCCGACCCCCGCAGCCTGGATCGCATGGGGTTGCGATCCCGCGTCGATGACGCGTGGGGGGAAGGTGGGGAAGGGTGCTGCGAGGCGGGAACCGAAGGGGCCCCGGCTGCCGTTGCCTGCGGTATCGGAGCGATCCCGGGATCGCAGGAGGGGTTTCCGGCGAATCTCGGCGTTCCTCGGCGGGTGGGAGGAGGAGCGGGAAGGCGCGGAGGGGGCGCGCAGGCCCGGATCCCGCCGCTCAGCCCCAGAGCTTGACCTCGAGCTCGAGCTCGAGCCCGAAGCGCTCGGCCACGCGCGCGCGCACCTCGTGGATCAGCGCCAGCACGTCGCTCGCGCTCGCGCGGCCGCGGTTGACGACGAAGTTGCCGTGCTTGGGGCTGACGAGCGCGTCGCCGCGCGCCAGGCCCTTGGCCCCGGCGGCCTCGATGAGCTGCCCGGCGCTACGCCCGCCGGAGCGCTCCCGGTCCGGGTTCTTGAAGACGCAGCCGCAGGAGTGCTCGGTCACCGGCTGGGCCGCGCTCTTCTCGCGCAGGAAGCCGGCCACGCGCTCGCGCACGGCCGCGCGCTCGTCCACGCGGAAGGCCAGCACGGCCCCGAGCACGATCGCGCCCTCCAGGTTGCCGTCGCGGTAGCGCGGCGCGCACTCCGCGCGCCGGCGATCCTGCACCAGGCCGTCGCGCCCGAGCAGGCGCACGCTCTCGACCACGCCCCAGGTCTCGCCCCAGCGCCCGCCGGCGTTCATCGCCACGCCGCCACCCAGGTGTCCGGGCACGCCGGCCAGGCCCTCGAAGCCGCTCCAGCCCAGGTCGCGCGTGATGCGTACGAGCCCCGGGAGCGTCGCGCCGGCCCAGGCGACCAGGCGCGCGTCCACGTCGCGCGCGAGCGGCGTCTGCGCCGGGAGCACCGGCGTGAACTCGTCGCCCTCGCGCGCGCCGCCCTCGGGATGCGGGCGGAAGACGCGCGCCAGGCGCTCGGTGGCGATCACGACGCCCGGCAGGAGCCCGTCCGGCACCAGCAGGTTCGCGCCGCCCCCGAGCAGGCGCGGTTCGTACCCGCGCTCGCGCGCGGCGCACCAGGCGGCCACGAGCTCGCCGGGGGTCGCCGGCTCGAGCAGCCACTCGGCGCGCCCGCCGACGCGGATCGTCGTGCGCGGCGCCAGGTCCGCCTCCGGCACGGCCGCGCAGGGCCAGGCCAGCGTCGCGCTCATCCGCCGATCCCGGCCCGCGCCGCGAGGCGCGCGAGCAGGTCCGGCTTGACGCCCTCGATGTCGCCCGCGCCCAGCACGAAGCCCGCCGCGGCCGGCGGCAGCGCGGCGGCGAAGCGCGCGGCGGCCAGGGCGGGCGCGCCACCCTCCTCGGCCGCGACGCCGCGGCGCCGCAGGGCCAGCACCAGCTCGGGCGCGCCGGCGTTCCACTCGCCATCGCGGTGCGCGCGCGCGCCGTAGACGTCGGCCACGACCACGTGGTCGGCCCGGCGCAGGGCCTCGGCGAAGTCGTCGAGGAAGCGCGCCGTGCGGCTGTGCTGGTGCGGCTGGAAGAGCACGTGCAGCGGCACGCGCGGGAAGGCGCGCCGCGCCGCCTCGAGCGTCACGCGCACCTCGGTCGGGTGGTGCGCGTAGTCGTGCACGAGGTGCACCTCGCCCACGCTGCCCCAGGGCTCGAAGCGCCGCTCGACGCCGGCGACGCGCTCGATGCCCTGGGCCGCGGCGGCCGCGACCTCGCGCGGGTCGACGCGCCCGCGGCGCGCGCCCAGGCCGATCGCCAGGGCCAGGGCCAGGGCCGCGTTCTCGGCGCTGAAGTGCCCCGGGATGGCGAGCTGCAGCGGCGGCGTGGCCCAGCCGGGCCCGAGCAGGCGCATGCAGAAGGCGCCGCGCGTCTCGCCCAGCAGCTCGACCTCGAGATCGCGCCCGAGGCGCCAGACCGTCGCGCGCGCGGCGTGCTCGACCTCCGGGGGCACGTCGCGGCCCAGCACGAGCAGGCCGTCCTCGGCCACGCGGTCGGCGAAGCGCGCGAAGGCCTCCTTGATCGCGCCGAAGGTGCCGTAGTAGTCGAGGTGGTCGGGCTCGACGTTGGTCACGATCGCGCCCAGCGGGGCGAGCTGCAGGAAGCTGCGGTCGTACTCGCAGGCCTCGACCACGAACAGGCCGCCCTTGTGCCCCGCGAGCGCGTTCGTGCGCAGGCGCCGGCAGGTGCCGCCGACCAGGGCGCCCGTCACCGGCGCGCGCAGGCTCGCGCCCAGGCCCTCGAGCGCGTGCCACAGCATCCACGAGCTGCCGGTCTTGCCGTGCGTGCCGGCCACCGCCAGCGTGCGGCCGGCCGGGCACAGGCGTCCGAGGGCCTCGGCGTACTTCCACACCGGGATCCCGCGCGCGGCCGCGGCCTGGAGCTGCGGATCGTCGCCGGGCACGGCCGCCGAGCGCACCACCAGCTCCGCGTCCGCCGGCAGGAGCTCGGCGCGCGACTCGCCCAGCACGATCGCGAGGTCGAGCGCGCCCAGGCTCTCGAGCAGCGCCGAGCGCGAGCGGTCGTGCCCGCTGACCTTGACGCCACGCGCCGCCAGGATGCGCCCGAGGCCCGAGACGCCGGCGCCGCCGGCCCCGAGCAGGTGCACGCGCTTGGGGAACGACCCCTCGACCGGCACCGGACGGGGCGGGCCGTGGACGGCGGGAATCGAGAGGGTCGTGGTGGGCAGCACTTCGCTCGCGGGCATCGTCAGGAGGTTGTGCGGAATCGGCTGGCCGCGTTCAAGAGCTCGTCCGCCAGGCGCGCCACGCCGTCGCGCGGGAGCGCGCGCTGGAGCTCGCGCGACATCGCGGCGCGCTCGCGCTCGCCGGCGGGACCGGCCAGGCGCGCGAGCACGGGCACGAGCGTCGCGTCGAGGCGCTCCTCGGGCACCACGCGCACGCCCCCGCCCAGGGCGAGCGCGTTGCGCTCCTGGTGGCGGTCGGCGTGGTGCGGATAGGGCACGACCAGCGCGGGGCACGCGCGCGCGGCCACCTCCGCCAGGGTCGAGGCCCCACCGCGGCACAGCACCAGTGTGGCCGCGTCGAGCACGCCGGCCACGTCGTCCAGGTACTCGACCGCGCGGTAGCCCGGCCCGGGCGGCGCCGCCTCGCTCCCGCGCCCGGGTCCGGTCTGGTGCAGCACCTGCACGCCGGCGGCACCCAGGGCCGCCGCCTGGGCCGCGACGAAGCGGTTCAGGCCCAGCGCTCCCTGGCTGCCGCCCAGGACGACGAGCAGCGGCTCCTGCGCCCGGAAACCGAGGGCCGCGCGGGCGCGGGCGCGCTCCCCCTCGCCGGGGAGCTCCCGGAGGAACGCGGGGGCGAGCGGCGGCCCGGAGCACAGGTGCCGCCGCCCGGCCTCGGCCGCGGGCGTCGGCCAGGCGTGCAGGACGCGTTCCGCCAGGCCCGCCAGCGCGCGCGTGGCCTTGCCGGGCACCGAGTTGATCTCGAGCAGGACCACCGGGACGCCCAGCGTGCGCGCCGCCAGGACCGCCGGCAGCACCGTGTAGCCGCCGAGCGCCAGGAGCACCTCGCTCCCGTGGCGCGCGAGCGCGATGCGCGCGCGGCGCGTCTCGGGCCCCGTGCGCGTCGCCAGGCGCAGCCAGGAGGGCGCGCCGCTCTCGGCCGGCTCGAGGGCCAGCACGACGCGCTCGAGCGTGGCCGGCTCCAGGCGCCGGTCCAGCCCGGCCAGGACGCGCTCCTCGATCGCGCGCCCCGACGAGAACCACAGCACGTCGCGCGGCGCCGCGTCGCGCGCGCGCAGGTGCTCCAGCAGGTGCAGGCCGGGCACGAGGTGGCCGCCCGTCCCGCCGCCGGCCAGCGCGAGCCGCATGGTGCTCCCCGACGCGTGCCTAGCGGCCGACGAGCTCGAAACAGCCGACCGTTCCGGCCGGCAGGACGGCGAGGGCCGTTCCGCCGGGCGGGATGCGCGCGGCGAGCGGCTCGGCGTAGGGCCCGTTCCAGCCGGCCGCGAGACAGGCGAGCGCGCCGGGCAGCTCGAGCAGGAGCACGACGGCGCACCCGGAGAGCAGCAGCACCTTGGTCCCGCGCTTCACCGGACGCGCCCTCCCGTGCGCGGACGCTCCGGGGCCGCGCTGCTGGCGACGACCGTCGGGGAAGGATCGCGCTTCGGCTTCGGCGCTTGATTCGTGCGCGCCGGAGCGCTCTGCCCCTTGGCTGCGTCGGGCAGCACGAGCAGCGTGCCCGCGCTCAACCGATCGGGGTTCACCTTGGGGTTGAGCGCGGCGATCTCGCGCCAGCGCTTGCCGTCGCCCAGGGCCTTCTCGGCGATGCGCCACAGGCTCTCGCCCGGCCCGACCTTCCAGGTCTTGCCGCCCTTGGCGGGCGCCGCGGCCTCGCGCACCGCGGCCTTCGGCTCGGCGCCGGCCGTGGAGGCCGTCGCCGGGACGGGGTTGCCGGAGGCGCTGGAGGTGCCGGAGCCCGCCCCCGGGATGCGCAGCTTGCGCCCGACGTGCAGCCGGGCGGGATCGAGCCCGGGGTTGGCGGCCACGATCTCGGGCCAGCGGCGCGAGGAGCCGAGCTCGCGCTGGGCGATCTCGCTGAGCGTGTCGCCCGAGCGCACCGTGTAGGCGCGCCCCGCCTCGACCGGCGCCACGGGGGCGGCAGCGAGCCGCGGCACCCCGGCGGGCTCCGTTTCCGCCGCGGCCGGTTCCGGCTCGGGCTCCTCCAGGAGCTCGGGCTGGGCCGCGTCGGCCGCGAGCGGCAGCGCGCCGGGCACCTGGCCCGCGGCGGCGGCGCGCTCGGCGGCCCGCGGGCGGCGCTGCAGCGGCCCCGGCTGGCTGTCGGCCGCCAGGCTCAGGCGGCGTTCGGCATCCCCCGGACCCGCGCGCCCCGCCGCGGGCGCGCCGGAGGCGGGTGTCAGCCCGGCCACCGGCGAGACGGGCTCGCGCTCCTTCTTGCCGCCGTCCCACATCAGGACCGCGACCACGGTGACGACCAGGAAGAGCAGGGCGACTATGCCGTAGCGTTCGATGGAGTGCATGCGTAGAGCTCCTCGTGGGTCTTGCGTGCTGCCCCCAGGGCCAGCCCCACGGCGAAGGAAGAGACGATCAGCGAGGTGCCACCGTCGGACAGGAACGGCAGCGTCATTCCCTTGGGCGGGGCCAGCCCGGAGACCACTTGCACGTGCACCATCGCTTGTAGCGCGACCGAGAGCAAGAGGCCGAAGGTGGCCAGCGCCTCGTAGCGCTCGCGCAGCGAGAGCACCAGGCGCAGGGCGAACCACAGGAAGGCCAGCCAGCCGGCGAGGACGAGCAGGAGCCCGAAGGCACCCAGCTCCTCCCCCACCAGCGCGAAGACGTAGTCGGACTCGAGGTACGGGACGCCGTCGTTGCGGAAGGCGCCGTGGGTGAAGCCGGCGCCGAACAGGTCGCCCGACTCGAGGGCCCGCAGCGTGCCGGCCACCTGGCCGTTGTCGACCTGGCCGAACCACATCGCGATGCGGTTGCGCATGTAGGGCACGAACAGGCTGGCGGCCGTGATCGCGCCGCCGCCGATGGCGACCAGCGAGGCGCCCACCGGCAGCATGCGCGCGCCGCCGACCCACATGGTCGAGAGCGCGCAGATCAGGAGCAGCATCGAGCCCCCGAGGTCGGTCTCGACCAGCACCAGCACGAACAGGAACAGGGCCACCAGCAGCATCGGCAGGACCCCGCGCCGCAGGTCGAACACGCGCGCGCCGAGCTTCACGCAGCGGTCCGCGACCCACAGCACCAGCACGATGCGCGCCAGCTCGGAGGGCTGGAAGGTCAGGCGCGCGCCGAGCGGCAGCTCGACCCAGCGGTAGGCCCCGTTGCGCGCGGCCCGGAAGGGCTCGACGAACACCAGCACGAGCAGCACCGCCGAGAGCAGCAGGAGGTGCGGCAGGAGGCGCCGCAGCCCGGAGGGCCCGAGCCGGAAGGCCAGCAGCATCACGCCGATCGAGAGGATGCGCAGCAGGGCCTGCCCGCGCAGCTCGCCCCAGAACTCGCCCGGCGCGCGGGTCGTGGCGGCGAAGCTCGCCTGCAGCAGGAAGCCGAGCCCGGAGAGCCCCAGGACCACCAGGAACAGGCGCACGGCCGGGCGCATCGGGTCGTGCACCTCGGCCTTGCGCGCCAGGTTGTCGAGGAAGCCCATGATCGTGAGCTGCTCGCCCTCCGGGCGGGTCCCGAGCGGCACGCGCGCGGCCAGGGCTCTGGCACGGGAAGCCATGGCTACCTCAGCTTCAGGAGGGCCAGGCTGGCCGTGGCGCCGCAGGCGGCCACGATCCAGAAGCGGATGACGACCTTGACCTCGTGCCAGCCCTCGGCGCGCGCCACGAAGACGCCGCCGTAGCGCTGCAACCCGTGGTGGATCGGCGCCATGGTGAACAGGCGCCGCTGCGTGCGCCGGTACCAGAACGTCTGCAGGAAGCTGGTGGCGAGGTCGAGCACGAACACGCAGCAGACCAGCGGCAGCACCAGCTCCTGCTTCGAGACCACCGCCAGCCAGGCCAGGATCCCGCCCAGCGGCAGCGAGCCCGAGTCCCCCATGAAGACCTGCGCCGGGTAGGCGTTGTACCAGAGGAAACCGAGCAGCGCGCCGCACAGGGCCGCGCCCAGCACGGCCATCTCGGCCGCCTGCGGCACGTGGGGCAGCCCGAGGTAGCTGGTCCAGTCCGCGCGCCCGGTCACGTAGCACAGGATCAGCAGCGCGATGCCCGAGATCAGCGCGCAGCCCGCCGCCAGCCCGTCCATCCCGTCGACGATGTTGACGGCGTTGGCCGTGCCCACGATCACGAGCCACTCGAAGGCCAGGAACAGGCCCACGCCCAGGGCGCCCCAGGCCGCCAGCGGCACGACCGCGTCCTTGAGCACGGGCGCGTAGAGGTCGAGCAGCGAGGCGCGCCCGGTGGCCTTGGCGTGCCAGCACAGGATCAGGAGCGCCGCCAGGGTGGCCGACGAGAGCCCGACCATCTTGGCGCGCGAGGAGAGCCCCTTGCAGTTCGGGAAGGCGAGCTTCTTGTAGTCGTCAACGAAGCCGACCGCCGCGAGGGCGGCGACGAGCAGGACCGCCAGCACGACTTGCAGGTTGTCGAGCCGCGCCCAAAGCAGCGTCGAGGCGATCAGGGCCGCCACCAGGAAGCTCCCGCCCATGGTCGGGACCTCGCCCTTGCCGGCCTTGGTGGCGAGCTTCACCAGCTCCTCGTGCGGGGCCTTGGCCACGTCCTCGCGCACGCGGTTCGCGCGCAGCCAGGCGATCATGCGCGCGCCCCACCACAGCGCCAGCACGAAGGCGGTCAGGGCCGCCATGGCCATGCGGAACGAGATGTACCCGAAGAGGCGCAGGTCCGCCCGTTCGTGGAGCAGCTCGTAGAGCATCGCCTCTCGCTTCAGGCTCGCGCCGCGGTCGGGGGGGCGAAGCGCGCCTCGAGGGCGCCGACCACGCGCTCGAGCGCCATCCCGCGGCTGGCCTTGACCAGCACGACGTCGCCGGGACCGACGAGCTCGACGATCGCGTGGGCGGCCTCCTCGGTGCTGGCGAGGTGCGTCAGGGCCTCGGGCCGGAAGCCCGCCTCGAGCGCGCCGGCGGCGGTGGCCTTGACCAGCGTGCCCACCAGCACGAGCGCGTCGAGGTCCTGCGCGCCGCGGCCCAGCTCGAGGCCCAGCTCGTGGTGCAGCTCGGCCGAGCGCTCGCCGAGCTCGAGCATGTCGCCCAGCACCAGCACGCGCCGGCGGTGCCCGTGCATGCCGGCCAGGCAGCGCGCCGCGGCGCGCGCCGACTGGGGATTGGCGTTGTAGCAGTCGTCGAAGAGCGTCAGGCCGGCCAGGTCGCGCCGCTCCATGCGCGAGCGCGCCGGGCGCAGGTCCGAGACGGCCGGCAGGACGTCGGGCAGGGCCAGCCCGAGGCCGTGCGCCGCGCACAGGGCCGCCAGCAGGTTTTCGACGTTGTGCGTGCCGAGCAGCGGCGAGGTGACCTCGTGCCCCTCCAGCCCGAGCCCGCTGAGCCGGAAGGTCGTGCCGCCCGGGTGGAACAGGAGCCCGCTCGCGTCCAGGTCGCCGCGCGCGTCGCCCTGGCCCTCGACGCTGTGGGTCAGGACGCGCGCGCCGGTGCGCGCCGCCAGCACGCCGCGGAAGCGCCCGCCGGCGGCCAGCACGCACAGGCCCTCGCGCGGCAGGGCCGCGGCCAGCGCACCCTTCTCCTCGGCCACGCCCGCGACCGAGCCCAGGCCCTCCAGGTGCGAGGCGCCCACGTTGGTGATCACGCCCAGGGTCGGGCGCGCGATGCGACACAGGGCCGCGATCTCGCCCGGGTGGTTCGTGCCGATCTCGACCACCAGGACCTCGCTCTCGGCCGGGGCCGAGAGCAGCGTCAGCGGGACGCCGATGTCGTTGTTGAACGAGCTCGGCGACGACACGACCGCGTGGTGCGGCGCGCACAGCGCGTGCAGGATGTTCTTGGTGGTGGTCTTGCCGCTGGAGCCGGTCACGCCCACGACCGTGGCCGACAGCGTCGAGCGGTACCAGGCGCCCAGATCCCCCAGCGCGCGGCGCGGATCGGGATGCACGAGCAGCCCCAGGCCGGCCGGCGGGGTCCAGCCCTCGGGCAGGCGCGCCAGGAGCAGCGCGCCGGCCCCGGCCGCGGCGGCCGCCGGCGCGAAGCGGTTGCCGTCGAAGTTCGGGCCCGAGAGCGCCACGAAGAGCTGGTCCGGCGCGAGCGTGCGCGTGTCCGTCGAGACGCCCGTGAGCGCGCGCGCGGGATCGCCGGCCACGTGGCGCGCGCCGCTCGCGTCGAGCGCGTCGCCGAGCGTGAAGCGGCCCGCTAGCGCAGCGCTTCCAGGACGACGCGCCGGTCCTCGAAGGGCACCCGGGTGTCCCGCAACTGTTGCCATGCCTCGTGTCCTTTTCCGGCGATCAGCACGATGTCACCCGCGTGCGCCTCCGCCAGGGCGCGCGCGATGGCCTTGCGGCGGTCGGGCTCGACGCGCACGGCGGCGCGGCCGGCGGCGAGCCCGGGCAAGACGTCCTCGATGATGGCGAGCGGCTCCTCGTCGCGCGGGTTGTCGCTCGTGACCCAGGCCAGGTCCGCGTGGCGCGCCACGGCGGCGCCCATGGGCGCGCGCTTCGAGCGGTCGCGGTTGCCGCCGCAGCCGAAGACGCAGACCAGGCGCGCCTCCGGAGCCGGCAGCAGCTCGCGCAGCGTGCCGAGCACGCGCTCGAGCGCATCGGGCGTGTGCGCGTAGTCCACGAACACGCGCAGGTCGCGCGCGCCGGTGTCGACCGGCTCCAGGCGCCCGCGCGGCGCCGTGAGCGAGGCGAGCCCGGCGACCTGCGCCGCCGGGCTCGCCCCCAGGAAAAGGACGGCGGCCAGGGCCGCCAGTGCGTTCTCGACGTTGTGCCGGCCCACCAGGGGAAGAAATAACCCGGTCCGTGGGATCCCCATCCCTTCCAGGAACATGGTTGTCCCTGCCGGGCTGGCGGCGTCGAGGGTCGCACTCAGGTCTGCATGGGACCTGGTCCCGTACGTGAACACGCGCGCACCGGCGCGCTCGGCCGCGCGGCGCATGCGTGCGCCGGCGGCGTCGTCGGCGTTGATCACGGCCGCGCCGCCGGCCTTGACGTGCTCGAAGATGCGCTCCTTGGCGCGCGCGTAGGCCTCGAGGTCGGAGTGGTAGTCGAGGTGATCGCGCCCGAGGTTGGTGAAGATCGCCACGTCGAGCGCGAAGCCCGCCAGGCGCTCCTGGTCGAGGGCGTGGGAGCTGACCTCGAGCGCGATCGCGTCGCCGCCCGCGGCCAGGTTGGCGCGTGCCAGGCGCGCCAGCTCGGGCGCGTCGGGCGTGGTGTGCGTGGAGGCGCGCGGCGCGCGGCCCCACAGGCGGTACTCGACCGTGCCCAGCACGGCCGGACGGTGGCCGGCGCGCTCGAGGAGCTGCCCGGCGAGGTGCACCACGGTGCTCTTGCCGTTCGTGCCGGTGACGCCCAGCACACGCTGCCCGGCGGCCGCCTGGCCGTGCACGCGCGCGGCCGCCAGCCCGGCCACGCGGCGCGCCTCCGGGTGGAGCCACAGCGGCACGCCCGGGTCGAAGGCGAAGGCGCGCGGCGCCAGCACCGCGGCCGCGCCGCGCTGCACGGCATCGATCGCGTGGGCCGCGCCGTCGCGGCGCGTCCCCGGCAGGGCCGCGAAGAGCGCGCTGGGCGCGGCGCTGCGGCTGTCGAGCTGGACGTCGGCGATCTCGATCTCCGAGCCGCCGCCGAGCAGCGTGCCGCCCAGCGTCCCGACCAGCTCGCCGAGCTTCATCGCGCACCTCCCCAGGGCGTGGCGGAGCCCGGGCGCAGCGCCAGGGTCGTGGCCCCGAAGCCCGGCGCGACCTCGTGGCTCGGCGACGCTCCGCCGCGCGTCAGCCCGAGCGCCTCGGCCAGCACGCGCTCGGCTGTCGGCCCGGCAACCTGGCTGCCGAAGTGGACCTTGCCGCGCGGTTCGTCGACCACGATGAGGACCATGAGCTCGCGTTCGCTTTGGGGCGCCCGACCGAAGGCGCAGATCGAGCTGGTGTAGCAACGCCCATGGGGCTTTTCGATATGCCGCAGCGCCTCGACGCGCGCGCGCGTGGCCGGCAGGCCGGCCGCTTCCCAGCGCGCCCGCTCGGCCAGCTCGACGTGCACGCACTGCTCGCTGGGCACTTTCTGGGCCGTGCCGGTCTTCGTGCCGAGGTCGTAGCTGCCCTCCTCCGGCGCGCGCCCCAGGGCCCGCTCCAGGGTGCGCACGAAAGTGGCGCGGACCTCGCGTCCCGTCCCCTCGCGCGCGCCGAGGCGCATCATGTCGCGCACCTGCTCGCAGGTCCGCGGCGAGAAGACGCGCGTGCCCGCCGCGGGCTCCAGGGGCGTGCGCGCGCCGGCCTGGGAGACCGCCGCGACGAGCTCGAGCGGCCGGTGCTCGCCGCCGCGCAGCACCGTGGCCAGCGCCTCGGCGTGGCGCCACAGCGTGGTCGAGAACTCGTGCCCGAAGCCGAGCGAGGCGTGCGTGTAGGCGTAGGACCAGGGCGGCGGCGGAAGGTTGCCGGCGCGCTCGGGCCCGAGGTCCGAGCCCGGCGGGCGCCCGTAGCCCAGGCGCACCAGGTAATCGTGGAAGCGCTCGTCCTCGACGGCCAGCCCGATCTGGGCCAGGGCCGCGTTGACCGAGTAAGCGAAGAAGCGCTCCGCCGATTGCGTGCCGGTCAGGGCGCCCTCGGCCTCCTTGATCACGCGCCCGCTGGCGCGGCCGTCGGGGTAGTGCACGCGGTACTCGCCGTGGCCGACGTCGAGCCGGGTGCCGGGCGTGACCACGCCCTCCTCGAGCGCCACCGCCATGGTCAGGACCTTGAAGGTCGAGCCCGTGGTGAAGGTGTGGTAGACGGGCGCGAAGGGCTGGATCGGGTACGCCTCGGCCGAGTCGATGGCCAGGATCGCGCCGCTCGCGACGTCGAGCACGATGCCCATCGCCACGGCGGCGCGGTGCTCGTCGCGCAGGGCCGCCAGCTCGGTCCCGAGGAAGCGTTGCAGGCCGAGGTCGAGCGTGCTCTCGACCACCGGCGCCGGAGTGGCCGGCACGTAGTCGAGGTAGCGGTGGGCACGCTGGCCGCGCACCGGACGGTCGTCGATCCAGCGGTAGAGCTCGCCGCGCCGCTCCAGGGTCTCGAAGCGCGGATCGGACAGCAGGCGCGCCGCGACGCGCTCCAGTCCCGCGCGCGGCGAGGGCTCGGCCGCCTCGGGCACGACGTAGCCCCAGCTCCCGAAGAGCTCGTGCTCGCCGGACGGGTACACGCGATCGCGCGCGTAGGCGACGCGCATCTGCCAGGCCGCGACGCCCTGGGCCTCGAGCTCCTCGCGCAGGGCGAGCACGTGCTCCGGCGGGATGCCGCGCAGCGGGCGCGCGAAGGCCGTCGGCAGGAGCGCGCGCCAGATCTCCTCGCGCGCGCGCATCGCCTCGGCCTCCGGGACCAGCAGCGAGCCCAGCGGGACCTCGTGCAGCGCCAGGTGGATCCCGTCGGCGATGCGGCGCGCCCAGCGCCAGGCCGGCGGCACGCCGTGGGCGCTGCGCAGCTCCTCCGAGAGCAGCGTCTCGGGCCGCCACTCGAGCTGGAACTGGCGCTCGCCGGAGCGCACCAGGCGCAGGCCCTCGAGACGCCCCGCGCCGCTGCCGGCGCCGTCCTCGATCCAATCGTGCAGGTGCTGCGCCTGGCGCGGGACCAGGCTCCAGGCCTCGACCCGGATCCAGCCCTGGGCGTCCGCGTCCGGCAGCATGGCCGCCAGGAGCTCGTCGGGCCCCGGCCGGCCGCCCAGCACGCGCGCGATGGCCTCGGCCATGCGACGCGGGGTGTGGGCCTGCCACAGGCTGCGCGGCGAGAGCTCGAGGTCGAAGCGCGGCGCGAAGCGCGCCAGCTCCTCGCCGTCTTGCGCGACCAGCCGGTAGGCCGGCAGCGGCCCGCGCTCGCTGCGCAGGCGCTCGGGCTGGTGCGCGTCGCCGGCCGCCAGGCGCACGACCCACACCGCCACCGCCAGCACCACCGCGCCGACCACGACGAAGGCGCTCATCGGGCGCAGGCCGGAGGCGGAGATCAGGGCCTCGTGCGGGCTCACGGGCGCGCCTCCACGGGCTCGGCTTCGCGCGGGGCCAGGAGCGCGGCCTCGCGGCGCTGGAGCGCGAGGCGCGCCAGCTCGTTGCGGCGCGCCTGGGCCTCGCACCAGCGCTGCAGGCGATCGAGCTCGTCACCGCGCGCGCGGTTCTCGGCGGCGAGGCCGGCCGTCAGGATGCCCACGACGAGCACGGCCACGCCCGCCCCCCAGCCCAGCCAGGCGCGCTTCACGCCTTGCCCCCGCGCGGCTCGTCGCCGCGCTCGCCCGGGAAGCTCTCGCCGCGCGGCGCGAGCGCCGGCCGCAGGCGCTCGGCCGTGCGCAGGAGAGCAGAGCGCGCCCGGGGATTGGCCCGGCGCTCGGCCGCCCCCGGTCCAAGGGGCTTCTTGCTGGCGAGCTGCCAGTGGCCGTCCCGGGCGCGCTCCTGAAGGACCTTGCGGACGAAGCCGTCCTCCAAGGAATGGAAGGTGATCACCGCGAGCCGGCCGCCCGCGGCCAGCACGCGCTCGGCCAGGATCAGGCCGTGGCGCAGCTCCTCGCCCTCCTCGTTCACCGCGCGGCGCAGGGCCTGGAAGCAGCGCGTGGCGGGATGGATGCGCCCGCGCCCGCCGCCCTGGCAGCGCGCGATCAGGTCCGCCAGGGCCAGCGTGCGCGTGAAGGGCGCGCGCATGCGCGACTCGACGATGGCGTGGGCGATCGCGCGCGAGTTGCGCTCGTCGCCCTCGTAGAAGAAGAGGTCGGCGAGATCCTCCTCGTCCCAGCGGTTGACGATGTCGGCCGCGGTGCGCGAGCGCTCCGGGTCCATGCGCATGTCGAGCGGCCCGTCGGCCTGCAAGCTGAAGCCACGCGCCGGCTGGTCGAAGTGCAGCGAGTTCGCGCCGAGATCGAGCAGGAAGCCCACCACCGGACCGACGCCGGCCGCGGCCAGGCGCGGGAAGAGCCGCGAGAGGCGCGCCTCGACCAGCACGACCCGCTCCCCGAGGTCGGCCAGGTTCGCGCGCGCATGGGCCAGCGCGGCGGGGTCCTGGTCGGCGCCGAACAGGCGCACGCGCGGGAAGGCCTCGAGCAGCGCGCGCGCGTGCCCGCCGGCGCCCACGGTGCCGTCGACGATCCAGCCCTCGAGCTCGCGCGGGTCCTGCTCGCCGCGCAGGGCCTGGAGCACCTCGCCCAGGAGGACGGGGACGTGCACGCGCTGGGCAGGATCGTGGGCCATGCTCCCCCCGGTCGCGATCATCGCGCGGGCCCTCCACCGTTCGGGGGAGGGCCGTTCGGTCCGCCGCCACCGACGAGGACGACGTCGAGGCCATCGAAATCGTCGTCCTTCTCGGCCTGGAAGCGCTCCCAGCGGGCCCGGTCCCAGACCTCGGCCCGGTCGGCCACGCCGACCATCACGACCTCCTTGTCGATGCTGGCGTACTTGCGCAGCTTCTCCGGCAGGAGCACGCGGCCCGAGGAGTCGAGCGGCGTCTCGTGCACGTTCGAGAAGAACAGGCGCTGCATCGTGCGCAGCTGCTCGCCGCCGAAGGGCTGCGTCGTCATGCGCTCCAGCACGCGCGCGAAGCCGGGCTTCGAGAAGAGGAACAGGCAGCCCTCGAAGCCACGCGTCAGGACGGCGATCTGCTGGCCGTTCGCGTCGCGCGCGAGCTCGTCCTGGAAGCGCTTCGGCACGAAGACGCGGTGCTTCGGGTCGAGCGTGTGGATGGAGTCACCGGTGAACACCGCCTCCACCCCCGATCCACCGTCGTGTCTCGCTTCTCCTTAGTGCCACTTTGCGCCACCTGGCTGGTCGCGCGTGAGTATAGGTGCCTCCTCACGGATGGCGACAGGCAAGTGGGGAAATCCAGAGCGCGGCCCCCGCCCGCCGGGCGCACGATCCACGAAGGCCCAGGAATCCCCGGAGAATTCGGGCCTTTCCGCCGCTCCCGCTCGGCGGTCCCGGCCTGCGCGAGGCGCACCGCGCTCCCCGCGCGGGGGCGCGGAGCGGGCTCAGGAGCCCGGAAGGGTGGTGCCGCCGTCCGCCACCCCGGTGCCACTCGGCTGCGGGCCCGGGTCGTCGCGGCCGAGGCTCTCGATCCCGGCCCCCTCGAAGACCCGCGCGAGCTCGGACTTCAGGGCCAGGGCGCGCTCGGAGTCCAGCTCGAAGACCTGCACCTCGAACTCCTCCTGGCGCCGCGGACGGCGCAGGCAGAGGGTCTCCCCGGAGGCGTGCCGGCGCACCCCGACCAGCTTCAGGCGCTTCTTCCGCAAGAGGAGCAGGGACAAGAGGTAACGGAGCTCGGCCGGGCGTCCTTCGGCGTGCCCCTCGAGGGCCAGGAAGAGCTCCTCGATGGCCTCGAAGTCGACCGCGAAGCGCTGCTTGCGGTCGAGGGTGTGGCGGGTGCGCCAGAAGAGCCGCTCGCCGCTGCGCTCGGCCGGCTCGGGCCCGAAGCAGGCCGGGCAGGCGTCCTCACGCCGCAGGCGCTCGGGCTCGACCGTGAGCAGGGAGAAGATCGGCTCGCCCTCCACGAAGGGCCGGGCGCAGCGCGAGCAATGCTCCTCGCGGCGGTGGATGCGCCAGTCGCTCATCGGGGCCGGGCGATCCTAGCAGCCCCGCGGGTCACTGCCCAGGCACCAGCCGGCCGGCCGAGCCGAGGCCCGCCAGGGCCTCGAACAGCAGGTAGCCGCCTCCGATGCAGACCGGGAAGGTCACGAACCAGGCGAAGACGATCTTGCCCCCGACGCCCCACTTGACGGCCCGGAAGCCGCGCGCCGAGCCGACGCCGATGATCGCGCCGGTGATCGTGTGGGTCGTGCTGATCGGCACGCCGGTCAGGGTGTTCACCAGGATCGTCGTCGCCGCCGCCGTCTCGGCCGCGAAGCCGTGCAACGGGCGCAGGTGCGCGAGCCGCATCCCGAGGGTGCGGATCACGCGCCAGCCGCCCCAGGCGGTCCCGAAGGCCATGGCCGCCGCGCAGGCCAGGCGTACCCAGATCGGGATCGGCATGTGTCCGTCGGCCCCCAGCGTCAGGTAGCCGGTCGAGATCAGCGCTCCGGAGATGATGCCCATCGCCTTCTGGGCGTCCCCCGTGCCGTGGCTGAAGGCCATCCCGGCCGCCGACAGGAGCTGCAGGACCCCGAAGGCGCGTCCCGCCCCGGCCGGACGGACGCGCGTCACGCGCCCGAGCAGGAAGATCAGCCAGTAGAGGAGCACGATCAGCAGCAGCCCGAGGGTGAAGCCGATCAGCGGCGAGGCGAAGACCCCGAAGACGATCTTCTTGACCCCCGCGGCCTTGAGGCCATCCGGCCCCGTCGTGGCCAGCACGGCGCCGATCAGCCCCCCCATCAGGGAGTGCGAGCAGCTGATCGGCAGCCCCTTCCAGGTGCACAGGGCGATCCAGGCCGGGGCGATCAGCACCGCCGCCAGGAAGGTGGCCGGCACGAGCAGGCTCGGGTCGGCGATGTCGCGCCCGACCGTCTTGGCCACCTCGGAGCTGAACAGCGCCCCGAGGAAGTTCATCGAGGCCCCCATCAGCACGGCCGGCCCCGGACGGAGCACGCGCGTCGAGACCACCGTGGCGATCGCGTTGGCGGAGTCGTTCCACCCGTTCGAGACGTCGAAGACGAGCGCGAACACGACCACCAGCACCGCCACCCAGAACGGATCCATCGTGCCTCCGCTGCGCTAGACGTGCTCGAGGACGATGCCCTCGACGACGTTGGCCACGTCCTCGCAGGCGTCGGTGGCGCTCTCGACGCCCTCGAAGATGTCGCGCCACTTGATGACCGCCAGGGGGTCGCGCTCCTCCTTGAAGAGCCGCGCGACGGCGTCGGCGTGGATCGCGTCGGCGTCCGTCTCGCAGCGCTTGATCTCGACGCAGCAGCGCAGGATCTCGGCCCCGTCGCCGATCTTGCGCAGCCCGCGCAGGGCCTGCTCGATCAGCTCGGTCGCGCGCACCAGGACGTCGGCCGTGTCCTGCAGGTTGCGCGGCATGCCGCGCACCTCGTAGAGGTTGATCTTGCGCGCCGTCCCGTCGATCAGGTCCACCACGTCGTCGAGGGCCGTGATCAGGGTGTGGATGTCGTGCCGGTCGAAGGGCGTCAGGAACGTGCGGTGGAGCTGCTCCAGGCACTGGCGCACGTTCTCGTCGGCCTCGTGCTCGAGCTCCTTGATGCGCTTGACCGCCAGGACCAGGCGATCCTCGTCGCGCGTCAGGGCCTGGAACTCCTTGGCGCAGGCGGCCGTCCGTGCGGCGTGCGTCTCGAAGTAGGTGAAGAACTCGACCTCGCGGGGCAGGAGCCGCTTCAGCATGGGGTCTCGCCTAGGCAGGGGGTGGTGACGGAGGAACCTTGCGGCGCCCGGGCCAGCGTCGCACGCGCCGTCCGGCGCGCCGCGCGCCCACGCGCAGCCGCCGCAGCCACAGGCGCGCCCACACGAACTCGCTCGCCAGCAGGGTGAGCCCGAGGAACAGGACCAGGAGCCCCGGCCCCGGGAGCACGAGCAGCAGCGCCCCGAAGAGGCAGATCGTCGCCCCCACCACGAAGACGACGATGCGCTTCGCGCCGCGGTAGGTGACTCGCAACACAGGAGGTCCCGGAGTTCAAGGCTGGCCCGCATACACGCGCTCGAGCCGCTCGACGATCTCCTCGAGGGTCGGGACGCGGGGGCGACTGGCTGCCAGGCGGTCGTAGAGCGCGGCGTCGCGCGCGAGCCGGCGGATCGCCTCCGCCAGGGCGACGGGATCGCCGCGCGGGAAGGTGAGACCCGTGACGCCGTGCTCCACCGCCTCGGCCATCCCCCCCAAGGCGGTGACGACGACTGGGAGACCGTGCCGGTGAGCTTCGTGGATCGTGATGGGCATGTTCTCGTACCAGACCGAGGGCACGACGAGAAGATCCAGCCGCCCCAGGACCTCGTCGATGCGGCTCGGCTCGAAGGGCCCGGCGAAGCGCACGCGCGCGCCCGCGGCGGCCCGGCGCAGGCCGGCCACGTACTCCGGGAACCAGTCGAGGTGCCCGTGCAGCTCGAGCTCGACGGCCTCTCCGGTGAGCTGCCGGAAGGCCTCCACGAGCACGTGGACGCCCTTGGAGAAGTAGATGCCCCCCACGTAGCCCACCCGCAGCGGCCGCCCCGGATCGCGCCGGCGCGGCGGCAGCACCGGCCCCGGATAGCCGGCCTTCAGCAGCTGGATCGAGCCCGGCGGCCGGAAGCCTGCCGATTCGAAGATCCCGGCCAGGAAGCGCGAGGGCGCGAGCACCACGTCGGCCGCGCCCAGGTCCGCGCGGTGGCGCTCGAAGCGCGCCCGGGCCGCCGCCGCCCAGGCCGCCTCGGGCGCGCGGCCGCCCCAGCGCTCGGGGAGCAGCGGGTGACGCCGCAGGCAGGCGCTGCACTCGCCGCGCGGACCGGCGGTGCACAGCTCGCCGTCGGGTCGCAGCAGCGTGCTGACGTCGCACAGGAGATGGAAGTCGTGCAGCGTCACGACCACGCGCGCGCCGCTCGCCTTCGCGGCCGGGATGCAGCGCGAGCCCCACAGGGCCAGGTGGTGGAAGTGCACGACCTCCGGCCGCAGGCGCGCCAGCTCGGCCTGGAACAGCGCCAGCGAGCGCTCCTCCTCGAAGCTCTCGCGCACGTCCTGGTACTCGCGCTGGTGCACGACCTCGCGCGTCGCGACGCCGTCGAGCCGGCCCGCGCGCACCTCGCCCTCGCGCGCGGCGAGGTCGCGCTCGGTGAAGAGCGCGGTCACGTCGTGCCCGCGCCGCGCCAGCTCGCGCGCCGTCTGGTGCGCGTGGATCTCCGAGCCGCCGGTGTGGCGCGGCAGGTAGTCGTGCAGGGCCACAACGATCTTCACGCGAAGCCCAGCTCCTCGCCCGTGTGGCGCGGCAGGGCCGTGCCCCAGGCGTCCTCGGCGGCCTGCCACAGGCGCTCGCGCTCGGGCACCGGCCGCACGCCCGGCGGCGCGCCGGCGCGCAGCGCCTGCTCGTAGACGGCGAGGTGCGCGCGCACGTGCTCGGCCACGCTCGGGACGAACGCGCCCGGCGCCGGCAGGCGCGCGCGCAGCGCCTCCCACAGCCCGGGCTCGTCGGCGAGGCGCGCGAGGACCGCGGCCAGCTCCTCCTCGTCGCCCGGGGCGTAGAACAGCGCGCCCTGGCCCTCGCGCAGGCGCTCGGCGTAGGCCCCGGCGCGCGGCAGGACCAGCGGCAGCCCGAGGGCCACGGCCTCGTCCAGGACCAGCCCCCAGGACTCGTGCGCCAGCGTGCCGCTGACGAAGGCGTGCACGGCCGTCACCGGGTGCGCGCCGAGCGCCGCGACCTCGTAGGGGCCGTGGAAGCGCACGTCGAGCCCGCGCGCGAGCGCGTGCACCTCGGCCGCGAAGGCCGGCTCGGGCTCGCCGCCCGCGAGGTGCAGGCGCGCGCGCCCGGCCGGGAGGCGCGCCAGGGCGCGCAGCACGTGGTCGGCACCCTTGAGGCGGTAGAGGTGGCCCCAGGCGCCGAGCTCGAGGCGTCCGTGGCGCGCCGGCGGGGCGAGCGGCGCGCGCGCGGCGAGGCCGAGGTCGCGGCCGTGGGGCAAGACGCGCAAGCTCAGGCGCTCCGGCGCGAGCCCGAGGTAGCGCGTCACCGCCTCGGCGTGGGCGCGCGTCGGCGCCAGGACGGCGCGCGCCAGCTCCAGCTCGCGCGCGAGGTCGGTACGGCGCTCGAGCAGGGCGATGCCCTGCTCCTCGAATCCGCGCCAGGGCGTGCGCGGCGGGACCTGGGCCGCGCAGCGGATGCAGGGCGAGGGCGACAGCTTCTCGTGGCAGAAGGCGCCCGACTCCGGGCGCACCCGGAAGGTCACCAGGCACGTCGTCCACAGGTCGTGCAGCGTGACCACGGCCGGGATGCCCTCCTGTGCCGCGCGATGCACGAGATCGCGCGAGAGGCGGATCCAGTGGTGCACGTGCACGAGGTCGGGACGTTCCTCGCGCAGGATGTCCTGGAAGGCACGGGCGGCGCGGGCCGAGGCGCTCTTCTGCCAGTGATCGAAGTAGAGGTCCGCGCGATGGATCTTGTGCACGCGCAGGCGACGGCCGTCGGCCTCGTCGTGCTCGAGGCTGCGCCGGAAGCCCTGCTCGTGCTGCAGCGTGCCGCACACGATCACGACCTCGTGCCCGGCGCGCGCCAGGCCGTGAGCCAGCGCCCGCACGGTGCTCTCCGTGCCGCCGACGAGCTCCGGCGGATAACCGTGGACCGCCAGCAGGACCTTCACGCGCGCGCCCTCCGCCGCGCGAGGGCCGCGGCGTAGCGCTGCTCGAGCTCCTCCGCGTGGGTGCGCATGTCCTTGGGCGGCGGCTCGAAGTCGAGCCCGTCGAGCCGCTCCGGAGCACGCAGCACCTCGGCCAGCGCGCGCGCGAGGTCCTCGGCGTCGCCGGCGCGGAAGCGCCAGCCCTGCCGGCCGGGCTCCACCAGCTCGGCCATGCCGCCCAGGTCCGAGACCAGCACGGCCACGTGCGCCGCGCGCGCCTCGTGGATCACCAGCGGCGAGTTCTCGTACCACACGCTCGGCACGACGACGAGGTCGGTGGCCGACAGCGCGGCCGGCACCTGGTCGTGGGCCAGGGCGCCCGGCAGGCGCGCGCCGACCTCCGCCGCGCGGGCCTCGAGCCGCGCCACGTACTCGGGGTTGTGGTGCTTCGGCCCGAACAGCGTGAGCGTCGCGCGCGCCGCCAGCTCGCGCGGGAGCCGGGCCCAGGCCTCCAGCACGAGGTGCGGAGCCTTGTGCGGCGCGAGCGTGCCCAGGAAGGCGACGCGCAGCGGGGCGCCGGGCACGCGCGGCGCGCGCGGGGTGGCGCGGAAGGCCTCCAGCTCGTGACCGTAACCCAGGTGCTCGAGGCGCTCGGCCGGGAGCCCCCACTCGAGGAAGCGCTCCCGCAGGAAGCGGCTGGGCGCGAGGAAGCGCTCGACCACCGGGGCGAGGCGCGCGCGCAGCGCGTCGTCGCGCTCCCGGGCCGCCACCGCCAGCGCCTGCTCGCGCTCGACGGGCGGCTCGGCGGCGGCGCCCCGCCGCACGCGCTCGCCCGCGCGGCGCGCCAGCGCCCCCAGGTCGAGCCCGCTGGCACGCTTGACCCCCGCGATCACGCGTGCGGCCCGGCGCGCGAGCGGGGTCTGCGCGAAGGGGAGGCGCGCCAGGCACGTCCCGCAGCGCGCGTGGTCGATCACGTGGCACACGGCGCCGTCGGCGTGGATGCGCTGGCCGAAGCGCGCGCACTGCAGCCAGAAGTCGTGCAGCGTGAAGAAGACCGGGATCCCGCGCCGCGCCGCGGCCTCGGCGCAGCCGACCGAGAGGTACAGGAGGTGCATCACGTGCACCACGTCCGGGCGGAACTCCGCCAGCACCTCCTCGAAGGCGCGCTCGGCCGGCGGGTAGTCCCAGGTCTCGCGGAAGTCGTCGTAGAAGAGGTTGTTGACCAGCTCGTGCACCACCAGGCCGCGCCAGGTGCGGCGCGTCCGGGCCAGGTGCGGCCGGGCGATGTCCTTCTCGGTCGCGAAGAGCTGCACCTCGTGCCCGCGCTCCGCCAGGCGCAGCGCCAGCGCGCCCGTGTACACCTCGGTCCCGCTCGGGTGGGCCGGCAGGAAGTCGTGCACCAGCAGGAGGACGCGCATCGGGGGCGGACAGTGTCGCCTGCGGGCGCGCGCGATCAACCGGCCAGGGGCCGCACCAGCCACCACCAGCCACGCAGGCAGCGGTCCAGGGCGCGCGCGAGCCCCCGCGCGAGCGGGCGCGCCACGAGCGAGGGCGAGAGCACCAGCGGTCCCCCGACCAGGAGCTCGCGGTCGGCCAGGCGGCGCTGGGCCTGCACGGCCGCGCGCGCGCGCAGCGTGCGCGGCAGCCCGCGCAGGAAGGCCAGGCGTCCGGCGAGCTGGGCGCCGAGCTCACCGCGCCGCAGGGCGAAGAGCACCCACACGAGCTCGTACAGCGCGAAGGCCGGCAGCGCGAGGAGCAGCGTGCGCCAGCGCAGGTTCTTGACCAGGATCACGCGCCGGTTGCGCGCGTGCAGGAAGACGCGCTTCCTCGGGTAGCTGCCGCCGCGGAAGGAGAGCCCGGCGGTCCCGCCGCGGTGGCGCACGAGCGCCTCCTCGACCGAGAGCAGCCGCTCGCCCGCCAGGCGCAGGCGCAGCGAGAGGTCCAGATCCTCGGCCAGGTAGAAGAGCTCCTCGTCGTAGCCGCCGCGCGCCAGCACCACGTCGCGGTCGAGCAGCGCGCAGATCCCGATCAGCGCGTCGGCCGGGAGCACGCCGTGGCCCTCGGCCTCGGCCAGGGGCACGTGGAAGTTGCGCAGCGCGATCAGTCCCAGGTAGTGGAAGCCGCCGCCGTCGTAGTGGACGCGCGTGGGCTCGTCGAAGTGCACGCTGCGCGGCTGCGCCAGGCAGGCCTCGGGGTGCGCCTCGAGCGCGGCGCGCAGGCGCGCCAGCACGTCCGGCTCCAGCACGGCGTCGTTGTCGACCGCCAGGATCCAGCGGTGCCGCGCGGCACGCATGCCGGCGTTGCGCGCCGCGCAGGGGCCGCGGTTGCGCTCCAGGACGTGCAGCGTGACCGCGGGGAAGCGCGCGCGCACGAGCGCCACGCTGCCGTCGGTCGAGGCGTCGTCGACCACCAGCACCTCGTCGGGCCGCTGCGCCAGCACCGAGCGCAGGCACTCCTCGAGGTAGCGCTCGCCGTTGTAGTTGCAGACGACGGCGGTGACGGCGGGGATGCGCGGGCTCACGCGGGTGGGGAAGATAGCTCGCGCGCCAGGACGAAGACGCTCTCGACGTGCGGCGTGTGCGGGAAGAGATCGAGCGGCTGGACGCGCTCGATCCGGTAGCCCGAGGCCAGCAACCCGCCCACGTCCTGGACCGCGGCCGCCGGCTGGCAGGAGACGTACACGATGCGCCGCGGCTCGAGCTGGCGCAGGGCCGCGAGCACGCGCGCGTGCAGGCCGGCGCGCGGCGGGTCGACCACGCACACCTCCGGGCGTCCGAGGCCGCGCAGGGCCAGCTCCTCCGGCAGCAGCGTGTGCGCCAGGTCGCCGGCCACGAAGCGCACGCCCTCCAGGCCGTTGCGGTGCGCGTTCGCACGCGCGTCGGCCACGGCCGACTCCACCAGCTCGAAGCCGACCACGCGCTCGGGACCGGCGGCGCGCGCCAGGGCCAGGGCGAACACGCCGCAGCCGCAGTACAGGTCGAAGACCGTCTCGCCCGGCCGCGGCGCGGCCGCCGCCACCACCAGCGCCAGCAGGCGCTCGGCCTGCGGCGTGTTCGTCTGGAAGAAGCTCGTGGCCGAGATCGCGAAGGCGAGCCCCCCCAGGCGCTCCTCGATCTCGCCCGTGCCGCGGAAGACGCGCGCGAGCGAGCCGCTCGCCACCAGCGCGACGCCCGGATTGACGTGCTGCACCAGCGTGCTGAGCTCGGGATGGCGCGCGCACAGCTCGGCCGCCAGCGGCTCGACCTGCTCGGGCGCCTCCGCGCTCGTGACGAGGTCCGCCAGGATCTCCCCGCTGGCCCAGCTGCGGCGCAGCACCAGGTGCTTGAGCAGGCCGCTGCGCGTGCGCACGTCCCAGGGCGCGAGGTCCGCGGCGCGCGCCAGCGCGCGCACCGTGGCCAGGATCGGCACCGCCTCCGCGAAGGCGATCTCGCAGGCCGCGAGGTCGAGCACCTTGTGGAAGTGCCCGCGCGCGTGCAGCCCGAGCGCGAAGCCCGCCTCGACCCCCTCCGGCTCGCCGGGCTCGATCCAGCGCGCGCTGCCGAAGGTGAAGTCCATCTTGTTGCGGTAGTTCCAGGGCCGCGCGCAGGCCAGGATCGGCTCGATCGGCGCGCCCAGCGGCGCCAGCACGCGCGCCAGCAGGCGCTGCTTGGCGGCGAGCTGGGCCGGGTAGGCGAGCTCCTGGAAGCTGCAGCCGCCGCAGGAACCCGAGTGCGGACAGCGCGCCGGCACCAGGTCGGGCGAGGGCCGCAGCACCGCCTCGAGGCGCGCCTCGACGCGCGCGCGCCGGCGCTTCGTGACCTCGGCGCGCACGCGCGCGCCCAGGACGCCGCCGCGCACGGCGACCGTGAACTCCCCGCACTGGCCCAGGGTGCGCCCGCGCTCGTCGATCTCGGTCAGCTCGAGCTCGAGCCGATCCCCGCGAGCCGGCTTGCGCACCTGGGCCGAGGAGCCCGCGCTCATCCGTCGCGACCTCGCCGCGCCACCTCGGCCGGCCACACGTCCTCGTCGGCGCGCGCGTCGGGCGCGTAGGCCCCGGCGTTGTCCGGCAGGGGCACGCCGGCGCGCACGAGCGCGGTGTAGGCCGCGACCGCCACCGTGTTGGCCAGGTTCAGGCTGCGCACGCAGGGGCGGATCGGCAGGTACACCCGGCGCCCGGGGTGGGCCGCC
This sequence comes from Planctomycetota bacterium, assembly GCA_036376275.1. Lineage (GTDB taxonomy): Bacteria > Planctomycetota > UBA1135 > UBA1135 > JABFRZ01. The sequence continues at coordinate 3,439 of DASVAP010000032.1, read as the reverse complement.
AGCAGCTCGGGCGGGAGCCCGCGCGACTCGCTGCCGAAGACCAGCAGGTCGTCGGGCGCGAAGTCGGTCGTGAAGAGCGACTCGCCCCCGCGCGCCGTGAAGAGCCGCAGGCGCTCCTCGAGCGGCCGCGCGGACCCGGCGCCGAGGGCGCGCGCCGCCGCGGCCCAGTCGCGGTGCACGACCAGCTCCACGGCCGGCCAGTAGTCGAGCCCGGCGCGCTTCAGGTAGCGGTCCTCCAGCGAGAACCCGAGCGGCTCCACCAGGTGCAGGCGCAGCCCGAGGGCCGCCGCCAGGCGCGCCGCGCAGCCGGAGTTGTGCGGGATCTCGGGGTGGACGAGGACCAGCTCCATGGGGGGCCGCAGCCTAGCGGTCCCGGGCGGGAGCGCATCCCCGCCCGTCCCCCTCGCGGCGCCGCGCGGATCCAGGTTAGGCTTTCGTTCGGGTATGCCTCTCCACCGCGACCAGCCCCTCCCGCGCGGCACGCGCCGCATCCTGCACCTCGACGTCGACGCCTTCCTGGCCTCGGTCGAGCAGGCCCTGCACCCGGAGCTCGTCGGGAAGCCCGTGGTGGTGGGCGGGCCGCCGACCTCGCGCAACCTGGTGATGTCGTGCTCCTACGAGGCGCGCGCGCACGGCGTGCGCCCGGGGATGTCCCTGCGCGAGGCGCGGCGGCGCTGCCCGCGCGCGCTCTTCCGCGACGGCGACTCCCAGGCCGCGAACCGCCTGCGCGACGAGGCGACGCGCGTCCTGCTCGCCTTCACGCCGCGGGTCGAGGTGGCCTCGATCGACGACTTCTATCTCGACCTGACGGGCACCGCGCGCCTGCACGGGGCGGCCTTCGACGCGGCCCTCGCGCTGCAGCGCGCGGTGAAGGAGCGCACGCGCCTCCCGCTCACGGTCGGGGTCGGCACGAACCGCCTCGTCGCGCGCCTGGCGAGCAAGCTCGCCAAGCCGGGCGGCGTGTGCGAGGTCCTGCCGGGCCACGAGCTGGCCTTCCTCGGCACGCTCCCGCTCGAGCACCTGCCCGGCGTCGGGCACGCGACGAGCGCCACCTTCGAGCGCCTCGGCCTCGGCCAGGTGCGCGAGCTGCGCGCGCTCTCGCGCGAGGTGCTCTTCGCCGCCTTCGGCAGCGCCGGGCTCGTGCTGCACGAGCGCGCCCACGGCCGCGACGAGACCCCGGTCGAGCCGACGCACACCCTGACCGAGGACGGGACGCTGGTGGCCGTGCCGCCGCGCTCGCTCCAGCGCGAGACGACCTTCGAGCCCGAGGAGGGCCGCCCGGAGGTCGTCGAGGCGATGCTCTCCTACCTGGTCGAGCGCGGCGCGCACCGCCTGCGCGCGCTCGGCCTCCAGGCGCGCACGCTCGAGGTGCGCGTGCGCTGGGTCGACACGAACCCGCGCCCGGGCGCGTGGAGCGCGGAGGGGCTCGCCGCCCACCGCCGCCGCACGCTCCTGGCCCCGAGCGACGCCACCGACGAGCTGTGGCAGGCCGCGCGCGCGCTCCACCGCACCCTGCCGAGGAAGCGCGCGCTCCTGAAGCGCATCGGGATCGCCTTCCACGGCCTGGCGCGCGCGCCCGGCTGGCAGGGACAGCTCTTCTCCGCCGCCGCGCCCGAGCCCACGGGCCCGCCCGGGCCCGCGCCCGTCCATGCCCAGAGCCGCGCCGACCGCCACCGCCGCCTCGACCACGCCCTCGACGAGCTGCGCGCGCGCCTCGGCTTCGGCCGCATCCTGCGCGGCGCCAGCGTCCCGCTCCAGCAGAGCCACGCCCTGCGCCCCGACGGCTTCCGCCTGCGCACGCCCTCGCTCAACCAGTGAGGGCAAGGGCGCGGGCCCAGCTCGCTCCGAGGGGACCGGCGCACGCGAGGATCGCGCTCACGCGGTCGGCTCGGTGAGGTGCGCGGGGGTGCGAACCCGGCCCCTGCGCCCTCCGGCTGTGCTAGCCTCGGGGCACTCCACCCCCGGGACTCTCGCGATGCTCGCACTCGCCCTCCTCCTCCCGGCTCCGACCCAGCAGGATCCCTGCTGCACGCCAGCCTGGTCCGAGGGCTTCGGCTTCCAGGCCGGCGTCGCGGAGGACCCGGCGGAATCGGGATCGGTCGACGCGCTCCTCGCCTTCGACGATGGCAGCGGGCCAGCGCTCGTCGTCGGCGGCCGCTTCGACGCGGCAGGGCCGGTGCAGGCGCACGACCTCGCGCTCTTCGACGGATCCGCGTGGACGGACCTCGCCAGCGGCTCGCGCGGCCAGCCGGACGCGCTCGTGACCTTCGACGACGGCAGCGGCCCGGCCCTGGTCGTGTCCTGGGTCCAGGCCGAGTACGGCCAGGGCGTCGCGCGCTGGAACGGCTCCGGCTGGGAAGCGCTCGCGGGGCTCGACAGCTGGTGCTCGTCCCTGGTCGTGCTCGACGACGGCAGCGGCCCCGCGCTCGTCGCCGGCGGCTTCTTCACGGGCAGCGTGGCACGCTGGGACGGGAGCGCGTGGCAGACGCTCGGCGCGGGACTCCTCGGCGTGCGCGCCCTGGTCGTGTTCGACGACGGCACCGGTCCGGCGCTGTTCGCGGCGACCACGGGAGGAGTCGTGCGCTGGGATGGGCTCGCCTGGCAACCCGTGGGAGCCGGATTCGATCAGGCCGTGCAGGCGCTCGCGGTGCACGACGACGGGTCCGGGCCGCGGCTCTTCGCGGGCGGAGACTTCTTCTCCGTGGGCGGGGTCCCGGCACGCGGCATCGCGCGCTGGGACGGTACGGCCTGGAGCCCGCTCGGAACGGGACCCAATGGTCGCGTGTTCACCCTGCTCTCCTTCGGCTCCGCGCTGGTCGTCGGCGGCGACTTCGGGCTCGTGGACGGCCAGGCGGCCGGGAGCCTCGCGCTCTGGAGCGCGGCCGGCTGGACGCCCCTCGGGACGCTCGAGCGCGGCACCTCGCGGGGCACGGCGCTGTCCCTCGCCGCGGCCGACCTCGGCAGCGGCCCGTGCCTGTTCGTCGGCGGGGACTTCGATCGCGTCGACGGCGTGCCCGTCGGGCGGCTGGCGCGCTGGGATGGGTCTGCCTGGTCGGCCATCGGGCCCGGTCTGGACGCCGCGGTGAGCGCCCTCGCGCTCCACGACGACGGCAGCGGGCCGGCGCCGGTCGCCGGCACGCTCGACCGCGTGGCGCGCTGGGATGGAAGCGCCTGGACGTCCCTCGGCGAGACGATGAACGACCCGGTCACGGCCCTGGCGACCTACGACGCCGGCGGCGGACCGGCGCTGTATGCGGGCGGGTCGTTCACCTTCGTCGGAGCGAGTTCCGTGAAGGGAGTCGCGCGCTGGAACGGCTCGGCCTGGACGCAGGTCGGAGGCGGGACGGGGGGCGTCTCCTGCATGACGGTGTTCGACGCGGGCGCCGGCCCACAGCTCTTCGTGGGCGGCACCTTCACGGGCGTCGACGGCACGCTCTCC
>DASVAP010000021.1:0-8030 GCA_036376275.1 Planctomycetota bacterium | reverse complement strand
CGCGCCCGCGGCCACGGCGGCGCGGTCCTCATCCGCAGGCGGGAACGCGCTGGTCGACCGGGCCGGGCCCGCGCTCGGGCTCGCCTGGGGCCTCGGTGCGGCGCTGGTGCTCTGGCGCAGCGCGCGGCGCATCCTGCCGTTCCAGCGGCTCGTGCGCCGCTCCCCGCGCGCGCCGCGCGAGCTGGTGCAGGACGTGCGCACGGTCGCGCGGCAGCTCGGCGTGCGCGCGCCGGAGGTGCGCGTCGTGGCGGGCGTGGCCTCGCCCTCGATCTGGTGCCTGGGCCGGCCGCGGCTCCTGTGGCCCGCGCAGGCGCAGGCGGCCAATGCGCCGCGCGCGCGCCGCGCCCTGATCGCACACGAGCTCGCGCACCTCGCGCGACGAGACCACTGGGTGTCGTGGCTGGAGATCCCGGCCGCGGCGCTCGCCTGGTGGAACCCCCTTTTCTGGCTGATCCGCGGCCGCATCCGCCACTACGCCGAACTCTCGTGCGATGCCTGGGCGGTGTGGACCTATCCCGCGGATCGGCGCCTCTTCGCGGAGGCGCTCATCGACCTGCAGGCGAGAACGAGGACCGCGCCGATCGCCCTGCAAGGCCTCGGCGCGACCGATTCGGAGTGCAAGGACTTCGAAAGGAGACTCGACATGATCATGAAGAAGAGGATGTTCCCCGGTGTTTCGAAGGGTGTCGTCGCCTGCGCGGCGGCGCTCGCGGTGCTGAGCTCGCCCGGCTTCTCGGGCGGCGAGGAGTGCAGCGGCAAGCCCGGCGCGGGCGCGGCCCTGGTGGAGGCGCGCGTGAAGGGGCAGGAGCTGGCGAAGAAGGCCGGCGCCCTGCTCGACGCGCAGCGCAGCGAGGAGGCCCGCGCGCTCCTCGAGCAGGTCGTGACCCTCGATCCCAGGAACGGCTGGGCCCACGGGCGTCTCGGCTACCTGCGCATCCAGGCGGGGCAGCTCGAGGAGGCCCGGCAGAGCTTCGAGCGCCAGTTCGAGCTCGGCTACGACCGCCCCAGCGCGCTCTACAACGCGGCCTGCGCCGTGGCGCGGGCCGGCGACGCCGAGGGCGCGCTGGAGCGCGTGCGGGCGGCGGTCAACGTGGGCTTCACCGACGTGGCCCTGATGGAGAAGGACAAGGACCTGGACTCGATCCGCGGCGACGAGCGCTTCGGGAAGGAAGTGGCCCGGGCCCGCGCGGCGGCCGAGCTGCGCCAGGAGCTCACGCGCCTCGAGCACGAGAAGAACGACGCGCTCTTCGTGGCCACGCACGCGGAGCTGTGCGCGATCTGGGTCGGCGACGGCAACCTGCAGTCCGAGCACGGGCACCTCGCCCTGAAGGTCGGTGATCCGGAGGGCGCGGCGCTCGCCTTCGGGCGCCAGGCGGCGGCGGGCTTCGACGTGCCGCGCGCGCTCTACAACCGCGCCTGCGCGCGCTCGCTGGCCGGCGACCTCGACGGCGCGCTCGCGGACCTCTCCCGGGCGGCCGACGAGGGCATGGGCTACGACGGGATCTCCAAGGACACGGACCTGGATCGCCTGCGCGCACGGCCCGGCTTCGCCGACGTCCAGGCGCGCATCCTCGCGCGCGCCGAGGGCATGAAGGGCATGAAGGCCCTGCTGGCGAGCGAGGACGCGGCCGACGCGCCGGCCCTCGCCCGGCTCGCCGACGACGCGAGCCAGCCCGAGAAGTTCCGCTTCCTGGCGGCGCAGTCGCTGGGCAAGCTCCAGCTCCGCGCCGGGCGCTTCGCCGAGGCCCACGCGAGCTTCGAGCGCGCGGCGGCCCTCGGTCTCGAGCCGCGCTTCTCCGCCTTCGGCATGGCCCAGGCCCTGGCCGGCGCGGGCAAGAAGCCCGAGGCCCTGCGTCACGTCGCGATGGCGCTGGACCTCGGCTACGACGACCCGGACGCGGTCGATGCGCTGCTCACGGGCAACGCCCTGGCAACGCCGGCCGAGGCGAGCGTGATGGTCGAGCGTGCCAGCGAGCTCCGCGCCAAGGGCAAGGGCAAGGACGCCTACGCGTCGACGGGCAAGGCCTGGGCGGCCGGCATCAAGCCGGCCAAGCTCGCCGGCCCGAAGGTCGCGAAGGAGTAGCGGCGGCGGCCCGACGCGCGAGCGCCGGGCCGATCCTCCAGCAGCCGGCGACGGAGCCCGGGGCTCCGCCGCCGGCCCGCGCGACCGCGCGGAACCCGACGTCGGCCGTGATGACGCCGGCGTGGCCGTAGCGAAAAGGGGCGGCCGGGGATCCGTGGCGGAACCGTGGGACGCCGGGCGCGCTTGCGCCCGGCGTCCCGGCGGTCCTTCGGAGCTATCCTCTTCGCGGCGTGCCTCACGCAAGGGCGCGCCGCGGATGAGACGCCTCCTGCTCGTCGGCTCGCTCGTGCTCGCGGCGCTGGCCCTCGCCAGGTGGTCGGGCCGTGCGCGCTCGCCCGAGGCGGACATCGGACCGCCCTCGCCGGGCGAGCAGGTGCCGCTGACCGCGGCGGAGGTGCGCTCGGCCGCGAGCGCGCCCCAGCCCGAGACGATGCCCTCCGGTTCACGCGAACCGCTCGCGCCCAGCGCGGATCCCGGCGGCACCGCGCGCCTCGCCGGGCGCCTCCTCGACGCGAGCACGGAAGAGGTCGTGCCCGGGTACCAGCTCCGCCTGAAGGACCGCGATGGCATCGAGACGCAGATCACGAGCGATGCGGGAGGGCGCTTCACGACGGGGGAAGCGCTCGCGTTCGGCGCGGTGCGGATCGAGCTCGTCGACTGCGCCGGTCAGCCCCGCCCCGGCGAGAGCCGCCGCGGCTCCGCGCGCGTCGAGCACACGGGTCAGCCCATGGACCTGCGCATCGACGTCGGGCCGACCTACCTCGTCGACGTGGACTTGCCGGAGACGCTCGGCTTCGCCGACCTCGGCGTGCGCCTCCTGCAGGATCCACCCGACCTGGAGCCCGAGCGCGTGGAGGCGGAGACCGGCCGGACGCTCCTGCGCACGCCGCTCGGCGACTGGCCGCACCCCTGGGCGCGCTTCCGCAGCACCCACCCGGGGCGGCCGCAGCCCCAGTGGCTCGAGCTGACCAGCGCCGACGGCCTGTGGTCCGGCGGCGCGCGCGTGCCCTCCGGACCCGGCGTCCACCGCGAGCCCGTGCGCATCACGCTGCGTCCGGTCTGCGCGGTGCGCGGCCGCTACGTCGCCGATTCGCCCCCGGCGCGCGGCGGCGGAGCGCTGGCCCTGTTCCGCGAGGGCGAGCCCGAGCCGCGCTGGGAGCACGCCGACGGGGCGGGACGCTTCCGCATCGCCGGTCTCGAGCCCGGTGCCTACCGGCTCGAGGTGCGGGACGAGTCCGTGCGGGCCGAGCCGGTGCGCTTCGTGCTGCGTCCGGGCGAGAACGACCTCGGCGAGCTCCCCTGGACGCCGATCCCGCTGGCCGGTCGCGTGCGGCTGCGCCTGTGGAGCGATGTGCGTGTCCCCGTCGACGTCGAGCTCGTGCGGAGCTTCGACCCACCGAAGCACGCGCCGTGGCACAGCGACCGCTGGGAGCCGCGGCCGGAGGGCGGGTTCGAGAGCCTCTTCGAGTGGGACGAGGTCTACGCCGGCACCTTCGAGGTCGTGGTCCACTCGCACGAGCTCGGCGCCTGGCACCTCGCGCTGGGCGAGCTCGAGCCGCCGGTCGAGGACTTCCTCTTCCACCTGCCGAAGCCGCGGCCGGCAATCGAGCTCCGCGTGCTGGACGACGCGACGGGCGCGGAGCTGGACGACTACACCGTGCTCGTGCGCGCGGAGCGGGGCTGGGAGGAGCTGGAGGGCTCGCCCCGCTCGCTGCCCTTCGTGGTCTGGGACGAGGGCTCGGCCTTCGCGGTCCACCACTCCGGCCATCGCGCCTGGATCGGGAGCCCGGGCCTCGCCGGCCAGGGGGGAGCGCGCGTCGAGGTCCGCCTGAGCCCGGGGTGGAGCCACCTCTTCCTGGCCCGCACGCGTGGCCGCGGCCGCCCGCTCGCGGACGTCGAGGTGCGCCTGGACGGAGTCGCGGCTGGTCGCTCGGACGCACGCGGAGAGCTGTGGGTACACGCCACGGCCCCCGCCCAAGTGCTCGACGTCGCGCACGCGACGCTGACCTGGACGGAGGAGCGCTGGACGCCGCTCGAGGACTGCGTGACCTGGCTCGAGCTCCATCCGTGAGCGGGGGTCCTTCCGGACGAGCTTTCCTGCTCGCGGGCGTGAATGCAGTGCCCGCGCGGGCGTACCCGGGGGCCGCCATGTCCGACCACCCCTCGTCGACCACCCTCGATGGCGCGGCTCCGACGCGCGAGGAGCGCACCTGGGCCCTGCTGGCGCACCTCGGCGGGCCGGCGGGGCTGCTGCTCTCGGCCGGACTGTTCGGGTTCGCGGTGCCGCTCGTGATCTGGCTGGCGCGGCGCGAGGACAGCGCCTTCGTCGGCGATCAGGCCCGGGAGGCGCTCAACTTCCAGCTGACCCTCCTGCTCGTGCACCTGACGGGCTGGCTGTTCGCGCTGCTCACGCTCGGGCTCGGGCTCGTGGTAGTCGTGCCCTTCTTCCTGCTGCTGTGGATCGGCGAGCTGATCCTGGGCGTGGTCGCGGGCCTGCGCGCCAACGAGAGCGTGCGCTACCGGTATCCGCTGACGATCCGGTTCCTCGGATGAGAGGGCCGGGGCAGCGGGCCGCAGCCGTCCTCGAGCCCCTCAGCGCGAGCGCGTGATCGAGATGCGGAACTCGGCCCCGCCCATGCCGACGACCAGTCCGCGGTTGCGCAGCAGGAGCCGGGCTTCCTCGAAGGTCTGGAGCTGCGTCAGCTCGGTGCGGGTTTCCTCGGCGAAGAGGCCGATCGCCTGGGTCAGGAAGTCCTCCAGCTCCTCCTCGCTCATCGGTTGCGGCAGGGGCTGGACGTGGCGGTCGAGGATCGGGTGGTCGCCCATGGGGTCCATGGAGTCCTCCGGGACCTGCCGATTCAAGCCCGCGCGCGCAGAATGGGGCCGATGAGCTGGATCGCGCTCGCCGTCGCCGTGCTCCTGTTCCTGCTCGGGGGCCTGTGCGTCCTCTCGGTGGTCGTGCAGCTCCCCGGGGCGTGGGTCTTCCTGGCCCTCGCGCTGATCGTGGAGCTGGCCGACGGGCTCTACCTGCCCGCGGGCGCGACCACGACCTTCGCCTGGCCGGTGTGGGTCACGGGGCTCGTGCTGGCGGGCCTCGGCGAGCTGCTGGAGCTCCTCGCGGCGGCGCTGGGCGTCAAGAAGGGCGGCGGCTCGCGGCGCGGCCTGATCGGCGCCATCGTGGGCGGGATCCTCGGGGTCTTCCTGACGCCCTTCTTCGCATGGGTGCCGTTCCTCGGGGTGCTCCTGGCGGTGCTGCTCGGGACCTTCCTCGGGGCCCTGCTGGGCGAGCTCTCGCACGCGCGCCACACGATGGGGACGGCCCTGGTCCCGGCCCTGTGGGCGGCGCTCGGACGCCTGCTCGGGACGACCGGCAAGGTCGCGCTGGCGACGGCGGTCTGGCTGCTGTTCGCGGCCAGCGCCTTCTGGCCCTGATCCCCGCCGATTCGTGCAGTCGCCGGCGACCCCGAGCGGTGGACTCGCGCGCGTCGTGCGGCTAGGGTCGTGCCCGACGGCAATCCTTTTCTCGGAGGCTCGGATCCATGGGCGAGAAGCGACACAAGAAAGAGGTCAAGAAGCCGAAGGCGAAGGTCCAGAAGGACCCCGAGAAGCTGCCGCCGCACATGAAGCGTCAGCCGCCGAAGTGAGCGTGCCCCCCGGTCCGCGATGAACCGGCGCGCGCGCGCCCACCGCAGCCACGCCGACCGCGATCGGCGCGCGCTCGTCCACCTGCTGGAGGGCGACCGGGCCCACGCGGCGCTGTCGCGCGCGCTGGCCGACTTCCCGCGGGCCCTGCGTGGCAAGAAGCCACGCGGAGCCCCGCACACGCCCTGGGAGCTGCTCGAGCACCTGCGCATCGCGCAGCGCGACGTGCTCGACTTCAGCCGCGACCCGGAACACCCCTCGCCGCCCTGGCCGGAGGGTTACTGGCCGCCCAGTCCCCGCCCGCCCTCGCCGCGTGCCTGGGACGCGAGCGTGCGCGCCTTCCTGTCCGACCTGCGGGCGCTGAAGCGCGTCGCGCGCACCTATCCCGACCTGGGCGCGCGCATCCCCGGCACGCGCACGAGCTGGCTCGGACAGCTCTACCTGGTGGCGAACCACAACTCCTACCACCTCGGGCAGCTGCTCCTGCTGCGGCGCCAGCTGGCCGGCCGCTGAGCGTCAGGCCTCGCCGCCGTCCTCGGCCGGCTCCGGTGGCTTCTCTCGCTCCGCGCGCCGACGGCCGCCGCCGCCCTTCTCGGGCCGCGAGGGCAGGTTCTTGACGACGAAGCGCTTGCCCTCGATCAGGCGCAGGAGGTCGAAGGAGCTGACCAGGCCGACGACCACCTGCTCGTGCGTGACGATCAGGTGGTGGATGCGGTGGTTGCGCATCATGCGCGCGGCGACGTGCACGTCGGCGTACTGCGGCACGGTCTTGACCTCGGTCGACATGATCTGGCCGACGAGCGTCTCGGGCGCGACCGTGTCGACCAGGTCCATCGGGGTCACCATGCCCACCGGCCGGCGCTCGGCGTCGACCACCGGCAGCGAGTGGACCCCGTGCTTCGCCAGCAGCTCGCGCACGTGGCCGACCGTCTGGTGGCGCGTCACGGTCATGACCTGGGCCGTCATCACGTCGGCGATGCGGGCGATGCCCGACTGGCTGGAGGTGCCGACGTCGCGGGGGACCTTCTTCATGGCGCGGGCCAGTCTAGCCTGCCCGCCATGCTCCGCTGGGCGGTAGAAGGGTGCCGCACCTGGCCAGGCCGAGCTCGTCGGGCCAAGATGGGGCCATGGCCGAGCTCGACCACGCCCTCGACTACGGGACCGCCGTGACGACCCTCGACGGGACCGCGACCACCCTCGCTCCCCACCGCGGCAAGGTGCTCCTGATCGTGAACACCGCGAGCCAGTGCGGCTTCACGCCGCAGTACGCGGGGCTCGAGGAGCTGTGGCGCACCTACCGCGAGCGCGGTCTGGTCGTGCTGGGCTTCCCCTGCGACCAGTTCGGGCACCAGGAGCCGGGGACGGAGCAGGAGATCGCCAGCTTCTGCGAGAGCCACTTCGGCGTCAGCTTCCCGATGCACGCCAAGATCGAGGTCAACGGCGACGGCGCGCATCCGCTGTTCGTGCAGCTCAAGAAGGCTGCGCCGGGTCTGCTCGGCACGCAGGCGATCAAGTGGAACTTCACGAAGTTCCTGGTGGATCGCGGGGGCAAGGTGGTCGAGCGCTACGCGCCGAACACCACGCCGGCGGCGATCGCGCCGGACATCGAGAAGCTGCTGTAGACGTGAGCGAGCGCGGCGCTTACGCGACCCGTAAGCGCCCGAAACGCGGCGGGCGGCCATCGCTTCCGGGCGCGTGTGAGCTCGGCAAGGCCGGGTGCGGTGCACCGGCGGGCGCTCAAGACGGCCGGTGCCGCGCGACGAGAGGCGGGGGCATGGGGACGGAGGAGTTGGACGTGCACGGAGGGCGTGCCGGACGGCGCTGGCGCGCGTGGCTCGTCGTCGCGAGCGCGCTGCTCGCCGCTACGTGCTCTTCGAGCGGGAGCAGCGACGGGGGCAACGGAGGCGACGGTGGTGGTGGGGGGGGCGGCGGTGGCGGTGCCGCGGCGGCGCCCTACTGGCGGCCGGGCCCGTTCAAGGCACTGCGTCCGGCCGACGTCGTCGGCACGTGGATCGCGCAATTCGGCCTCGGGATGAACAAGCAGATCTTCACGTTCCTCCGGGTGGGCAACCAGTTGCGCGGCGTGGTGTGCGGCCGCTGCGACAACACCTACACGATCGGCGCGATGGAGAACATCATCATTGCCGGCGACAAGGTGTACTTCGACATCGTGCACGAGGATTGGGGCGAGACGAATCCACCGCGGTTCGCGCGGAACATCGTGGCGCAGATCACGCAGAACGAGATGATCGCGTCGATTCTTGGAAAGGACCTGGTGATTGATCCCGCCCGCCCCCCGGCGCGC
>DASVAP010000427.1:0-11663 GCA_036376275.1 Planctomycetota bacterium | reverse complement strand
AGCGCCCGGGCACCAGCGGACCCAGCGCGAAGGCGCCCTGCTCGTCGGTGTTCGCCTGCGGCCCCCAGCCGGCCTCCACGCCAATCCCCTGGACGTACGCGCGCGAAGCGGGCGCGCCGTCGGGACCGAGGACCGTCCCGCGCAGATGGAGACCGCGGTGGATGCGCACGAGGACCTCGGCCTCGAGCTCCTCGGTGGCGATCTCCACGAGCTGCGCGGCCGGCGCCACCGGATCCTCGCTCGCGTCGCGCGCCTCGGCCGCCGGGCCGAGCCACCACTTCCCGGGTGCCACGTCGTCCATGCGGAAGCGTCCCTCGGCGTCCGAGCGCGCCCTGCGCACTGGGCTGTCGTGCGGCTCGAAGTACGTCGGGCGCTCCATCCAGGCGCGCACGAGCCACAGGCGCTGCTCCGCCACGGGCGCTCCGCGCTCGTCGACGACGCGCCCCTCGATCCGGCAGCCGGTGCCCAGGCGCCAGGTGACCTCGCGCGCCTCGCCGGCCGTCAGCGCGAGCGGCGGCAGGTCCGCGCGCGGCGGCAGGCCCTCGGCGAGCAGCGCGACGGCCAGCGGGACGTCGGGCGGCAGCTCGTCGAGCTCGCACGTGCCCAGGGCGTCCGTGCGCACCTGCCAGGACGGGTCCGGCTGCCTGGGGACGTACACGCCGCCGTGGTGCGCGATCCCGAGGTGGTAGGCGTGCGTCGAGAGCCGCACGAGGACGTCGGGCACCGGCGCGCCCGAGGCGTCGAGCACCTGCGCCCGCAGGCTGGCGGTGCGTGCCAGCAGGACGACCCGCGCGGTCTCGGGCCGCTCGTGGCCTTGGCCGGGCTCGAGCAGGACGCTGGCGTAGCCCGGCGCGAGGATCTGGATGTCCACCTTGCTCCAGGAGGGCAGCTCGAGCTCGAACGAGCCGTCCGGGCCGGTGACGGTGCCGGTCACGAAGTCGTCGCGCACGACCTCGACGCGCGCGTCGGCCACGGGCCGGCGGTCCGCGGCCGCGAGCACGCGGCCGTGGTAGACGAGGTCCAGGCCGGTCGGGAGCGCGAGCACGACCGTGCGCTCCTCGCCCGGCGTCATGGGATCGATCGCGAGCTGCGCGCTGCCCGCGAAGGCGCTGACACCCCAGCCCCGCAGCGACAGCTCCAGGCCGGGCGGCAGCTCGAACTCGACGCGGCCCTCCTCGGCCGTGAGCGGCGAGCGCTCGAGCGAGCCATGCGTGTCCTCCACGTGCTGCGCCGAGCCGCCCGTGGGGGGCATCAGCGTCAGGCGGACCCCGGCCAGCGGAGCGCGGGTTCCCTCGGCGACGACGAGCACGACCAGGCGTGCGCTGCGCTCCGACCCGGGCGCGGCCGCCTCGAGCTCGGACACACTCGCTTCGTCCACGACCGGCTCGCGACGCGACACGGCGGACGGTGAAGCCTCGACGAGCTCGCCAGCGAGCGGTGCTCTGGCCCGCGGATCCGCCGGCGTGCCCGGAGTCGGCTCCACGGTCGGCGTCGTCCGTGCCCCGCCGAGCCCGAGCCAGGCGACGGCCACCCCGAGCAGCACCAGGCCGGCGAGCAGGATCGTGAGGCGACGGGACACGCTTCGCCAGGCTACCCCGCGGCCTCCAGCCTCACAGGATCGGCGCCAGGATCCCGGCCGCGTTCTGGGCGATCCGGCGCGGCCAGCCGCGGCGCTGCCACTCGGCCGGGTCGACGCGCACGGAGTCGTTCAGGTAGCTCGTCTGCAGGAAGCGCAGGCGGCTGGCGAAGTCGGAGTCGTAGACCACCAGCGAGGCCTCGTAGTTCAGCTCGAAGCTGCGCCGGTCGAGGTTGGCCGTGCTGACCAGCGCCAGGTCGCGGTCGACCGTGATCGTCTTGGCGTGCAGGAGGCCGCGCGTGTACTCGTGGACCTCGATCCCGGAGGCGAGCAGGAGCTCGTACAGGCTGCGACTGGCGGCGGCCACCAGGCGCGAGTCGTTGCGCTGCGGCAGGACCAGCACCGTGCGCACGCCGCGCTCGGCGGCGGTCAGGAGCGCATCGAGCGTGCCCTCGTCCGGCACGAAGTAGGGCGTGGTCAGGATCAGCTCCTCGCGCGCCAGGTGGAAGGCGGCCTGGATCAGGCGCACGACCGCCTCGTGGCGGCTGTCGGGTCCGGTCCCGATCACCTGCATCGGGATCCCGGGCTCGTGCGTCGCGGGCCGGATCGAGAGGCACGGCTCGAGCGCCTCGCCCGTCTCGAGGTACCAGTCCTCGACGAACAGCTCCTGCACGTCGCGCACGGCCGGCCCGTCGATGCGCACGGTCGCGTCGACCCAGGGCGCGAAGCGCGGCTTGGGCGCGAAGGAGGCGGCCGCGACGTTGTGCGAGCCGGTGTAGGCGATGCGCCCGTCGAGGATCACCAGCTTGCGGTGGTTGCGCAGGTCGATGCGCGTGCCGCCCAGGCGCAGGCGCCGCGGCAGCGCGGCCACCACGCGCACGCCGCCCTGCGCGATCTCGCGCCGCAGCCGCGAGCGCAGGAAGGCCTTCGAGCCGACCGCGTCCACCAGCAGCCGGCAGGCCACCCCGCGCGCCGCGGCGCGCACGAGCGCGGCGCCCACGGCGTGGCCCGACTCGTCGTCGAGGAAGATGTACGTGAGCAGGTGCGCGTGGTCGCGCGCGGCATCGATGTCGGCCACCAGCGCGGCCACGAAGCCCTCCGTGTCGGCCAGGAGCTCGAGCCGGTTCCCGGCGCGCGGCACGGTCTCGCCCACGAGGTACGCCAGGTTGGCGATCGAGCGCTGCACGTCGGGCAGCTCGGCCGGGCGCAGCTCGAGCGCGTGCCGCGCCAGGATCCCGCGCACGCGCTCCAGGATCTCGCGCTGTCGCTGGCGTCGCCGCGTGCCCGTGCGCACGTCGCCGAACAGGAGGAACATCGCCGCCCCGACCATCGGCAGCACCAGGATCACCAGGATCCAGGCCAGCGCCGACGACTGCCGCTGCGGCGGCCGCACGAGCACCAGGCACGCCAGCAGGAGCTGGAGCAGGATCCCGCCCACGAAGACGAGCGTGTGCGGCCAGCCCTCGGGCATGGGTGCGATGGTCGCGTGCCCGGTGGCCGGGAGCAACAGCGCCTGCGGTCCGGTGGACGCGCGCCGGTGCCAGGCAGGCGAGAAGGCCTGTTCAGCCGCCCGATCCGAGGCTCGCGACGGCCGCGGCGAGCTCGTCCGCCATCCCCGCATCGAGCGCCCGGTACCAGGCGTGCGTGACGCGCCCGTGCTCGTCCACCACCAGGGTCGCCGGCACGGCGGGGAGGGCCGCGAGCCAGCCCTCGGGCGGCAGCGGCACGGCCAGGCTCGCCGGCAGGCCCTCGAGCGCGAGCGGGGCGCTGTCGACCACGTCGGTCTGGATGCACAGGACGCGCACGTCCGGGCGTGCGGCGCGCTCCAGCGCCTGGCGCCAGTGAATGCGCGAGGCCGTGCAGGCGTCGCAGGACGAGGCGTGGAAGAGCAGCACCGTGCCCAGCTCGTCTCCGGCGAAGTCGAAGGCCACCTCGTGCCCCGTCCCGTCGCGCAGGGTGAAGGGCGCCAGGACGTCGCCCACGTCGAGGCCCGCGGCGCGCGCGCCGGCGCGCACCAGGCGCGAGATCTGGCCGTGCAGGCGCTGGTTCTCGCGCACGACGAAGGCCACGGCGACGCACAGGAGCGCCGTCAGCGTCGCGAACACGAAGGTCCAGGCACGCATGATTCGGCGGAGACGCTCCCGGGGCAGCATAGCCGATCGAGGCGCGGCGACGGCTCGCTCGAGGTCGCCGGGAATCCGCCGGGCTGGGGCGACCCTCGGGACCCGATTGACAGGTGCCCGGCGCGCTCCATACTCCGCGCGGTCCTCACTGGGAGGATCACCGAAGCAATCCCTAGATCCGTGGAGTCTCTCTCATGAAGAAGCAGATCGCGCGTCTGTCCGGCCTGGGCCTGGTCCTGGTCGCCTGCGGCATGCTCGTGACCGCCATCCAGGCCGGTCCGGGCGGCAATGGTGGTGGGGGCGGCGGCGGTGGCGGTGGTGGGGGCGGTGGTGGGGGCGGCGGGTTCGAGTGCCCCGACGTCTACGACCCCGTGATCTGCAGCAACGGCGTGGTCTACCCCAACGCCTGCTACGCGTCGAAGGCCAAGGCGACGGGCTGCGTGCCCTACGGCGACGACATCTGAGAGACCGAGCCGAGAGGCCGCGGCCGAAGGCCGCGGCGTCCTGCCAGGTTCTCTGGATCGTCCCTGGCGCGCGATCCTCGCGCGCTCTTCAGGCTCTGAGCCGAGTCGCGGCTCGTGACACGAGGGCCGGGTCCTGGACCCGGCCCTTCTCGTTCCTGCGCCGCGTCGCCGGGCGCACTTGGTCCGACCAGGATCGGCCGGGTGGGATAAAATTCGAGCTGGACCGCGCTGGCCTCCCGGTTGGCGCCGGGGGGGAGCGCCGCGCGTCATGCCGCTCCATTCCCTGGTCCTCCTCGCGCTGTCCCTCCAGACCCCGCAGCCGCCGTCCCCGGCGCCCTCGCCGGGGGCCGGCGTCGCGTCCTGGAGCCGGGGCCCGCGCGCGCTGATCCCGGGGACGGTCCTGGACCTCGCCCGCGACGCGGCGGGCCGCATCCTGTACTGCACGGCCGAGCGCGAGGTCGGCCGCATCGGACCAGGCCGGGTGCGGGAGGTGCTGGCCACGGCGGCGAGCTTCCCGAACGACCTGCGGGCCGTCGCCGAGTCGGGTGCGGACATCGTCCTGATCGACCTCCTCGGGCACGTGCGCAAGCTCCCGGGCGGCGCCTCGCCGCCGGTCCTGGTCTATCCGGACCAGTTCATGATCCAGGATCCGACCGACCTGATCGTCGATGCGCGCGGGAGCTTCCTGATCGCGAGCTCGACCCCCACGAGCGGCACGCGCGCCATGAACTGGATCGCGAGCGACGGGATCGACTGGGGCTACTACCGGGTCGGGCACCAGCCGCTCGCCCTCGCCCACGATCCCCTGACGGGCGGCATCCTGATGAGCGACGCCAGCGGCGGCGGAACCCTGCGTCTGGTCGAGGCCGGCAGCCCGATCCGGGCCCTGACCCTGCTCGACGCGACCACGCTGTCCGGCGCCGGCAGCGCCCAGGGCGACGGCGACATGGCCGTCACGGCCAGCGGCGACGTGTACTGGATCGGAGGCGGCAGCATCTGGCTGCACCAGCGCGCGACGGGCGTGACCGCGCTCCACGCCAGCGGCTTCCAGCAGCTACGCGGCATCGTCATCGCCGCGGCCAGCCCCGGATCCACCCACGGCCAGCCCTGGAGCCTGTACGTGGCCGAGGGCGGGTCCCCGACGCGCATCCTCGAGCTCGAGGCGGCCCCGGCGCCCGCCAGCCTGGTGGCGGGAGACCAGGGCGATCCGCCCGGCAAGGGCCGGCCCGTCCCGGTGGCCTTCGGGTGCCAGTGCCTGGACCTCACGCTCGACCAGGGCGGGCGCCTGCTCCTGGGCGGGACGACCTTCGTGTCGGGCCAGTTCCTGAAGCGGATCACGACCAGCGGCACGCCGAGCATCGCGACCGTGGCCTCGAGCGCGGACGGCCTGCTCGGACCGGTCGAGGGCGTGGTGCTCGCACCGGACCGCTCGATCTACACGCTGGCGCACGACGGCTCGATCCAGCACGTGACCACCTCGCCGCTCGCGGTCACGACGGTCTTCACGGACCCGACCGACCTCGTCGTGGCGGGCAAGGACCTGGCCATGGACCTCGACGGGACGTTCTACATCGCCTCGCGTGACACCTCGGGCCTCGGCCGCATCCTCGCGGTCGCCGGCGGGAGCGCGGTGGAGCTGCTCGTGACCGAGGAGACGCGCGGTCTCGCGGCGCGCCCGCAGGGCGGGATGTACTTCAGCCAGTGGCGCTTCCACGGCTTCGCCGGCACGGTCGACCTCCTGCGCTTCAGCGGCCCGGACGTCGACACGCTGCCGGGCTTCGCGGCGCTCAACTACTCGAACGACGATGCGCGCGGCGACGGCGAGATCGTGGTGGACGTCGACGGCAACGTCTACACGATCTCGGAGGACGACTGGTCACTGGTGCGCTATCGCACCAGCCTGGGCGGGATCGAGCGCATCGGCGGCGGCTACCTCGGTCACCCCGCGGGCCTGGCGATCGCGCTGTCGACCGCTGGATCCGGCAGCTCGACGGGATGGAGCCTGTACGTGGCCGAGAGCTTGAGCCTGTGGGAGCACCCGGGTTGCCCGCCGCCCGCCTCGCCCTGGGTCGACGCCTCGCTCGGGCTCACCGTCGAGCGCTCGCTCGCCGGCGCGCCGCATCCGCGCCACGGCAGGCCGAGCGCCCTCGCGCCGGCCCCGCACCCGGACGGCCTCCTGATCGCGACCGAGGGCGGCTGGCTGCTCACGCTCGACACCCGCACCGGCGCCGTCCAGCCGGTCGCCGGCCCCGAGCACGGCCTGCGCGGCGAGCTGGTGGCCATCGGCACTTCCCCCGACTCCGGGCGCACGCTCGTCCTGAACAGCGCCGGCGAGGCCTTCGAGCTCCTCGGAACGCGCCCGCGCGTGCTCACCGCCACTCCCGGGCCGACCTCCGCCCTCCTCGCTCGCATCGGAGCCGAGCCGCAGCGCAGCGCCCACCTCGCCGACCCCTCGAGCGGCCGCAGGCGGCACTTCGTCCTGGACGGCTGGGCCGTGTGGCGCGTGGCGGACGAGCCCTAGCTCGGCTCAGAACGCGCGCAGCGCCGCCTCGTTCGCGACCAGCGCCTGGGTCAGCTTCTCGACGTGGCTCTTCTGGAGCCCGCCGGCCGCCAGGGCGCGCTTGAAGTCCTCGTGGGCGGTCGTGACCGGGGCACAGCCGCCGTCGACGAGGAAGGAGACCACGTGGCCGGCCTCCAGCAGCAGCTTCTGGCCGTCGTCGCGGTCGTCCGGATCGAGCCGGAAGGCCAGCACCTCGGCCAGCGGCCGCAGGCCGCCGCGACCCTCCAGGTTCTGGCGCGACCAGGTGCGCGCCCACCAGGGATCGCCGCCCTCGCCCACCGCATCGTCGCGGAAGAAGCGCTCGGCGTAGACCGCCCCGCCCCAGCGTAGCCAGGCCGGCAGGAGCTTCTCGGCGTGGTAGGCCGCGGCGTGGTCCTCGCCCGGGCCGGAGGCCAGCGCCTTGCGCAGCGCCTTCGGGCTCGGGTCGAGCGCGTCGACGTAGGCGAGGCCCAGCGCCAGGCGCGCCGCGTGCACGCCATACAGGTCGCCGTTCGGGACGAGCGGGTCCCAGTAGGTCACGCCCATGCCGCGGAAGGCGAGCTTGCCGCCGACCTTCTGGAACCAGCTCTCCGCGAAGTACGCGTGGTGCACGAGGTAGGTGCGCTGGGCGTCGGTCGCGCGCCGGCTGCCGTCGGGCTCGCCGAAGGCGAAGCGGTCGTACTGCTCCTCGTCGCGCAGGAGGCACACGGAGAGCGGCAGCGCCGGCTCGCCCCCGAAGACCTTGCGCAGGTCGACCAGCGCGCGGCCCATGTGCTCGGCCGCGCGCAGCGCCACCTCGCGGTCGGTCGTGGCGTGCAGCAGCACCTCGCCGCGCGGGATGCGCCATATCGACTCGATCGTCGCGTGGCGGCGGTTCGCCGCGGCGAGGTCGACCCACTCGTCGCCGGAGCGCCACAGTCCCTCGTCGACCCTCGCTGCGTCCTGCGGCGCGATCCACTCGAGGTCCTGGCGCACCCAGCCCTCGGCGAGCTTGCGCAGGTCGCCGGGCGTCAGCCACTGGCCGGTGGGCGGGTCCTTCACCCAGCCCTTGACCGCCAGCGCGCGCTCGTCGCGGTGGATCCACAGCTTCCCGTCGAGCACCAGGCCGCGCGCCTTCGCCGCCGCCTCCTCCTGGCCGGCGCGGAAGCGCTCCCAGGCGCCCGGGGAATCGAACCAGCGCCCCGGCTCGCCGGCGTGCCCGAGCGCGGCTCGTGCCCCGGCGTGGTCGGGCGCCAGGCGCACGATGCGGGCGAGCACCCGTGCGTCGGCCGGCCTTCCGCTGGCGAGGCACCACTCGTGCACGCGCCACAGCTCGTCCACGCTCGTGCCGGCCGCCGCCAGGCGTTCGTCGAGCTCGGCGTCGCGCGCCGTCGGACCGACCTCCGCCTCCGCGCCCTCCTTCACGTCCAGCACGAGCCGCGCGACGTACACGCTGCCGGCATCGCTCGTGCCGTCGGCGAGGAGCTCGAGCGCCGTCGCCAGGTTCCGCGCGACGGGGCCGCTCGACTCCTGGCCGTTCAGGAGCACGCGCACCGGCTGCTCGAGGTCGACGACCTCGTCGTTCAGGTAGAGCGTCACCTGCGCGGCGCCCGCGGTCGAGATGCGCAGGGTGTTCGCGGCGCGGTCCACGCTGGCCTGCGCGCGCGCGTTGGGGGCCGAGGGCGCGATGCGCAGCCAGTAGGCGCGCGTCGGGAAGGGGTTGCCGGGCACGAGCGTGATGCTCTCCGGCTGGCTCGTGCGCGGGTGCTTCTGGATCCAGGCCCACAGGGCCTGCTCGTCGTCCTGCTCGGCGAGCGTGCAGGTCTCGGCCCCGACCGCGCGCAGCGCGTGCTGGAACTGGGTCGCGCGCTCGCCGCCGGGTGCGAACCAGGTCGGCAGGTTGGTGAAGTTGTCGGCCGGGATCTCGCCCGCGTCGCCTGCGCGCGCGATCACGCCCGCGAAGCGCTGCGGCGCGTAGTTGCCCACCGCCAGCGCGGCCGGCACCGAGCGCCCGCGTCCGGCGACGTACACGCGCCCCGGCTCGACCGCGAAGGTCTCGAGCGCGAAGGCGAGCATCGTCAGCGCGTGGGTCAGGCCGCCGGGCTTGCCCTTCACGGCCACGGCTTCCCAGTCCTCCGGGCGCGCCGGCATCGCCGGCGCGAGCAGGATCGCCTGCTCCAGCACCTCGCCCGCCAGCCAGTGCGTGCGCAGGTGCAGGGCCGGCGCCTCCTCCACGTCCGGCAGCGCCAGGATCAGCGTGTAGGTGCCGCGCTTCGCGTCGTAGTCCTTCGGCACGCGGTAGGCGTACTCGAGCCCGGTGCCGGCGAAGCTGCCGCGCTTCAGCGTCTCGCTCGTCACCTTGCCCTTCTTGACGTCGCGCGCGAGCCCGCGCGCGAGCCACCAGGCGCGACCCAGGTCGGTGTGCCGGCGCAGGAACGTGCCCGCGCGTCCCTCGCCCGGACCTTCGAGCGCCGCCAGCGCGGCCTTCAGGCCCTCCACGGCCTCGGACAGCCCCTCGTCCGCCTCGCGCGCCGTGGTGTGGGTGGCCAGCGCCCGGGCCAGGGGCTCGAGCTCGCGGTCCTCGAGCCGTGGGAGGGCCTGGGCTCCGGCGGCGGCGGCCAGCAGCGAAAGCAGCAGCGAGAGCAGCAGCGCAAGCAGCAGCGGGGCCAGCAGCGCGATCAGCAGGGCGGCGAGCCGGGAGGCGGGGACAGGGACGGAGCGCGAGCGGGCGTCGGACATGATCCAGCAGGGGTGAGGGGCCGGGACGGGCGCGGGCGCGCGCGCGGTGGCAAGACCTGTTCCCTCGCGCGCCAGATCGGAATGGGCCCGTCGTCCGACGAGGGCGCGCCCGCCGCGCCGTCGCCGCGGCGCGCGGGCGCGGTCGGCGTGCCGTAGCGCCGCTGTCCGCGCGCGGACGATCGGCGCGGATCTCGGGCCGGGCTTGCGCCCAGGAGGCGTCTCGCCAATGCTCGCCACATGCTCGCCGCGGCGCTCTTCGACCTCGACGGGACGCTGCTCGACTCGATGGGGCTGATCCGCCGCTCCTATGACCATGCCCTGCGGGTCCACCGCGGGGTCGAGCCGGAGGAGGAGGCCTGGCTCGAGGGCATCGGCCGGCCGCTGCGCTGGCAGTTCACGCGCTACACGAGCGACCCGGCCGAGGTCGAGGCGATGATCGCCACCTACCGCGCCTACAACCAGGCGCACCACGACGCCTCGGTGGCGGCCTTCCCCGGAGCGATCGAGGCCCTGCGCGCGCTGGCCGCGCGCGGGCTCCGGCTCGCGATCGTCACCAGCAAGCTGCGCCACGGCGCCCTGCGGGGCCTGGCGTGCGGCGGCTTCGAGGGGCTCTTCGACGTGATCGTCGCGGCCGACGACGTGAGCGAGCACAAGCCGCACCCCGCGCCGGTCCAGGCCGCGCTCGCGGCCCTGGGGGTCGCGCCGGAACGCGCGGTGATGGTCGGCGACTCGCCCCACGACCTCGCCTCGGGACGCGCGGCCGGGGCGCGCACCGCGGCCGTGGCCTGGGGGCCGTTCCCGTCCGGAGCGCTGCGCGCCTGCGCACCGGACGTGTGGCTGGAGGAGCCGGCCGAGATCGCGCGCCTCGGGCTTTGAATCAACGAGCCGACCACAGAGGCGCGGAGGACACAGAGCCTCACAGAGTCAGAAACGGTCAAAGGATCGATCTCCGCGAGGCTCTGCGTCATCTGCGCCTCTGTGGTCCTTCTGAAACCGATCCAACCACGGAGTCACGGAGGACGCAGAGCCTCACGGAGTCCCGAACCGACCCTGGATCAGACCGGCGCGTCCAGATCACGCGCCAGCTCGGCGCGCACCTCAGGGGCGCTGAAGTGCAGCACGCGCTCCCGCACGTCGTGGCCCTCGAGGTAGGCGTCGCGGCAGGCGAGGTGGAGCGTGCCGCCGGGCGAGAAGCGGCCCTCCTCGTAGTAGACGAGGCGGATGCGCCAGCCGCCCTTCTCGATCGGTTGCTTGCAGTGGCGGCACTTCGCCTGCGAGCTCGGGGCACGCTCGGCGCCGTCGATGCGCGCCAGGCGCCGGTGGGCCAGCGTCGCGCGGGCGGCCGCGGCCAGCGTCTCGCGCCCGGGCAGCTCCGGCGGGGCGGTCTCCAGCGCCGCCAGCAGCGGCTCGGGTCGCTTCCAGGCCGCGCAGGGCAGGTGGAACCAGAGCGTCGTCTCGCCCTCGGCGAAGGCGTTCGGGATGCGCTCGCCGAAGCGCAGCGTGCCCTGGGCGATCGGCCGGGCGCAGCCGCGGCACTTCGCGCGGCCGCTGGTGGCGGGTTCGAGGACGTGGGGCACGGCGAGGCGGCAGACAATGCCTCCGGCATTGTCTGCCGGATCGCCGGATCGACCAAGCGCGCGCGGAACGCGCGCGCCCTCTCTTCATAGAATCGGCACCGATCGTGCCCCGCCGGCTGCTCCTCGCCCTCGCCTCCGCCCTCGCCCTCGCCGCCTGCGGAGGCGATGCGTCGACCCCCGCCGCCCCTCCGAAGGCCCGCCCCCTGGCGCGCGAGCTGGCCAGCGCCGCGCGCGCGATCGAGGAGCGGCGCTTCGCCGAGGGCCGCGCCCTGGCCGAGGCCCACCTCGCGCAGCATCCCGAGGACGGCCAGGCGGCCTTCCTGATCGGGCTCGCCCACACCTATGCCGACAACCACGGTGCCGCGCGGCCCTGGCTCGAGCGCGCGCGCGAGCGCGAGCCGGGCCTCGTGGCCGTGCACGCGCTGCTCGGCGCGTGCCTCTTCCGCCTGGGTGAGCTGGCGGCCGCGCGCGAGAGCTATTCGACCTATCTGGCGCTCGCCCCGGGCGACCCGAAGGGGCACTACGGGCTCGGGCTGATCGATCTGGACGAGACCAAGCTCGCCGCCGCCGCCGAGCGCTTCCGCCAGGCGCTCGCGCTCTTCGCCGCCATCGAGCGCGCCGATCCGGCCCAGGCCTCCGCTCGGCGGGCCGAGCGGGCCGAGTGCC
>DASVAP010000426.1:0-10365 GCA_036376275.1 Planctomycetota bacterium | reverse complement strand
CCACGGAGCAGCGGCGGGGCCCCGGCGGGCGCGCAGCCTCGTCCCAGCCACGGTGCCCCGACGGCCCCGCCCCCCAATCCACCCAGACAACCCACCGTCCACTTCTTCCTGCTCCGCGTCTCCGCGCTCCTCCAGGAGGCGGCAGCAGGCGAACCGGACCCGCCCCGAAAAAAACGGCGCCAGGGGCCAGGCAGGCGTCAAGGGTTTCCGGGATCCGGCCGAAAGGTCCCGCTGCATCGCGACGCGCGTCCTGCGCCCGCGACGGCGAACCCCTTTCCCCATGCAGCCCCGCGCGAACGAGACGCCGCACTCCGGCGAGCCGCCCGTCGATCTCGACGAGGACCTGTTCGCCTTCGATCAGGTCGCGGCCGCAGGTCCGCAGGCCGATCCCGAGGGCGACGAGGACCTCGAGCGCATCTTCGCCGAGCTGCGCGAGGACACGGGCGAAGACCTGTTCGGGGTCACGCCGCCGGCCGCCGCCGCGCCGCTCGTGCCGAGCGTGCCCCCGGTCGCCACGCACACGATCGAGCCCTCGCTCGCGCCCCTCCCGGCGCCCCCCGCGCAGTCGCCGCCTGCGGCCCCGGCCGCCGCGCCCGCGGCGCGGCCCGCGCGCCGCGCGCCGAGGGGGCTGGTGGCGATCTGCGTCGCCGTGACGGCGATGAACGCGGGCGTGGCCCTGGTCGCCCTGCGCCGCCCGGAGCCCACGCCGAGCCGCCTGCCGCCGGAGGTCGCGGTCGCGCGCGCCGAGCCGGCGCCGCCCGCGCCCGAGCCGTTCCGGCCGGGCCCCGAGACGCTCGATCCCGTCCACGCCCACCCGACCCTCGACCAGGCGCGCGCCGAGCTCGCGCGCGGCGAGTACTCGGCCGCGCGCCGGCGCGTCTACGGCCTGCTCGGCCTGGTCGACCGGCTCGAGGAGCCGCGCCGCGGCGCGCTCGAGGTCGACTGCCAGTTCCTGATCGCGCAAGCGCTGCACCTGGAGGCGCTGGAGCGCCTGGGAGGTCCGCGGTGAGCGCGGCGCTGCTCCTGGTCCTGCTCCAGCTCGCGTCGCAGGGCGCGGCGCCGCGCGTCGACGTCGAGCGCGGCGATGGGGGCGAGCTGTGGAGCGTGCACACCGACGGCACCACGCTCGACGCCCTGCTGGCGCGCATCGCCCAGCTCTCGGGCCACGCGCTCGAGGCCGGCCCCGAGCTGGCCCGCGCCCCGCGCGTGGCCCTGGCGCTCGAGCGCCGTCCGCTGGCCGAGGTGCTGGAGTACGCCCTCGGCACCGCCGGGCTCGTGGCCGAGCTCGAGGGGCGTGCGCTCTGCGTGCGGCCCGAGGCGCGCGAGCGCGAGGCCCGCGTGCTGGCGGCCGAGGCGGCCTGGAGCCGGCTCGCCGAGCGCCATCCGACCCATCCGCACGGCGCCCGCGCGCGCCTCGCGCAGGGCGAGCTGGCCGAGCTCGGCGGACGAGCCGAGGCGGCGCACCTCTACTACCTGGAGCTCCTGCGCAGCGCGCCGGCCTCGGACGCCGCGCGCGAGGCCTACCTGCGCGCCGGGCGCCTGGCCGGCAAGCTCGGGCGCTGGGACGAGGCCGCCACGCTCTTCCGCGCCCTGGCCGAGCTGCCGGGCGCCGACGAGCAGCGCGCGCCGGCGCGGCTCGAGCTGGCCCACGCCACGCTGCGCCGCGGCGACGCGCGCGCGGCCCTGCGCGAGCTCGATGCGCTCGACGCGGAGCTGCCCTGCTGGACCAGCAGCGAGCTCTCGGCGCGCGCTCTCGTGCGCCTGGCGGCGCTGGTGGCCGAGGGCCGCGGCGCGGACGCGCTGGAGCTCTCCGAGCGGCTCGAGCCCGACCTCCATCCGCTGGCGCGTCCCGCGCTGGCGCGCCTGCGGGCCCAGGGGCTCGAGGCGGCGGGCCTGGCCGGTGAGGCCTCGCGCGCCTGGCTGCTCGTGGCGCGCGAGGCGCCCGCGGCGCAGCGCTCCGAGGCCTACCAGGCCGCCGCGCGCCTGGCCGAGGAGGCCGGCGATCCGCTGGCGGTGCTGTACGTCGCGCGCGAGGCCGAGCGCGACGGCCTGGCGGCCCCGATCGAGGCCGCCGCGCGCCGCGCGCGCGACGCCTGGCTCGTCTCCGAGCACACCCGCGCCGCCGCACCCGTGCCGGCCCGCTTCCGCCGGGAGGACGGCTGATGATGCGCTTCCAGACCACCGTCGCGGGCCTGCTGGCCGCGCTGCTGCTCGTGCCCGCGCTCGTCGGCCAGGGCCAGGTCACGAGCCTGGAGGACGCGCTGAGCGGCACGCGTCGCGCGCTCGAGATCCTGCGCGGGCTCGAGCAGCGATTGGCCAAGGATCCCGGCGGCGTGAAGAGCCTGATCCTGGCCGCGACCGAGGCCCCGAGCGGCGGCGAGGCCGAGCGCGACCAGCGCCTCGAGGCCCTGCGCGGCGAGGTCAGCCTGCTGCAGATGGAGCTCGACGCGGCCCAGAGTCCGATGCTGGCGGCCGATGGCTCGGTGCAGAGCGCGCTCGGCGCGCGCCTGCCGCTCGAGCTGGCCGTCGCGGGCCAGGCCCAGCCGCTCACGACCGGGCTGGACGACGCGCTGCGCGAGCTCCTGAGCGTGCGCACGCCGGCGCGTCCGGGCGAGCGCCCCGCGGGCTCCGCGCCGGCTCGTCCGGGCACCGGCGCGCCCGCCACCGGCGTCGCAGCGCGTCCGGAGCTCGGCTACTCGGCCGATCCGCTGCGCCACGGCATCGCCGCCTACCGCGCCGGGCGCTACGCCGAGGCCCACGAGCTGCTCGCGACCCTGTCGAGCCCGAGCGCGCTCTACTGGCGCGCGCGCACGCTCGAGCGCCTCGAGCGCCTGGACGAGGCGGTCGAGCTGATGGAGCAGGCCATCGCCCTCGGCGGCGAGGGCTTCGAGGAGCGCCACGCCTCGACCGACCTGGAGTTCCTGCGCTGGAAGCGCGACTTCCTGCGCAGCCTGCCCGAGCCGCGCAAGGCCAGCGGAGGCCCGCGATGACGCGCCGTGCCCCGCCCGCGCCGCGTCCGGCGCCCAGCGCCGCTCCGAGCGCCTGGGAGAGCGAGATGCGCGCCGTGGCCCAGGCCCTGCCCGAGGTCCTGGCCGGCCTGCGCGCGAGCTACCGCGAGCTCGAGGAGCGCGCCGCGCGCGTCGAGCGTGAGCTGGCCGAGGCCAACCGCGAGCGCCGCGAGCTGGCCGAGCGCCTGCACGCGGCCGACAAGCTCTCGGCCCTCGGCACCCTGGCCGGCGGCATCGCGCACGAGATCCGCAACCCGCTGAACGCGGTGCGCGGCTTCGCCGAGCTCCTGGCCCAGCACCTGCCCGAGGACCAGCGCGTCGGCCAGTGGTCGCGCCGCATCGTCGAGGGCGTGGGCGAGGCCGACGCGATCATCGAGAACCTGCTGTCCTTCGGCAGCCCCGAGCGCCTGCGGCTCGAGCCGATCGACGGCCAGGAGCTGCTCGACGGCGCCGCGCGCCTCGCGCGCCCCGGTCCGGGCGCCAGCGTGCGCCTGCAGGCCGACACGCCGCCCTTCCTGGGCGACCACATCAAGCTGCGCCAGGCCGTGCGCAACCTGGTCGAGAACGCGCTCGAGGCCCAGGCCGCGGGCGCAGCCCCGCGCGTCGAGGTCAGCCTCGTGCGCGCGGGGGACGAGCTCGAGTGCCGCGTGGCCGACGCCGGCCCCGGCGTGCCCGCGCACCTGCGCGCGCGCATCCTCGACCCCTTCTTCACCACCCACGCCGATGGCACGGGACTGGGCCTCGCGCTCGTCTCCGTCATCGCGCGGCTGCACGGCGGTTCCGTGCAGTGCGCGCCCGAGCGATCGGCCCTCGGCGGGGCCCTGTTCGTGCTCCGTTTCCCCTTCCAGCCGGTGGAAAGCCCGGCCGCTTCCCTCCCCAACCCCACGCCAAGACCCTGAGTCATGTCGATCCAACGCGTCCTCATCGCCGACGACGATTCGCTCTCCCGCGAGTTCCTGTCCGAGGCCTGCCGTACCTTCGGGCTCCAGGTCGAGGCCGTCACGAGCGGCGAGCAGGCCCTCGAGCGCCTGCGCCGCGGCGGCGTCGACCTGCTCCTCTCCGACCTGCGCATGCCCGGCATCAGCGGGGTCGAGCTGGTCCGCACGACCACCAAGGAGATGCCCGAGGTCCCCGTGATCCTGATCACGGCCCACGGCACGGTCGAGACGGCGGTGCAGGCCATGCAGCTCGGCGCGGTCGACTTCGTGGTCAAGCCGTGCTCGCCGCAGACCCTGGGGCTGGCCATCCAGCGCATCCGCCACACGCGCAGGCTCGAGCGGGAGAACGAGTACCTGCGCGCCGAGGCCGGACTCTCGGGGGGCAACCTGGTGGTGGGCAAGTCGCGCGCGATGCAGGACCTCCTGCGCACGGCCGACCGCGTGGCGGCCTCGAAGGGGACCGTGCTGATCACCGGCGAGAGCGGCACCGGGAAGGAGCGCGTGGCCCAGTACCTGCACCAGAAGAGCCCGCGCGCGAGCGGGCCCTTCATCCGCGTCAACTGCGCGGCCCTGTCCGAGCAGCTGCTCGAGTCCGAGCTCTTCGGCCACGAGCGCGGGGCCTTCACCGGCGCCCACAAGCGCCGCGAGGGGCGCTTCGAGCTGGCCGACGGCGGCACGCTGCTCCTGGACGAGATCGGCGAGATCTCCGCGGCCCTGCAGGCCAAGCTCCTGCGCGTCCTCGAGGAGGAGGAGTTCGAGCGCGTGGGCGGCACGACGACGCTCAAGGTCGACGTGCGCGTGATCGCCACCACCAACCGCGACCTGCCGGACGAGGTGGCGCGCGGGCGCTTCCGCGAGGACCTCTACTACCGCCTGCACGTCCTGCCGCTGCACGTCGAGCCGCTGCGCGAGCGCAGCGAGGACATCCTGCCGCTGGCCAAGCACTTCGTCGCCCAGCACGCCCAGGCGGCCGGCATCCCGGTCCCGGGCTTCAGCCCGGAGGCCGAGAAGCGCCTGCTCGAGTGGCACTGGCCCGGCAACGTGCGCGAGCTCGAGAACGCCATCCACCGCGCGGTGGTCCTGACCGAGGGCGGGGCGATCGAGCCCGACCACCTCAACTTCCAGCTCATGCCGCGTCCGAACGTGCGCCCCAAGTTCACGCTCGTGACCGACAAGGGCCAGTACCTGGGCGCCATCTCGGCCAGCTCGCCGCTCGCCAACCGGCCGCTGGCGGACCTCGAGCGCGAGGCGATCCTGTGCACGCTCGAGGCCACGCGCGGCAACAAGACCGAGGCGGCGCGCCGCCTGCAGGTCACCGCGCGCACGCTGAGCAACAAGATGAAGCTGTGGCGTCAGCTCGGGCTCGTGGCCTGAGGCGCACGCCGTGGAAGCCCGTCCGGTCGACCTGATGGTGCGCCTGCTCGCGGTGTGCGAGCAGCGCGCGCGTGTGGTGTCCGCGAACATCGCGAACGCCAACACGCCCGGCTACGTGCGCCAGGTCCTGCGCTTCGAGGAGCTGCTCGGCGAGGAGCTCCGGCGGGGCGCGGACGGCGGCGACGTCGCGCCGGTCCTGGAGGCCGACCTGGCCGCGCCGGCGCGGCCGGACGGGAACAACGTCAGCCTGGAGCTGGAGCTCAACGCGATGCGCGAGAACCGGCTCCTGTACGAGGCCTACTCCTCGATCCTGCGCTCGCACTTCAACCTGCTGCAGACCGCCATCCAGGAAGGCCGCTGAGGCCCAGCGGAACCGCCATGGACACCGCCAACGGATTCTTCACCGGCATGCGCATCTGCGCCTCGGGCCTGACGGCCGAGCGCGAGCGCATGGACGTGATCGCCGAGAACCTGGCCAACTCGCGCACCACGCGCACGGCCGACGGCGGCCCGTACCGCCGCAAGGTCGTGCTGTTCGAGCCGATCCTGGCGCGCGTCGAGGGCGAGGAGCGCGCCCAGGGCGTGCGCGCCACGCGCGTCGAGGTCGACCGCGTGACCGACTTCGAGCGCGTGCTCGACCCCGGCCATCCCGACGCGGGCTCGGACGGGATGGTGACCTACCCCAACGTGAACACGGTGATGGAGATGGCCGACCTGATCACGGCCATGCGCGCCTACGAGGCCAACCTCACGGCGCAGGAGAACTTCGTGCGCATGGCCGAGCGGGCCCTGGACCTCCTGCGCTGATTCGCGCGAGGCCTGAGCCATGATCGAACGCATCGGCAAGGAGAGCGCCCTGGCGCGCGAGGCCCTGCGCGCCGCGCAGCGCGTCGTGGCCGAGCGCGCGACGCCCACGCGCGCCCCGGAGCTAGGCCCGTCCGCTTCCACGGGTACCCCCGGAGTGTCCGGGACCTCGGGCACGGACTTCACGCGCGCCCTGGCGGACGGCCTGGAGGCCGTCGACCAGCAGGCGCGCGCGGCCGAGTCGATGCCGATCGACCTCCTGACCGGCAAGGTCGACGACTTCCACGAGATCGCCGTGCAGCTCAAGAGCGCCGAGCTCTCCTTCCGCTTCGCGATGGAGATCCGCAACAAGCTCGTCGACGCCTACCGCGAGGTCATGCGCATGAGCATCTAGCTCGTGCCCGCCCCTGAAGCATGAAGGACCAACTGGACAAGCTGCTGGCCGGCCTGAAGGGCACGAACGGCGCCACGCGCCTGATCGCGGCCCTGGTGGGACTCGCGCTGGTGGCGATCGCCGGCCTCGCGGCCGTGGTCGCGAACCGCCCGCACTTCGAGCTGGCCTTCTCGGGCCTGACCGACCACGAGCTGGCCCAGGTGGGCAAGGCCCTGGCCGAGGCCGGCATCCCCTTCGAGCAGAGCCAGCCGCCGGGACCCTTCGTGGTCTACGTCGACCGCGACCGCCGCTCCAGCGCCTACATGGCGGTCTACGCGGCCGGGGCCCTGGACAAGCCGCTCGAGGGCATCCTGGCCGGCGGCGGCGTGGCCTCGGTCTTCGAGAGCGCCGAGGAGCGCGCCCAGGGCGTGCGCAAGCGCGAGTGGCAGGAGATGGAGAAGATGCTCGAGGAGCTCGACTTCGTGGCCGGCGCGCGCGTGCGCACCTCGGCCACGCCGAGCTCGGGCCTCGGCACGCAGGCGGCGCCGCCGACCGCCTCGGTGACCCTGCGCGTGGCGGGCGAGGCCGAGCTGGCACCGGCCCAGTCGCAGACCGTCGCCAACCTGGTCAGCCGCGGCCTGGGGATCGACAAGCGCCACCTGGTGGTCTCGGACCAGGCCGGACGCGCGCTCTACGACGGCGAGCGCGAGAGCACGGAGCGCCGCGACGTCGGCGACCTGCTGGCGCACCAGGCCGAGCACGACCGGCGCCTGGCGCGCGAGGCCAACGCCGTGCTCGAGGCCATCCTCGGCCCGAACAAGGCGCGCGTGACGGTCAGCTCGGAGTGGGACCACGCCACCAGCACGCTGCGCAAGGACACGCCCGCCAAGGGCGCCGTGCTGCAGGAGTCGAAGACGACCAGCGAGAAGCCGCTGGCCGGCACCGATGCGCCGGCCGCCGGGGTCTCGGCCAACACGCTCGATCCCGACGCGCCGGGCGCGCGCCCGGCCGGGGCCCTGGCCCAGGCACCGGCGCTCGAGAAGACCAGCGAGGAGACCAAGTCCTACGCGCCCACGCTGACCAGCGAGGAGCGCGTGCGCACGCTGCCCGAGCTGAAGCGCCTCTCGGTGGCCCTGTTCCTCGACCAGAGCGTCCAGCCCCAGGGCGACAGCCTGGAGCGCGCGATCCAGGCCGCCGTGGGCTTCGACGAGGAGCGGCGCGACGAGTTCCGCACCGTCGTGCTGCCCTTCGTGGTCGCGCCCGCGCCGGCCGAGGGCGCGCCGGCCGCGGCCGATGTGCCCGTGCGACCCGACCCGCTGCTCGAGACGCTCCTGCGGCGCGGGGTCGAGATCGCCGCCGCGGTCGTGTTCCTGCTGCTCCTGGCGCGCACGCTGCGCGGGCCGCGCAAGGAGCGCCGCGCGGGCGCCGGCGGCTCCGCGGGTGCGGAGGAGATCGACGCCGAGCTGCTGGCGCGCGCGCGCGTCGACGAGCTCCTGAAGTCCGACCCGGCCAAGGTGGGCGAGATCCTGTCGCGCTGGGCGCGCGAGGAGCCGGTGGCGAGCCGCTGAGGCGCCATGGGCGAGCTCGATTCGATCCAGGGTTTCCAGCGCGCCGCGGCCTTCCTGCTGGCGGTGGAGCCCGGCGTGGCCTCGGCGATCCTCAAGGGCATGCGTCCCGAGGTGGCCGCGCGCATCGCCCAGGCCATGGTCGACCTCGACCCGCGCCTGGAGAAGCCCGGCGTGCGCGACGAGCTGGTGCGCGCCCTGGCGCGCGAGCTCGGCAGCCCGCGCGGGGTGCGTGCCTGCGACGACGACCAGCTCCAGCGCCTGCTGTCGGATGCCTTCGGGCGCCAGTCGGACGAGCTCCTGCGCCAGATCCGCGAGCGGCGCCTGTCCAGCCGCCCGTTCCTCGAGCTCGAGAAGCGCCCGCCGCTCGAGCTGGCGCACCTCCTGCGCGGCGAGTCGCCGGCGGTGGCCGCGCTGGTCCTGGCACACCTCGACCCGCAGCAGACGGCCCAGGTGCTGCGCCTCTTCCCCGAGGAGCTGGCGCTCGACGTCGTCGCGCGCATGGTGCGCCTCGAGCCCCCGCGGGCCGAGCTGGTGCGCGCCGTGGCGCAGGAGCTGGTCCAGCGCCTGGCCAGCACGCCGCCGCCGCCGGCCGGGGCCGATCCGGCCCAGCGCCTGCGCTCGGTGGCGCGCATCCTGAACAGCTCGCCGCCGGAGATGGAGAAGAAGGTCATCGAGGCCCTGGCGCAGAGCGACCAGAAGGTCGCCAGCGAGCTGCGCGAGCAGCTCTTCACCTGGGAGGACCTGGCCGGCCTCAATCGCCGCGCGATGACCAAGGTGCTCGGCACGGTCGACACCAAGACCCTGGCCGTGGCCCTCAAGGGCTGCACGCCGGCCATCGAGCAGAACATCCTCGCCAACCTCTCCTCGCGCGTGCGCGAGATGGTGCTGGAGGAGCGCGAGCTGGCCGGGGCCATGCCGGTCGCGGACGTCAAGCTGGCGCGCGACGAGGTCCTGAAGAGCGTGCGCGCACTGATCGAGGCGGGCGAGTTCCGGCCCACGCGCGGAGGCGAGACGCTTGTCTCGTGAGCGCATGCGCCTGCGTCTCCCCCTGGCGGCGCGCGCGCGCGGCGCGCACCTGCTCGCGCGCGGCGCCGAGGCCGTGCAGGCCGAGCTCGAGGCGCGCGCGCACGCCGCGGGCCAGCGCGCGGCCCTGGAGGCCGCGAGCGCTCGCCTGGACGCGGCCGTGGAGCGCGTCGAGCGCCAGGCCGAGGAGGCGCGCGCGCAGCTCGCGCGTGCGGCCACCGAGCTCGCGCTAGAGATCACGCGCACGCTGCTGCGCGCCGAGGTCGCGCGCGGGCACTACGACCTGGAGAAGCTCGTGCGCGAGACCCTGGCCCAGTCCGGCGTCGGACGCGGGGCCTGCGTCGTGCACCTCAACCCGGCCGACCACGCGCGCCTGGCGGACGTGCGCTTCCGCAGTGGCACGCGCCTCGAGCCGGATCCGGGCGTTCCCTGCGGCGACGTGCACGTCGAGACGGCCCTGGGGCTGCTGGTGCGCGACCTGGACGCGGCCCAGGAGGCGATCGCCGAGCGCCTGCGGGAGGAGCACGCGTGACGGCGGCGCCCGAGCTGGAGCGCGCGCGCGCGGCGATCCGCGCCGGGGCGCGGGCCGTGTGGCGCGGGCGCGTCGACAAGGTCAGCGGCGTGCTGGTCGAGGCGGCCGGCGTGCCGGCGGCCCTGGGCGAGCTGTGCCGGATCGAGCGTGGCGCCCTCGGGCCGGTCGAGGCCGAGGTGATCGGCTTCCGCGGCGCGACCACGCTGCTCATGCCGCACGGCAACCTGGAGGGCATCGCCCCGCACCAGGCGGTGCTGGCCCTCGGCCGGCCCTTCGCGGTGCGCACCGGGCCCGAGCTGCTCGGGCGCGTGCTGGACGGCTTCGGCGCGCCGATCGACGCCGGGCCGCGCCTCCCGGCGCGCATGCCGCTGGCGCGTGTGCGCGGCGACGCGCCACCGCCGCTCTCGCGCACGGCCATCGACCGGCCGCTCGCGACCGGCGTGCGCGCGATCGACGGCACGTGCCTGCTGGGCCGCGGCCAGCGCCTGGGGATCTTCTCCGGCGCCGGCGTGGGCAAGTCCACGCTGCTCGGACAGGTCACGCGCGGCACGGACGCCGACGTGCTGGTCGTGGCCCTGGTGGGGGAGCGCGGCCGCGAGGTGCGCGGCTTCCTGGACGAGGTGCTGGGCGAGACCAATCGCGGGCGCGCCGTGCCGGTCGTGGCCACCTCGGACCGCCCGCCGATCGAGCGCTACCTCGCGCCCTTCGTGGCCGTCACCGTGGCCGAGGCCTTCCGCGACGCCGG
>DASVAP010000425.1:0-6148 GCA_036376275.1 Planctomycetota bacterium | reverse complement strand
GCTCGACCGTCTCGGTGCCGGCCACGTGGAACGGTCCGTCCACGGCGCCGAGGCCCTCGTGCTCGACGCGCAGGGTCCACTCGCCCTCGTTCAGGTCGACGAGCTCGAACGCGCCGCTCGCGTCGGTCTCCGTCTCGCGCGGGGCGAGCCGGAAAATGGTCTCCAGGACTCTCTGGCTGGCGCGCACGCGCGCCCCGGTGAGCGCTCGTCCGTCCGGCGTGGAGCGCACGTGCCCGCGCACGCGTGCGCCCGGGACCAGCTCGATCCGGCAGTCGTCCGGCCGCGGCGCCGTGCTCGCGGTCGCGCGCCCCAGCCCATCCGCGTGGCCGGG
This sequence comes from Planctomycetota bacterium, assembly GCA_036376275.1. Lineage (GTDB taxonomy): Bacteria > Planctomycetota > UBA1135 > UBA1135 > JABFRZ01. Next base: position 5,817 of record DASVAP010000425.1, on the reverse strand, counting down.
CGCGTGGACCGTGACGAAGAACTCCTCCCCGGCGTCGAGGTCGTCCTCCAGCCACCAGGTCCCGTCCGCGCTCGCGAAGGGCAGGCCCTCGACCCAGCTCTGCAGGCCCTCCCCGCTCCGCGCGCGCCGCAGGCGCAGCGTGAACGACGGGACGGGCGCGCCACTTCCCGCCTCGACGACACGGCCACACAGGCGCGCGGCCGGCGCGAGGCGCAGGACGAGGTCGTCCCGGTCCAGGCCCACGAGCCACTCCTCGGCCGGCGCGAAGCCCGGCGCGCGCGCCATGACCTGCACGCGGACGTCCGGCAGACCGTCGAAGCGAAAGCGCCCGGCGCCATCGGTGTATCCCGCGAAACCGCTCAGGCGCTCGTTCATCTTGTCCGGGTCGCGCACCTGGACGAAGGTCCAGGGCCGCGGCTGGCCGCGCTCGTCTAGCACGAGCCCGCCCAGGAAGCGTGCGGGCCGGAGGTGCAGCTCGAGGCCATCGAGGCGCACGGCGTCGGGCGGAACCTCGAGGTCGTGGCGAAGCTGCGCGAAGCCCGTGCGCCACACCCACAGCTCCTGCGGTCCGCTCGGGGCCGGTCCGAGCTCGAAGCCACCCGCGCCGTCCGTGAAGGCCCGCGGGCCCTCGCCACCGAGCCCGAGCGACACCAGCGCGCCCGCGACCGGTGTCCCGTCGGGCGCCAGCACCCGGCCGGCGAGGCCCGCGCCGCGCTCCATGCGCAGCTCGACCTCGCCGCGCGCGTCCGGCACGGGCATGTGGAGGCACGACGCGAAGCCCTCCTTCTCCAGCTTCAGGAACAGCACCGCGCCGGAGGATGGACTCGCGGCGGGCATGCCCGCCAGCTCGAAGCGGCCCTCGGCATCGCTGGTCGCTGCGCCCACCACCAGCGGGATCCGGGCGGAGATGCGCACGCCCTCGAGGGGCGTCCCGGTCGGGTCGAGCACGCGCCCGCGCAGCGTCGGGCCGCTCCGGAGCACGATCTCGCCGGGCTGCGGGCCCGCGAGAAGCGTCTGGAGCTCGACGTGCGCGGCCGCGAAGCCTTCTGCCAGCACCGCCACGGGATGGAAGTCGCGCGCCGAGGCGGTCGCGAGCGTGAAGCTCCCGTCGGTCGCGGTGCGGAGCTCGCGCGGCTCCGGATGCTGCTCGTGGACGACGCGCGCCCCGGCGACCGGACGACCCTCCGCGTCGCGCACGACGGCGTGCACGATCCGGTCGAGCGGGTAGGCGTGCACGACCCAGCGCTCGGGCGGCGGATCGCCCGGCAGGAAGAGGCCCTCGGCTCCGTGGGCGTGCAGCTCCGCTCCGGTCGGCACGACCTGGATCGTCACGAGCTCGCCCGGGGGCTCGATCGACCAGGCGAAGTCGCCCTGCTCGTCGGCCTGGAGCGCTTCGGAGTGGAGCAGGGGCCCGCGGGTGTCCGCTCCGCGGAAGACGCGTCCGGCGAGCTCGGCCAGCGCGAAGGGCTCGCCGCGGCTGCGCAGGACGTGTCCGCGCACGGTCCACGCGGCGGTGCTGTGCGCGGAAGCACCGGTGGGCTCGCGCGTCTCCCCGGCGAAGGCCACGACGTCTCCAGGAGCGACGACGGGGTCGTGCGCTGCGACGGAGGCGACCGCTCCTGCCGGCGCGCGACGCTCGCCGTGCTCTGCTGGCGGAGGTGCGAGGTACCAGCCGGCGAGGACGAGGGTCACGAGCACGAGCACGGCGAGCACGGGCTTGGCCACGAGGACTCCTGCGGTGTGGGACAGCGACGCTTCCGGGAGCGCGGCCTGGCGCGGCGGCGCTCCCACGAGGGGCAGGAGCGCGCCGAGCAGCGCCGTGCGGCCGGCGCCGTCCGGGCCGTCGAGGGCGCGCCGCAGCTTCTCGAGCCCGCGCCGGACGTGCGTGCGCACCGTGTTCACCGGCAAGCCGAGGCGCGCCGCGATCCTGCGCGGCGGGAGGTCGTCGAAGTAGCGCAGGACGATCGCCGTGCGATAGGGCTCCTCGAGCGCGTCGAGGGCCGCCAGTAGCCGGCGCAGGACCTCGATGCGCGCGCTGGCCTCGGCCGCGCTCGGCAGGGCCTCCGGACGGGCCGCGCGCTCCTCGCGCCGCGCGCGGCGCAGCTCGTCACGGCCGGTGGAGCGGGCGATGCGCCGCACCGCCTCCGCCAGCCAGGCGCGCAGGCCCTCCGGTGCCGGCCGGCGCCGCACGGCCGCGAGCCACGCCTCCTGCACCACGTCCTTCGCGCGCGCTTCGTCGAACACCAGCCCGCGGGCGAGGCGGCGCAGCGCGGCGCTATGCAGATCGGGGCTGCGATCCATCTCCGCAGGATGGCTCCCGCCGCCGGATTCGATCCAGGGTTTCCGTGCGGGCCTGCCCGGAAAGCGCCGCGCGCGGTGCGCACCCTCCTCGGGCACGCACCGCGCACGGTGGGCGTCGAGACGGCGGACCCTACTTCGCCGGCTCGGCCCCCAGCTCCTGGAAGGTGATCGTGCGGCGCAGCTTCGAGGGCGTGCCGTCCGCGGCCGGCAGCACGTCCACGGGCTGGCCGTCGATCTCGGCCCAGCCGGCGGACATGGTCTCGATCGGGTCGGCGGCCTGGCGCGGGGTCAGCTCGAGGCTGCGGCCCTGCCACAGCCACACGCGGCGCGCGTCGAGGGTGCCGTAACGGGCCAGGCGCTCGCTCGGCTCGCCCGAGTCGGCCACGACCAGGTCGGTCGGGACCCAGCCGGCGTTCGGGAGGTAGAACTCGGTCCAGCAGCGGTAGCTCGGGTCGTACTCGGTGCCCATCTTCGCCGGATTGAGGCGGTAGCCGAACTGGATGCGCGCGGGGATGCCCTGGGAGCGCGCCGCGGCGATGAAGAGCGCGTGCAGGTCGGTGCAGCAGCCGCCGCCGTTGTCGATGCAGTCCTCGGCCGCGCCGCGCCCGCAGGCCGGCTTGCTCGGGTCCTTCGAGTAGTGGTCGGCCACGTCGGCCACGGCGTCGAGCAGGCGGATGACCTTCTTGCGCGGGTCCTTCTCGCTGCCGCAGGCCTTGCTGGCCAGCATCAGGACCTCGGCGTCGGCGCCCATCAGCGGGGCGTCCTGGTCGAGCTCGCGCTCGAACTGCTCGGCCTGGATGTCGCCCACGGTCGTGCCGGAGAGATCGAAGACCGGCGACTGGCGCGCCACGGTCGTCTCGACCACGACCTCGACCGTGCCCTTGGCCGGGGTCTTCACGTAGACCATCTCGGCGTTGCTCACCGGCTGGTGCTCGAAGGTCCAGCCCTCGGGCGCCTGGACCACGCGCCGGTCGAGCACGTGCTGCCAGGCCCCGTCGGCCGGCACCGGGACCCACATGCGCACCTCCTTGGCGTCGGCGGGCACGTCGTGGAGCCGCACCGTCTGGCGGATCCGGTAGACGCGCGACTCGGCGATGCGGGGCGCCGTGGCCAGGTCGTCGGTGCCACCCGAGGAGGTCGTGAGAGGCGCGGAAGCGAGCAGGAGGAGCGTCAGGGTCGTCATGCCTGCCTGAACGCAAAGTCGAGGTTCAGCGCCCGGGGCTTCCTACGCAAAAGGGCCACCTGGGCGGGTTTTCCGGCCCGGGGGGGCCTCACCGGGGCCCGGGAGGCCTTCCCGCCCGTCCGGCGCCTTCCCGCGGGGCCCGCGCGCCCCTACCTTCGCCCCCGATGGACTCTCCGCGCTTCGACCCCCTGGGACGCTTCCTGGCGGCCCTGAACTACGCCACCGTGCTCCACGCCCGCCAGACCCGCAAGGGCACGGACACGCCCTACGTCGGGCACCTGCTCGGGGTGTGCGCGCTGGTGATCGAGCACGGCGGCGGCGAGGAGGAGGCGATCGCCGCGCTCCTGCACGACGCCCCCGAGGACCAGGGCGGCCTCCCCACCCTGGAGGCGATCCGCGCGCGCTTCGGGGAGCGCGTGGCGAGCCTGGTCGAGGCCTGCACCGACACCTTCGAGGACCCCAAGCCCCCCTGGCGCGCGCGCAAGGAGCGCTACCTCGCGCACCTCGAGCACGTCGACGACGGCGCGCGTCTCGTCTCGGCCGCGGACAAGCTCTACAACGCGCGCACGATCCTCGAGGACCTGCGCCGGCTCGGGCCGCAGGTGTTCACGCGCTTCACGGGCGGGCAGGAGGGGACGCTGTGGTACTACCGCGAGCTGACCGGGCGCTTCCAGCAGCTCGGGCCGCGCACGCTGGCGGGCGAGCTGGCGCGCGTGGTGGGGGAGATGGAGCGGGTCGCGGCGGCCATGGCGCGCTCCTGATCCCGCATCAGGAACGGTCGCGCACCAGCTCGCCCTCGATCACGACCGTCTTCATGCGCCAGAGCGAGAGCGTGAGGTGGGTCAGGAGCCACTGGTGGATGTTCGTCGTCTGCTTCACGTGGAAGCGCGCGATCCGGTCGTAGCCCTGGCTGGCCTCGGTGGTGAGCGCGGCCACGTCGGGCGTCGTGCGCCCGAACAGGCCGTCGAGGAAGAGCTGCTGGCGCGCCTCGACGCGGAAGGGCACGACCTCGGCCGCGCCGGGCTCGGCCGGCTTGGCGCTGACCGGGATCGGCACGCTGGAGAGGTCGTAGTCGAGCGAGAGGCAGGCGGCGGCGAGCGGGGCGACGAGCAGGACGAGCAGGCGCGAGAGCGAGGTGGGCATGGCGTGCGCAGCGCGCGGGGGACGGAGGGGACGGCTGGGATGGCCCTCACGGTACCGCGCCGGGCGGGGCGTGCGCAGGCCGGGGGCGCGTGACGCGCTACACTCCAGCTGCCGTGAAGCGCATCCCCGGACCCTGGCGCGACCTCCTGCTCGTCCTCGGGCTCGTGGCGGGCTTCCTCCTGCTGCGCAACGTGGTCCTGCCGTTCCTCGGCGTGCCCACGTGAGGCACGCCCGAGTGCTCTCCGGGCGAGGGCGACGCGGACGAGGCGGCGCGGCCTTGATTCGGCCCTGCTCTTGATTTGGCCCTGCTCTTGATTTGGCAACCCCTGGGCACAGGATCGCGGCGATGAGGCGGCCGGAGCACGGCGGAGCGCGGGCCTGAAGCGCGCCACCGCCTTCGCGCCCGCGGCCGTCGGCAACGTCGCCGTCGGATTCGACGTGCTCGGCTTCGCGGTCGAGGCCCTGGGCGACCGCGTGACGGCGACCCGCACGGCCGAGCCGGGCGTGCGCATCGCGGCCGTGCGCGGGGTCGCCGGCGAGCTGCCGCGCGAGCCGGGGCGCAACACGGCCGGCCGGGCCTGTGAGGCGCTGCTCGCGCGCGCGGCGGCAGGCTTCGGCGTCGCCCTCGAGCTCGACAAGGGCATCCCGCTCGCCTCGGGCCTGGGCGGCTCGGCCGCCTCGGCCGTGGCCGCGGTCGTGGCGACGAACGCGCTGCTCGAGCGGCCGCTCCCGCTCGCGGAGCTGCTCGAGCCGGCCCTGGCCGGGGAAGCCGTCGCCACCGGCGGCGGGCGCGCCTTCGACAACGTCGCGCCCTCGCTCCTGGGCGGGCTCGTCCTGACCGTCGGCAGCGCCGAGCCGCGCCCGACGCGCCTGCCGGTGCCGCCGGGCGTCGTCGCCGTGCTCGTCCACCCGCGCATCGCCGTGGTCACCGCGCAGGCGCGCGCGATCCTGCGGCGCGAGGTGCCGCTCGCCGACCACGTCGCCCAGTGCGCGAACCTGGCCGGCTTCGTCACCGCCTGCCACTCCGGCGACCTCGCGCTCCTCGCCGCCTCCTTCCGCGACGTCGTGATCGAGCCGCAGCGGGCCGGCCTCGTGCCCGGCTTCGCCGCCGCCCAGGCCGCCGCCCTCGCCGCCGGCGCCCTGGGCTGCTCGATCTCCGGCGCCGGCCCGACCACGTTCGCCTGGGCCCG
>DASVAP010000424.1:0-34176 GCA_036376275.1 Planctomycetota bacterium | reverse complement strand
GACTGCACGGGAGGGCCGGCGGTGTCCACGGGGCGCGGAAACCCCGGCGGGCGCGCGGGTCGGGCCGACAGGCCCGAGCCGCGCGGGATCGGAACCAGCGCGACAAGGGTGCTGAGTCAGAGCTGCGCTGAGAAAAAATCGAGAGTGCGCGTACGAAGCGCGGGTGCTCTGGATCCGGACTCGCATGAAGCCCAGATCCCGCACCAAGGCCAGGCAGAGCGAGTTCAAGTTCCGGAAGCGCGGCGGCAAGCGCCACGAAGCGCGCGCTCCGGACCGCCTGGCGCCCTTCGAGAGCTCGACCGCACGGGCGCCAGCGGGCCGGACGAGCGGGTCACGGACGAGGGCGGGGCCCCAGGGGGCGAGCCCCCCACTCCAAGAAGCACCCTCCCGACACGAGCCCCCGCAGCCCGAACCACGGCCGGTCAATGGGCGCGCTCCCCCCTGCGCGCCCCCAGCAGTCCTCTACAGCCCCAGCGCGTCCTCCTGCAGCCCGTCGAGCAGGCGCAGGACGAGGCGCGCGACGCGGCGGATCTTGTCGCAGTCGATCTTCTCGATGTCGTCCGTCGGCCGGTGGTAGTCCTCGTGCACGTCGGAGAACAGGAACGCGACCGGGATCTTCAGGTGCACGGCGAAGTTCATGTGGTCCGAGCGCTCCCAGTACTGGTCGGCGCTGCCCAGGACCGGGAAGCCCTCCAGCGGCGCGAGCCGCTCCGCCAGGCGCGTCAAGCCGTTGTACTCCGCCAGGTCCTTCGACGGCGTGATCAGGAGCTTGTCCGGCGCGTTGCGCCCGACCATGTCGATGTTGAGGTTGCACACGGCGCGGTGGCCCTCGGGCAGCGTCGGCGCCTTGGTCCAGGCCTCCGAGCCGAGCAGCCCCTTCTCCTCGCCCGAGACCCACAGGAGCAGCACCGATCTGCGCAACGGCCCCTGCTGCGCCAGCGCGTCCGCCACCGCGAGGAGCGTCGAGGTGCCCGAGCCGTTGTCGTCGGCGCCGTTGTAGATCTCGCCGCCGCTCACGCCCACGTGGTCGTAGTGGGCCGAGAGCACCAGCACCTCGCGCCCGAGCACCGGGTCCGAGCCGGGCCAGAGCGCGGCCACGTTCTCGAGCTCGAGCGTCTCCTTCGGGCTGCGAACGCGGCGCTCGCGCAGCCGCCCGAGCTCGGTCCCGAGCTTCGGGCTGGCGCGCAGGAGCTCGCGCGACGGGCCGCTCGCCAGGCTCAGGCCCGGGAACTCGGGGCCGCGCGCCGGCTCGTCCGCGCCCGGCGTGCGCAGCGAACCGCCCGTCACGAAGGACGCCATCTGCGCCAGGCGCTCGTCGCGCTGCTCGGCCTCCGGGCCGGTGGCGTCGATGACCGAGAGCGTGCCGAGCGCACGCGCGGCCACGAGACGTTCCTGCCGCGCGCGGCGCTCCTCCCAGGCCTCGCGCCCGCGCCCGCGGCTCGCGTCGAGCACGAGCGCCCACTTGCCGGCCAGGTCGAGGCCGGCCAGGTCCGCCTCGCTCGCCGCGCCGACGAACACCACCGGGCCCGCCAGCTCGTGCTCGCCACCGCCGAAGAACGCGTAGTCGCGCCCGAGGACCAGCGCGCGCTCCTGGCCGTCGGTCTCGAGCCAGGCCCCGGTCTTCCCGAGGTCGTACCCGCTGCGCTCGAGCGTGTAGAGATCGAAGAAGCCCTGGTCGCCCGAAGGCCGGAACCCGAGGCGCTCGACCCGCGCACGCAGGTAGCGCGCCGCCAGGCGCAGCCCCTGGCTGGGGGTGTCGCGCCCCTCCAGCTCGTCGGAGGCGAGGAAGGCCACGTCGGCGCAGACGTCGCCCGCATCGACGACGGCGAGCGCGCGCTCCAGCGCCACCGCATCGCCGCCCGTGCCGGAGAGGAGGGATAGGAGCAGGTTCAGCATCGTGTCGGCCTCACAGGGCGAGCTCGTCCGCCTGCAGCCGGTCCAGCATGCGCAGGACGAGGCGCGTGACGCGGCGGATCTTGTCGCAGTCGATCTTCTCCACCGTGTCGGTGGGCTTGTGGTAATCGGCGTGGACGTCGGAGAACAGGAAGGCCACCGGGATGCCCAGGTTCTTCGCGAAGTTCATGTGGTCCGAGCGCTCCCAGTACTCGTCGGCGCTGCCCAGGCGCGGGAAGCCCTCGAGCGGAGCCAGCTCCTCCGCCAGGCGCGTCAGCCCGTTGTACTCCTTCGCCAGCGCGCGCGTGGGCGTGATCAGCAGGTAGTCCGGCGCGTTGCGCCCGATCATGTCGATGTTCAGGTTGCAGACCGCGCGGTGCCCCTCCGGCAGGGTCGGGTCCTGGGTCCAGGCGGCCGAGCCCCACAGTCCCTTCTCCTCGCCCGAGACCCACATCAGGAGCACCGAGCGGCGCAGCGGCCCGTACTCGACCAGGGCCTCGGCCAGGGCCAGGAGGCCCATCGAGCCCGAGCCGTTGTCGTCGGCGCCGGGGTGGAGCTTGCCCCCCTGCCAGCCGACGTGGTCGTAGTGGGCCGAGACGATCACGACCTCGCGCCCGAGGTCCGGATCGCTCCCCGGCCACAGCGCGCACACGTTCTCGAGCGCGAGGGGGCCGCTGCCGACGCGCACGTCGCTCAGCTGGCCGCGCAGCGGCGTGCCGGCCGGCGGCGCCGGGCTGGCGAGGCCGGCCGCGGCCGCGAAGCGGCGTGCCGCGGCGAGCGTCAGGAAGGCCTGCGGGAAGATCTCGTCCTCCCGTGGCGCGGCCATCAGCAGGCCACGTCGCGCGTACTCGGTCGTGCGCCGGCACTCCTCGGCGGCCGGGTCCTCCGTGCCGGCGAGATCGGGCAGCACGACGAGACCGCGCGCCCCGGCCTCGCGCGCGTAGCGCGCGCGCTGGCGCGCGGAGCCGGAGGCGAGGCACACGGCGATGCGTCCCCGGACCTCGGGCCGCGAGAGGTCGCCCTTGGCCCCGTTCCCGCACCAGACGAGCTCGCCGGCCACGTCCAGGGCGACGATGTCGTCGCTGGTCGGGAAGAAGTAGTCCGTGCCGAAGGCGAGCCGTAGCTCGCCCTCCGGGTCGCGCAGGGTGAGGTGCGTGCGCGCGGGATCGATGCGGCGCTGGTAGCGCGCGTACTCGTGGAAGTACCCGTTGCGGCCGCCCGGAGCCAGCCCCATCTGCTCCAGGCGCGCGCGCAGGAAGCGCGCCGCGACGCGCTGCTCCAGCGAGGGCGTGTCGCGCCCGCCCATCTCGGCGTCGGCGAAGAAGTAGAGGTCGGCGCGGATCTCGTCGGCCGAGAGGGTCGCGAGGGCGCGCTCGAGGCGTGCCGCGTCGCCGGAGCCGGTGGGCGCCGCGAGCAGCGGGAGGAGCAGGAAGAGGGTCCGCATCGGGGGGATTCCGGGCGCGCCAGGATAGGGCCGCGGGCCCGACGGCGCCCGCTCCCGCGGCCGTTCGGGCTCGGAAAAAGCGCCCGGTCACGGGGACGGGGGCGCGACGCTCAGCTCGGCGGCGGACCGGTGAGGCTCGGCGGACTGGCGTCCGGGCCCGTGCGGCTGCGCAGGAAGCGCCGCGTGGACTCGCGCAGGCGCTCGATCAGGAGCTCGAGCTCGGCCGACTGGTCGGCGCGCGAGAGGTCGTCGCGGTTGGCCAGGCACCAGGGGCACTTCATCTCGTCCAGGTGGAAGCGCACGAAGAGCCCGGCCTGCTCGTCGAGCGTCCCGGCCACCAGGCGCGCGATCCAGTGACGCGCCGGGCAGGCCACGCGCTTCTCGCGCCACAGCTGCGCCAGGTCCACGTCGAACAGGCGCTCGTTGCCCTCCTCCACCGCCGCCAGGTAGCGCAGCAGGTCGCCACCGGACTCCTCGACCGCCGCCAGCTCGCGCAGGCGCTTCAGGGCCCGGAACTTGATCCCGGCCACGGCCGTCTCGTCGCGCATCTGGAAGCGCTTCCACACGTCGCGGTTGCGCCACTGGCCGCCGAACAGGGCCTCGATCACGCACAGCCGCAGGAACTCGCGCTCGCGCCAGGTCTCCTCGACCCACTGGCGCAGGATCTCGGCGTAGAGCGTCTGGGCGCGCTCGCTCAGCTCCTTGCCGCGCACGATCGCGCTGGGCGTCTCGGTCTCGCGCGCCAGGAACTCGATCGGCTGCGGCCCCTCCTCGTCGGGCCCGAGCTGCAGCGTGCGCGTCTTGCGGCGGCGCAGGGAGTCGATCGTGCGGTTCTTGCAGATCCCGAAGAGGTACTGCTCGAAGGTGAAGACCGGGTCGAAGTCGTCGATCCCGCGCACCGCGCCGAGCAGCGTCTCCTGGACCACGTCCTCGGCCGCCTGGCGGTCGCCGGTGCGGCGGTAGGCGTAGGCCAGCAGGCGCCCGCAGAAGGCGCGCTCGACCTTGAGCCACTCCTCGTCCTCGCGCGCCTGCAGGCGCGCGACGTCCGGCACCCAGTCGCTCATGCCCGCACGCTACGCCGAAAGGGCCACGGCCGCCAGGATCACGAAGGCGCACAGCGCGCCGATCAGCGCCATCAGCACGAGGTACAGCGCGAAGCGCACGAGCGAGCCCAGCAGCCCGGGCAGCCCGCGCACGAGCTGGTCGACGCCGCGCGCGGCCCGGCGCGCCAGCGCCAGCAGCGGCCCGGTCACGAGCGCGCCCATGATCTCGGCCCCGACCACGAAGGACTGGGCCACGCTGCCGAGGAAGCCGCCCTCGGCACGCGGCGGCACGGGCACGGTGGCCAGCGCCGCGAGCGCGCCCCCGCCGGTGGTGAGCGCGCCCGCGCCGCTCGCCTCGCGCCCGCGGCGCAGCTCGGCGCGCCAGGGGGCGTCGGAACGCGCGAAGGGGCTGCTGGCGCCCACCAGCAGGCTCTCGTCGGGATCCTCCAGCGACTGCACGACCAGGATCTCGGCCTCGTCGTCGCTCTGGGCCGCCACCGAGGCCGGCGCGCCCTCGCCGCCGCGCGCGCCGACACGCTCGGCCACGCCATCCCACACGCCACGCGCGACGCCCACCGCGCCGCGCGCCAGCTCGGCCGCGGCCGTGCGCAGCTCCTCGCGCGCGGGGCGTGCACCCTCGGGCGGCGCGGCGGGTGGCGGGGTCGACCTGGGCGCCTCGCGCGGCGGCGCGCTCCAGTCGAAGCGCACCGAGTCGCCCTGGCGCGCGGTCTGTCCGAGGGCGGCGAGCAGCTCGTGCACCGATGCGTAGCGCAGCTCGGGCTCGAGCCGCAGGCAGCGCTCGACCACCGGCCGCAGCGCCGGCGGGAACTCCGGCGGGAACTCGGGCGGGAGGTCGTCCTCGCGCAGCACGAAGGCGTCGCCGGTCTCGCCCCCGAAGGGCAGGCGGAAGGTCAGGCACTCGTAGAGGATCACGCCCAGCGAGTAGATGTCGGCGCGGTGGTCGGCGCGCTTGCGCAGCATCTCGGGCGCCATGTACTGCGGCGTGCCGCGCCCGAAGGACAGCGTGGCGCGCCCCTCGGAGAGCAGCTTGGCCAGCCCGTAGTCGCCGACGCGCGCCACGTCGCCGTTCAGGAACACGTTGCTCGGCTTGAGGTCGAAGTGCGCCAGGCGCCGGTCGTGCAGGGCCAGGACGCCGCGCGCCACCTGCACGAAGGTGCGCAGGGCGCTGTCGCGCTCCAGCTCGCGCCGCGTCAGGCGCCGCGCCAGCGTGTCCTCGCCGGCGTAGCCCATGATCAGGTAGGGCACGCCCTGCACCACGCCCATGTCCTCGATCGTCACGAGGTTGGGGTGGTCGATGGCCGCGAACAGGCGCACCTGCTCCAGCTCGCGCTCGACCGCACCGCGCTGGGCCGCGTCGTCCAGGCGCAGGAACTTGATCGCGTAGGCCTTGCCGATCGAGTGCTTGCGGGCCTTGTAGACCTCGCCGAAGGCCCCGCCGCCGAGGTGGTTCTGGATCTCGTAGCCCGCGACGAAGTCGGGCTTGCGGAACTCCGCGTAGAAGCGCTCCCAGTCGATCATCGCCCGCGCGCGCCGCGCGGCGCGCTCTCGAGGTCGGCGATCGTACCCGACGGGCTCACGGGCGCAGCACCGGCTCCAGGGAGAGCCCGAAGGGCGGGCGCGCGCCGCGCGGCCCGCCACAGGTGAGGGACAGCCGCTCGCGCGGCGGGAAGGGCACGTGGATCCGCTTACCGCTGCGCGCGCCCTCGAAGGCGAGCTCGCTCGCCAGCTCGAGCTCGGCCCCGTTCCAGCGCAGCTCGATCTCGCTCTCGAGCCCCGCCACGCGCACGTGGCGCGCCCCGGCCGCCCCGATGCGCACGCGCCCGCCCGGCCCCGAGGCCAGCAGCAGCACGTGGCGCGCGCCGGCGCACTCCTGGCCGTGCAGGAGCTCCAGCTCGACGCTGGCCGAGGCCGGATCCGGGCAGTGCAGGCGCAGCTCGAGGTTGCCGCCCAGGCGCACGACCTCGTGCTCGCCGATGCGTCGCCCGCCCGCCGCGGCGAGGACGCCCGCGACCTCGACCCGCTCGGCACCCACCGGCTCGATACGCCAGCCCGGGCCGACCTGCAGGCTGTCGGAGCGCAGGAGCGTCGCGTGCCGCGCGCCGACGTCCGCCAGGAACAGGAGGTCGGCCTCGGCGGCCCGCAGGTGGCCGAGGGTCAGCCGATCGGCACCGCACAGGAGCCACTGCCCGGCCCCGTCGATCGAGAGCAGCGCCAGGGACGGGTGCTCGCGCCGGGCGGCCGGCGCAGGCCCCGTCACCACGGCGCTCTGCGCCGCGGGCTCGTCGGCGCCCAGCACGCGGTCCAGCCAGGCGAACAGGCGCTCGAGGGCCATGGGGCGGCCGCCCTGCGCGCGCCACCAAGGCTCATTTCGGCACCCGGAGGACGCGGCGGCCCGCAGCGTCAGGCCGAGTGGATCACGACGCCGCCCTCGCGCTGGGCGGCGTGGAAGGCCGCCCGCGAGCGCGCGAAGAGGTCCTCGCGCACCTTCACGGCCGGGTGCGGGCAGGTCGAGATGCCAACCGCGATCTCCAGCCGGTCCCCCACCAGGTCGCGCAGCCCCTCGGCCTCGGCCGCCTCGCGGATGCGGCGCGCCATGATGCCGGCCCCGTCCGGTCCCGTGTTCGGGAGGAGGAACAGGAACGAGCTCTGGTCGAAGCGTCCGAGCACGTCCGTGTCGCGCGAGGCGTTGAGGAAGATGCTCGCCAGGCGCCCCAGCACCTCCTCCTCGACCTGGCCCTCGAAGCCCAGCATCACGCACGAGAGCGGGTGCTCGAAGCGCCGCGAGCGCTTGAACTCCTCGTCGAGCTTGTAGGTGAGATAGTCGTAGTTGTAGAGCCCGGTCTCGGGGTCCGTCAGGGCGTCGATCAGGCGGTGCGAGCCCTCGCCCACCAGGTCGCGCAGCAGGCGCTCGGGCAGGCTGTGCTCGACCGCGCCGCGCTGCTCGGCCGGCAGCACGCGCTTCTCCGGGCCCGCCTCGGCGAGGAGCGCGCGCAGGCGCTCGCCCGAGATCGGCCGCTGCAGCGTGCCCGTCGCGCCGCAGAAGGCCGCGATCTCCTCGGCGAAGCCGTTGCGCCCGTCGGTCACGAGGTAGGTGCGGCAGCGCGTCTTGCCCGTCAGGCGCCGGCAGGACTCGTAGGCGTTCTCGGTGCGCAGCCAGGCGTCGATCAGGATCACGTCGCCCGGGCTCACGCGGTGCGCCAGCAGGTCCTCGACGGACTGCGGCTCGGCGAACTCCCAGCCCTCCAGGGCGGCGACGGCGCCGCGGGTGGTGGCGTAGAGCGCCTCGTCGTTGGTCACGATCCGCACGGTCCGCTTCGGGTCGGGCATGTTCGGTTCCTGGGGGCCTCGGGCCAGTCAGCTAGTCAACGCCCTGCGCCGGCCGAGGTCAAAGGGGCGCCCGCGATCTTCGGCGGCGGAAGGGGTACGGAGGGCCGGCGAGGCGGAAAGATGTTCCGGGGTGGAGCGCGCTGAGGAGAACAGCGGACCGCGGAGGCGCGGAGGGGGATGCGGAGGGCGCGGAGGACGGAACAGAGGCGGGGGGGGGAAGAGCGACGGCGGACACGCCTGCGACGGCCTGCCGCATCGCTTCGATCCCTTCTCACGTCCCCCTCTCCTCCCCTTCTTCCAGTCCCCCTCATCCCTCCGCGAACTCCGCTTCTCCTCCGCGCCTCCGCGGTCGGATCGAGGGGTTGCGGGTGGCGTCCGGCTTCGCCGGACGCGGCTCAACCCGCCAGCACGTCCAGCCACTCGGCCGGCATGTCGTAGTTGGCGTAGACGTCCTGCACGTCCTCGTTCTCGTCCAGCCCCTCGATCAGCCGCAGCACGCTGGCGGCGGTCTGCTTGTCCTCCAGCACGACCGTGCTGATCGGCATGTAGCCCAGCTCGGCCGAGACGAAGGCGAGCCCGCGCTGCTCGAGCGCCGACTTGAGCTCCAGGAAGGCCGTCGGGGCCCCGAGCAGGGTCGCGCTGCCCTCCTCGAAGCGCACGTCGTCGGCACCGACCTCGAGCGCGATCTCGGTCAGCTCGTCCTCGCTGCGCGCGCCGCGCTCGACCGCGAGGATCGCGCGGAACTGGAACAGGAAGCCGACCGAGCCGGGCGAGCCCATGTTGCCGCCGCCCTTCTCGAAGATGTTCTTGAGCTCGCCGGCCGTGCGCGCGCGGTTGTCGGTCAGGGCCGTGACCATCAGGGCCACGCCGCCGGGCGCGTAGCCCTCGTAGGTCAGTTCCTCGTCCTGGCGACCCTCGCCCGCGGCGCGCTTGATCGTGCGCTCCATGCTCTCCTTGGGCATGTTGACCGCGCGCGCCTTCTCGATCGCGTAGCGCAGCTTCAGGTTCGCGGCCGGGTCGGGGCCGCCCTGGCGCACGGCCGACTGCAGCATGCGCGCACACTTGTTGAAGGTGCGCGCGCGCTGCTTGTCGACGGCGCCCTTCCGGCGCGCGATGTTCGCCGAGTGGGAATGCCCCGCCATGGCGAAGCCGGGAGGATCAGCGCTTCGAGAACTGGAAGCCGCGGCGCGCGCCGCGCTTGCCGTACTTCTTGCGCTCCTTCATGCGCTCGTCGCGCGTGAGGAAGCCGCCCTGGCGCAGGCGCTCGAAGAGGGCCGGGTTGGCCGTCTTCAGCGCGCGCGCGACGCCCAGCGAGAGCGCCCCGGCCTGGCCGTGGGGCCCGCCGCCGTGCACGTTGGCGAAGACGTCGTAGCTGTCCGGGGTCTCGAGCAGCCCGAGCGGCGCCTTGGCCTCGTTCAGGTCGCGCAGCGTGGGGAAGAACTCGCCCACCGGGCGGCCGTTGACCAGGAAGTTGCCCGTGCCGGGCTTCAGGCGCACGCGCGCCACCGCGGTCTTGCGGCGGCCGAGGCCGAGGACGAAGGTCGACGCAGTCATCGCAGCAGTTTCTCCACCAGGACGGGCTTCTGGGCGGTGTGCGGGTGCTCGCTGCCACCGTAGACCTTGAGGCGCCCGATCATCGTGCGGGCGAGGGTGCTCTTCGGCAGCATGCGGCGCACCGCCTGCTTGACGATGTCGTGCGGGCGCGCGGCCTTGAGCTGGTCGAGCGTGTGCTCGTAGCGGCCACCGGGGTAGCCGGAGTACTTCGGGTAGTACTTCACGTCGGCCTTCTTGCCGGTGAAGCGCGCCTTCTCGGCGTTGATCACGACCACGTGGGCGCCGGTCAGCTCCTCGCGCGTGTAGGTCGGCTGGTCCTTGCCCATCATGCGCATGGCGATGTCGGCCGACATGCGCCCGAGCACGTGCTGGGAGGCGTCGTAGAGGAGCCAGCGCTCCGGGACGTCCTGGGCGCGGAAACGGGTGGTCTTCATGGAGGGATCAGGGGCAGGCAAGGCACGGGGCGGCCCGGGGGCCGGCCCGCGGCCGTTGGGGCGGAACAGGGTACTGGCGCGCCGCAAGGGCATCAACCCACTGGCGCACGCTTCGGATCCGGCGCCGGGCACGGCCTCAGCGAACCGGGAAGCCGAGGCAGCGCAGCCAGGCGCCGCGGGAGGTGCGCGCCACCAGGATCCCGCGCCCGGGCGGCAGGGCCCCGGCCAGCCACCCGGGTGGGCTCCCGTCCCGCCCGGAGCCGAGGGCCGCGCCCAGCTCCCAGGCCTCGTGGCGCCGCCAGCGTCCCTCCGGGGTGCGGGTCCAGACCGGCTCCAGGCGCTCGGCCCCGTTCCGCTCGGGCCGCAGGGCCGGGCTCGCGGTGGTGGCGAGCGCGAACAGGCTGCCGCCGGCGCTGCGTGCGCGTCCGCGGCCGCGCGCCTCCCACTCGATCCGGATCGGGCTCCCGGCCGGGCTGACCTCGAGCCCAGGGCCGCCGAGCTCGAGCTCGCCCTCGCCGCGGCGGATGGAGAGGGCCGTGGCGCTGCCCTCGCGCCACTGCACCAGCGTCACCACGTCCGCTCCCTCCCCGCGCGCGCGGGCCAGCCCGAGCACCAGCGCGGCGCTCGCGACCGCGACCAGGCACGTGGGCAGGAGCCGGGCGCGCAGGCGCAGCAGGAACGCGCCGGCCAGCAGCGCCGCCAGGAGCTCGGGCAAGCCGGCCGTGGGCCGGGCGCGGGGCGCCGGAGGCAGGGAAAGCCCCGCGCGTGGACCGGCGGCGAGGAGCTCGTCGACCGGCTGGCGCGCGCTCCAGGCGACGACGGTCGCGCTCGCATCCGGGCCGGCCCCGAGCAGCTCGGCGCGCGGCAGCGGGACGAGCGCCAGCTCCTCCCGCCCGAGCGGCGCGCGCACCGGCACGGGCACGCTCAGGCTGCGGTCCTCGCCCGGACCGAAGGGCCCCACGAGGAGCGTCTCGCCGTCCGGGCCGCAGTCCAGCCGCACCGCCTCGCAGGCACCGCGCAGCTCGAGCTCGAGCTGCCACAGCCGGTTCTCCTGGCCCGCGAGCACCAGCAGGCCCAGCAGCGCGAGCGCGCTCACGTCGCCTCCACCCCGCGCCCCGCCGGGGCGCGCGCGGCCAGGAGCGCCAGCCCGGCGCCGAGCAGCACCCAGGCGCACTCGGCCGGGCGCAGCTCCGCCAGGCCCTCGGCGCGCCCCCAGCGATGCAGGAACAGCAGCGGGTCGAGCGCGAGCCAGGCCGGCCGCCCGGGCTCCGCGCCGCCGCGCGCCGGGACCCAGCTCAGCGCGACGCGCAGCGCCAGACCGAAGGGCACGAGCAGGAACCAGACCGACGCGTACCACGCGGCGGCCGGCCGCGCCCGCGGTGCCCGCTCGGCCGCCGCCGTCCACAGCACGAGCGCCAGCCAGGTCGTCCCGGCCGCCAGGGCCAGGGTGCCGCCGGCCGCCCCCCGCGCGAGGTCCACGCCGGCGCCCAGCGCGAGCGGCGGCAGCGCCAGCAGGGCTGGCGTGAGGGCCCCGCCCGGCGCGGCATCCGGCCGGCGCGGCGCGGGCGCGAGCAGCAGCCAGGGCAGGAGCGCCAGGGCCGCGCAGGGTCCGAGCGCCAGCTCGAGGTCGAGCAGACCTTCGGCCAGGGGAACGGCCAGGGCCGCCAGGTAGAGCGCGCCGAGCCGGCCCGGGCCCATGCGTGCCGCGCTAGCGCACGCGCGGACCGGAGGCGCGCGCGCCGGCCCGCGAGCTCCCCGCGCTGCTGCGGAACGGGGCGGGCTCCACCTGCGCCACCTCGAGCGGACGCGCCGGCGCCAGGTCGGGCCGGTCCCAGCGCAGGTCGACCAGCAGCCAGTCGTTGGCCGCCGGGTCCTGGGCGAACCAGTCGAAGGCGCGCACGAGACCGCGCCACTTCGCGGCGGCCGCCAGCTCGCCGGGCTCGTCGGCCGCGGGCGAGCGCCCGAAGAGCGCCAGACGTCCGCCCTCGAGCTCCAGGCGCACGCCCGGCTCCTCGGGCGAGGCGCGCCGCGCGCTGCGCGCGTCGATCACGATCCGGCCGAGGGCCGCGCGCTGCGCCTCGGGCACCTCCTCGGCCAGCGAGAGGGCCACGTCGAGCGCGTCGGTGTGCTCCGGCTCGGCCAGCCAGTCGCCGGGGCGCGCGCGCGCCAGCAGCGGATCCTCGAGCGGCCCGAGCACCGGCAGGTGGGCACGCCCGAGGCGCGGCGGCAGCGGCCAGCGCCCCTCCAGCACGACGCCGTCCGCGTCCACCAGCGCGAACTCGCCGCCCACGTCGATGCAGGCGACGGGCTTGCGCAGCACGAGGTCGAGCACGAGCCCGGCCGGCGTGGCGTCGAGCCGTTCCACGCGCTCGACGAAGGAGAGGCTCGCCAGGGCGGCCGCCAGGGGCGCGAGGTCGGGCGGCTCGGGCTCGAGCGCGAAGGGCGGCTCGGCCGCGAGGAGCGCGTTCAGACGTTCCAGCCAGCGCGGATCGGCCCAGGCCGGGAGCGCGGCCAGACGCGCATCGGCCGGATCGACCCACCGCTGCGGAGGCGGCGGCTCACCCGTCCTCGCCGCGGCGCGCGCCGCCGCGGGCTGCGCGGCCGCCAGCGACGCCTGGGGCCAGAACCACAGGCCGGCCACGCCCGCCGCGAGCCCGAGCAGGGCCAAGACGTACCCGGCCTGCTCCGTGCGCGGAGCCCGGGCCGGGCGCCGGTCGGTCCCCCCGGTCATGCGGCGCTAGTTGACGCGCGCTTCGGCGGTCGGAAGCTCGACCTCGCGGGTCGGACCGGCAGAGGTGCCGCGCGTGCTCTTCATCGCGTCCTCGATGAAGAGGTCGATGCTGGCCTGGATCTCGAGAACCTCGTCGCGGCTCAGGGTGAGGCGCGGCGCGTTCTGGGCGTGCAGCTCGTGCCCGAGCAGGCGCGAGACGATCTTGAGGTGCGCGAGGGTGCGCTCGAGGCGCGTTTGCTGGGTCCCGGTGGGGCGCGTGCGGTCCATGGCGGAGGTCGAGGCTCGGGGCGGCGGTTCGGGAAGGGACGGGCGCTCCTTGATACGGAGCGGAGGAGTGCGGCTCAAGCCTTGGCCGAGGTTTGCCGCGCGCGCGGGGCGGCGCCGGCGCGCGCCGCGCGGCCCTCGAGCCAGGCGAGGAGCAGCCGGACGCCGACGCCGGTCCCGCCGCTCCCGCCCTGGTAATCGCGCTCGTCGACGCCCCAGGCGGTGCCGGCGATGTCGAGGTGCGCCCAGGGCGTCTTCTCGACGAAGTGCGCCAGGAACGCGGCCCCGGCCGAGGAGCCGGCGCCCTGGCCCGAGTTGATGTTCTTCAGATCCGCCACGGCGCCCTTCATGTGCTCCCGGTGCTGGTCGAGCAGCGGCAGCGGCCAGACCAGCTCGCCGGTCGCCTTGCCGGCCGCGATCAGCTCGTCGCGCAGGGGCTCGTCGGTGCCCATCACCCCCGTCAGCTCGTGCCCCAGGGCCGTGATCACGGCCCCCGTCAGGGTGGCCAGGTCGACGATCGCGGCCGGCCGCAGGCGCCGCTCGACGTAGACCAGCGCGTCCGCCAGGACCAGGCGCCCCTCGGCATCGGTGTTCAGGATCTCGATCGTGGTCCCGTTCATGGCCGTCACCAGGTCGCCGGGCTTGTTCGCGCAGCCGTCCGGGAGGTTCTCGGTGGCGGCGATCACGCCGTGGACCTCGAGCGGCAGGTCGAGCCCGCGCAGCGCCTGGAACACCCCCAGCACGGCCGCCGCGCCGGACATGTCGTACTTCATCTCCTCCATCTTGGCCGAGGGCTTCAGGCTGATCCCACCGGCGTCGAAGGTCAGCCCCTTGCCGACCAGGGCCAGGCGCTCGCGCGCACGGGTGCGCGGGCGGTGCGACAGGTGGATCAGGTAGGCCGGCTCCTCCGAGCCGCGCGCGACCGAGAGGAAGGCGCCCATGCCCAGGCGCGCCAGCCCGCTCTCGTCGAACACGCGCAGGGCGAAGCGGCGGTCGCCGCGCACGAGGGCGCGCGCCTCGGTCACGAGGTCGCGCGGCCGCATGCGGTTGGCGGGCGTGTCCTGCAGCCGGCGCGCGAAGGTGTTGGCGCGGCCGACGAGCTCGCCCCGCGCCGCGCCGCGCCGGAAGTCCGGGCCGGGGCCGCACAGCACGACCTCGGCCAGGTACGGCCCCTTGGGCTTGGACTTGAAGCTGCGCAGCGCGTGGCTCGCCAGCACGACGCCCTCGGCCAGGGCCTGGGCCGCGCGCTCCGGGCCGCCGGCCAGGCGCGCCACGGCCGGCTCGATCCACAGCACGAGCGTCTTCGCGCGCACCTTCTCGGCCTTGCGCGCGGCGATCGCGGCCGCGCGGCGCAGGCGCTCGTGGTCCGCCTCGGCGCGCTTGCCCAGCCCCACCTGGAGGAAGCGCGCCGCCGGCCCGGCCAGGCAATCCGTCAGGCGCGTCTCGCGGAACTCGCCCTGGAAGGCGGAGAGCGCGAGCTCCGGGACGCGCACGCCGGCCGGCAGGCCATGGGGCTCGCCCTGCAGGCCGAGCACGCACAGGAGGTCGCCCTTCGGGAGGGCACGCTTCGGGTCTTCGATGCGCAGCTTCATGGGTCCCGGCGAGCTCCGCCGGTCTTGGCCTACATGTCCACGTACTTCGGGCCGCCGCCGCCCTCCGGCACGGTCCACTCGATGATCTGGTACGGGTCGGCCACGTCGCACGTCTTGCAGTGCACGCAGTTCGAGAAGTTGATCACCACGCCGCCCGCCTTGCGCGCGGCGGCCGGGTCGGCGTGCGGCCACTCGTAGACCGCGGCAGGGCAGAAGTGCTGGCAGGGGTTGCCGTACTCGACCGTGCAGCGCGTGACGCACAGCTCCGGGTCGCGCACGACCAGGTGCGCCGGCTGGTCCTCCTCGTGCACCGCGCCCGAGTGGTAGACGTCCGTCAGCTTGTCCAGCGCGAGCTTGCCGTCGAAGGCGGGCTTGGCGAGGCGCGCCTCGGCCAGCGGGCGGCGCAGCTCGTGGTCGGCGCGCGCGGGCCGGCGCGCGAACAGGCCGCGCCCGCCGGTGACCTGCTGCAGGCCGGCGTCCAGCACGCCCTGGAAGAAGCCGGACTGGAAGGCCTGGCGGAAGTTGCGCACGCGGTAGAGCTCCTCCTTCGCCCAGGAGGCCTCGAAGCGCGTGGCGTAGCCGCCCAGGGCGGCGGCGCTCGTGTCGTCCTTGCCGAGCGCCTCGGCGATCGCCTCGGCCGCCATCAGGCCCGACTTGAGCGCCAGGTGGATGCCCTTCAGGCGCGCCATGTTGACGAACCCGGCCGAGTCCCCCACCAGGACGAAGCCGTCGCCGAACAGCTTCGGCATCGCGAAGTAGCCGCCGCCGGGGATCGTCTTCGCGCCGTAGCGCACGATCTCGCCGCCCGCCAGGAGCCCGGCCACGGCCGGGTGCTGCTTCCACTGCGTGAAGAGTGCGTGCGGGTCGAGCTTCACGTCCGGGTGGTCGAGCCCGACCACGTAGCCGAGCGAGAGGCGGCTCTCGGAGAGCCCGTAGATCCAGCCACCGCCGTAGCCCGAGGTCCCGAGCGGCGCCCCGAGGGTGTGGATCACGTGCCCGGTCAGCTCCTTCGCGCGCGCCTCGGGGATGCGCCAGATCTCCTTGATGCCGGTCTCGTAGAGCTGGTGGTTCCTGCCCGCGTCGAGGCCGAGGCGCGCGACGAGGCCCTTGGCCAGCGAGCCGCGCGTGCCCTCGGCGAAGACCGTGACGCGCGCCTTCACGTTCATGCCCGGCTGGAACTGGGGCTTCCGCTGGCAGTGCTTGTCGATGCCGGCGTCGCGCGTCTGCACGCCGGTCACGCGCGTGCCGTCGTAGGTCACCTGGGCCCCGGCGAAGCCAGGGTACACGTCGATGCCGAGGGCCTCGGCCTGCTCCTTCAGCCAGCGCACGACGCGGTACAGGCTGACCACGAAGTTGCCGTGGTTGCGGAGCGGCGGCGGGACGAAGGGGCCGGAGAGGCGCACCTTCCCGCCGCCGGCCTTCAGGTAGTCGACGCAGTCGTACACGACCGGGCTCTCGACCGGACAGCCCTTCTCGCGCCAGTCGGGGAAGAGCTCGGCCATGCCCCGGGGGTCCATGACCGCGCCCGAGAGCACGTGGTAGCCGACCTCCTCGGCCTTCTCGAGCACGAGCAGCGTCGCGTCGGCCTTGCCGGCCCGCGCCAGCAGGCGCTTGAGCTGGATCGCGCAGGCGAGCCCGGCCGGCCCCGCGCCCACCACCAGCACGTCGACCTCGAGCTCCTCGCGCTCGACGCCCTCGAGATTGAGATGGACTTCACCCGTCGGCTGCATCGGCATCGGCTCGTCTTCCTGGAGACCGGCGCGGAGCCTAGCAACGCGCGCGGCCGCGAACGAGGGCCGGGCCGCTCACCGGGGTCGGTAGGCCTCGGGCTCCAGCAGGAACGGGTTCGTGCGCCGCTCCACGCCCAGGGTCGACATCGGCCCGTGGCCCGGCAGGAAGCGCACGTCGTCGCCCAGCGGCAGGAGCCGCTCGGTGATCGAGCGGATCAGCGTGTCGTAGTCGCCGCGCGGGAAGTCCGTGCGTCCGATCGAGCCCTGGAACAGCACGTCGCCGACCCAGGCGAAGCGCGATGGGCGGTGGAAGAAGACCACGTGCCCGGGCGTGTGCCCGGGGCAGTGCTCGACCTCGAGCTCGAGCGCCCCCACCGTCACGCGCTCGCCCCGCTCGAGCCAGCGGTCGGGCTCGAACGAGGCGCTGCGCCCCAGGCCGAACATGCGCCCCTGCTCGTCCAGGCGCTCGAGCCAGAAGCGCTCCTCGCGCTGCGGGCCCTCGACCGGGAGGTCCAGGCGCTCGGCCAGCTCGGCCGTGGCGCCGGCGTGGTCGATGTGGCCATGGGTCAGGAGGATCTTCTCCAGCGCGACGCCGGCGGCAGCGACCGCCGCCAGCAGCCGCTCCGGCTCGCCGCCCGGATCGACTAGCGCGCCGCGGCCCGTGCGCGCACAGCGCATCAGCGAGCAGTTCTGCTGGAAGGGCGTGACCGGGACGACCTCGAGCTCGAGCTCGGGGGAGAGGGCGATCAAGGGCGCTCGCCGATCCAGTGGTGCCCGTCGGCGTAGTGCTCCTTCTTCCACAGCGGCACGCGCGCCTTGAGCTCGTCGATCAGGAAGCGCGCGGCCTGGAAGGCGGCGTCGCGGTGCGGGCTGGCCACGGCCACGACCACGGCCGGCTCGCCCACGGCCACCGCGCCGGTACGGTGCAGCACGAGCATGCGCAGCGCGTGGCGCTCGTCGTCGCCGGCGATGCGCGCGCGACACTCCTCGAAGATGCCGGCCATCTCGCTCTCGGCCATGGACGGGAAGGCCTCGTAGTCGAGCCCCACCACGTCCTTCGCGCGGTTGCGGTCGCGCGCGTTGCCGACGAACAGCACCACCGCGCCGCAGGAGGGGTGCTCGACCCGGCGCTGGGCCACGGCGGCGTCGAGCGCGTCGGCCCACAGCTCGAACACGCCGCGCGCCAGGGCCGCGTCGTCGCCCGCGGGCGAGCCGCCCGAGACCGGCGGCAGGAGCGCCAGCTCCTCGCCCTCGGCCAGCGGCGTCGCGTCGGGCACGTAGCTCGTCCCGATCACGCCGCGCACCGACTGCAGCGGCCCGAGCTCGGGATGGCGCGCCTCGAGCAGCCGCTTGGCGCCCGCCACGTCCGTGCCGGCCGGCACGCCCTCCAGCACGAGCTGCTCGCGCCCCGCGCGCTCGCGCAGGCTGGCGAAGAGCCGCACGGAGAGCCGCACGCCGCGCCCCGGCCGTCCCTAGAAGGGCGTCTCGTCGACCGCGGCCGGCGAGGGCGCGTCGAGCCCCTCGCCGCCCTCGTAGGACGGCGCGCCGCCACCGCCGCCTCCACCGCCACCGCCCTCGCGCCCGCTGCCGGGGCCGACGAACTCCCAGGAGTCCGCCACCACGTACAGCTTGCTGCGCTTCTGGCCGGTCTGCTTGTCGTCCCAGGTGTCCATGCGCAGCTGGCCCTCGATCAGGGCCTGCTTGCCCTTGCCGTGGAAGCGCGCGAAGGCCTCGCCGCGCTTGCCGAAGATCGTCACGTCGACGAAGGTCGGCTGCTCCTTCCAGTTGCCGTCGGCGTCCTGGAAGCGGCGGTTGACCGCCAGGCCGAACTTGACGATGGCCGTCCCGTTGTTCGCGAAGCGGGTCTCGCAGTCGCGCGTCAGGTTGCCCATCAGGATGATCTTGTTGAAGCTTCCCATGGCTGGATGCTCTGGCTGGTGTTGCGCTCGGCGCGAGTCTAGCGCTCCGCGCGCCCGATCGGAATGGCGCGTCCCGGCGCGTGCCCCGTTGATCGTGGCCCGCCCGGCGCTACGCTCCCGCCCATGGAGCACCCCGAGACGCGCACCCCGACCGGCCGCGAGCGCCGCGCCCATCCCCGCGCCGCCTGCGACGGCACCCTGACGCTGGAACTGGCCGACGGGGCCCACCGCGCGCGCCTGCGCGACGTGTCGCGCGCCGGGATCTGCTTCTACCTCGACCGCCCGCTGCCGGAGATGACGCTCCTCGGCGTGCGCATCGACCTCCCGGGGCGCCCGAGCGAGCCCCCCGTGCGCATCCAGGGCCGCGGCGTGGTCGTGCGCAGCCAGCCCCTGGCGCGCTCCGTCGACCACTACGAGATCGCGGTCTTCCTGAACGAGCTGGGCGAGGACGAGCGCGACAGCCTGGATGCGTTCGTGGCCAGCCGCGGCTGATCCGCGGCCCTCTCCTTCCGGCTCTCCTCCCCTCCGTCTCCGCGCCCTCCGCGTCTTCCCTCCGCGTCTCCGCGCTCCTCTGCCTCTTCTTCTGAATCAGAAGGAGCGCGGAGGCGCGGAGGTGAGACGCGGAGGACGCGGAGGAGGAAGAAGGGAAAGGGTGGAGGAGCGGTGCTCAGCGCGTCGGCAGGATGCCCTCGCCCGTGCGCTTGAGCCACCACTGCTCCCAGCGCGCGATGGACTTGTCGCGCTCGCCCTGGGCGGCGCGCGGGTCGAAGCCGAAGCGCTCGTTGGTCGCCTCCTCGAGCGCGTCGGCGCACAGGGCGCGCGTGAAGAGACGCGTGTCGCGCAGCCCCTGGATCAGCGTCGGCATCGCGCTCCAGTCGCCCAGGCGCACCAGCGTGCGCGCGCGCTCGAGGCCGAGGTCGCTCTTGAGGCGCTCCTCCGACCAGGCCAGGCCCTGGATGTGCGGCACGAGGCGCGAGTCGCGCGTCGCCCCCATCGAGGCCAGCGCGGCCGCGGCCACGTCGTCGCGCCCGTCGGTCGCCAGGCGCAGGAGCACCTCGTAGGCCGGCTCGCCGATCGAGGCGAACCAGCGGATCTGCTCCAGCCGGTCGAAGCCGTGACTGTAGGGCAGGCGCGCGGCCTCGTCCTCGATCTGCTGCTGCAGCAGCGGCGTGGCCCGCACGAAATCGCCGTCCACGGACTCGTCGCGCACGTCGCGCGAGGAGCCGGCGCAGGCGCCGAGGAGCAGGAAGGTCAGCAGGGGGAGCGATTTCTGGAACGGGCTCATGGAGACTCCGGGAGGGGGATTTCTTTCGCGCTGGCCCGTCTATCGGTCGAGGGCGCGGAGTCCTTGACCGCGGCTCGCCGCCAGGGCGGCCAGGAAGAGCGCTGCGAGAGCCAGGGCGAGGGCCGCCAGGGCCAGCCCGTGGGAGGCCCGGCCGGGCGGGACGCCGGCGCGCGCCTGGACCGCCGGCGCGGGCGGGCAGGCGCGCTCGCGCCAGGCGAGCTCGTCCCCCGGTCCGACCGCCACGGGCACGACCGGCGCCTCGGGCTCGTCCACGAGGAGGAGATAGGCCCCCGGCGGCACCTCGCGCGCGAGCCAGCCCTCGCGCGTCGCGAGCACGTCGCCAGCCGGCCCTCCCGGCGGCAGGAGGCGCAGATCCTCCGCTTCCCGCCCCGGCGCGACCAGGCGCACGCGCCGCTCCGCCGCGCCCTCGCGCGACAGCCCCTCGAGCACGAGGTGCCGTCCGGCGGCGCGCGCCGTCGGCCCCGCGGCGCCGGTCGGGCCGCGCGCGAGCCAGCGCAGGAGCCCGTCGAACTCGGCCGGCTCGCCCAGGCCCGCGCGCAGGTAGCGGCTGGCCCAGGGCGCACCCGGGCGCGAGGCGAAGAGCGCCGTGCGCCCGAGGCCCGCGCGCATCAGGGCCAGGACCGGCTCGCCCTCCTCGCTCTCCCACAGCGCCTCGGCCCCCGGACGCAGGCGGTTGCGCACGTGGCGCTCGAGCGGCGCGAGCGTCTGTCCGGCCGCCGCGCTCAGGACCTCGTCCGCCAGCGAGCCCGGCGCGCGCGGCGCGGGCCGCAGGGCGAGCTCGCCCTCTGCGAGCTGGCTCCCCGAGAGCTCGCGGTGGAACACGGCGCGCAGCGCGTCGAGCGTGTCCCCCGCGCGCACGTTCTCGGGGCCCTCGGCCAGGGCCGCCAGCAGCGCGAGGTTCGGCGCCCCCACCGCGATCACGACCAGGCGCACGCGCGCGGCGCGCAGCGCCGCGGTCAGGGCGCGCGCGCTCCCCAGGGGATCCGGCAGGCCCTCGCGCTCCCAGCCGTCCGTCAGCAGCAGCGCCAGCGTCTCGTGCTCGCCGGCCGAGCGCGCCAGCTCGGAGAGCGCCGCCAGCAAGTAGGTCGTGCCGGACGGGACGCGCAGCGCGAGCAGGTCGCGGGCCGCCGCGCGGGCCGCCTGCTGGTCCGCGGCGCGACTCGCGCTGCGTCGCTTCAGCAGGTGCTCGGGCTCCAGCCGGCCGGTGAAGAAGCGCAGGCTGACGCGGTCGCTCGGCAGCGCGGCCGCGACCAGCTCGAGCGCCGCGGCGCGCACCGTCTCGAAGGGCTGGCCCTCCATGCTGCCGGAGCCGTCCACCAGCAGCACCACGTCACGCGGCGGGCTCTCCCGCACGCGCGGCTCGCAGGGCAGGAGCCGCGCCAGCTCGCCCTCGGTCTCGCCCGGGATCCAGCCGGAGAGGAAGCCGTAGCCCGAGAGCGCGAGCCAGCCGCCGCCGCGACGCACGAAGGGCGCCAGGGCCTCGGCCGGGAGCGCCTCGGGCGCGAGGTCGAAGGTGATCACGGCCGCGAGGTCCTCCAGCGCGCCCGGCAGCTCCTCCGGCAAGAGGAACTGGAACTGCAAGCCGGCCAGGGCCGAGCGCCCGCTCGGCGCCAGCCAGGTCTCGGCCACGGGGCGCAGCTCCGGCCTCACGACCACGCCCAGCACGCGCGCGCCCCCCGCCAGGGTGTCGGCCGCGACCTGGTCGTTCTCCGGCCAGGCGTCGCCCTCCAGCTCGGCGCGCGCACGCACGAGGGTGCGCCCGAAGCCGGCCGGGCCGAGCGCGAGCGGCAGCTCGAAGGCCCCACCGCCGGCCGGGAGCGCGAGGGCGTGCGCCCGCGTGCGCGTCGGACCGTCCTCCTCGACCTCGAGCACGAGCCGCGCCGTCGCGACGGGCTCCGTCCCCGGCCGGAAGAGCCCGCGCACGAGGGCCACCAGCGGCGCGCCCGCCTCGATGCGCGCGGGCAGCGCGAGCTCGAGCAGCGCGAGGTCGCTCTCCTCCGCGCGCGGCGGCGTGCGCACCTCGCAGGCGACGCCGGCGGCGGCCAGCCGGGCCCAGGCGCCGGCCGGGCTCGGGCCGGTGTACGTGGCGGGCCCGAGCAGGACCAGGCGCACGGCCGGGCGCGGCGTCGCGCTCAGGAGCTCGACCGCCGTCAGGGCATCCGCAAGGCGCGTCGCACCGCGCGACAGGGCCAGCGCCGGGTCGTAGGGCGGCCCGTCGCGGCCGGCGAGCGCGTCGCGAAAGCGCTCCGGCGGCCCCGGCCCGAAGCCGGTCGCTACGCCGTCCGCGAAGGCCAGCACGGCCAGCTCGGCGCCCGCCGCCGCGGCCTCGTCCGCGCTCCGCGCCAGCTCCGAGCGCACCCATCCGAGCCAGCCGCGCGGGCGCGCGACGCTGGCCGAGGCGTCCGCCAGCGCGATCACGAGCGGCGGCCGCGCCGGCCCTTCGTCCGGCGTGCGCGGCAGGAGAAGCCAGGCGGCGACGGCCAGGAGCCCCAGGGCCGCGAGCCAGGCGCCGCGCTCCGCCGCGCGCAGGGCGCTCATCCCGCGGGTTCGGCGCGCGCGATCCAGCCGCCGCCCAGCAGCCGCTCACCGTGGTAGAGCGCCGCCCCCTGGCCGGGCGCGACGGCCACCTCGGGCGCGTCGAAGACGACGCGCGCCTCGTCGCCGGAGAGCTCGACCGTCGCGGGCACCGCAGCGTGCCGGTAGCGGATCTGCACCTCGGCCCGGAAGGGGCCGGCCGGCGGGTCGAAGCCGATCCAGTTCAGCTCGCGCGCGACGAGCGCGCGGCTCCCGCACTCCTCGGCCGTGCCGAGCACGACCGTGCCGCGCTCGGGCTCGATGCGCACGACGTACAGCGGGACGCCGGCGGCGACGCCGAGGCCACGGCGCTGGCCGATCGTGAAGTGCTCGGTCCCGACGTGCCGGCCCAGCTCGCGCCCGGCGGTGTCGACCAGCGGCCCCGGGTGGAGCTCGACCTCGTGCTGGGCGAGCAGCGCGCGGTAGTCGTTGCCCGGCACGAAGCAGATCTCCTGGCTGTCGGGCTTCTCGGCCGTGCGGATCCCGGCCTCGGCCGCCAGGCGCCGCACCTCGGGCTTCTCCAGCCCCCCGAGCGGCAGGAGCGTGCGCGCCAGGTTCTCCTCGCGCACGCAGAAGAGCTGGTAGGACTGGTCCTTGTCGCGGTCGAGCCCGCGCCGGACGCTGGGGCGGCCGGCGGCGTCGCGCTCGATGCGCGCGTAGTGTCCGGTGGCGACCGCCTCGGCCCCGAGCTCGTCGGCGAAGGCGAACAGGCGCCCGAACTTGAGATCGCGGTTGCACACCGCGCAGGGGTTGGGCGTGCGCCCGGCCGCGTACTCCTCCAGGAAGTAGCGGATGATCGCGCCGAACTCGTCCTTCAGGTCGACGGCCTGGAAGGGAATCCCGAGGCCGGCCGCCACCATGCGGGCGTCGCGCGCGTCTCCCACCGAGCAGCAGGACTTCTTGCGCGCCTCGCCCTCCTCCACGTGGACCCCGTTGCGCATGAACAGGCCGACCAGCTCGTACCCCTGACGGGCGAGCAGCCAGGCCGCGACCGAGCTGTCGACGCCGCCGCTCATGGCGACGACGACGCGCCGGCGCTCCGTCCGGGGGGCGGGCATGGACCTGGGCAGGGTCATGGGGAACCGCCGACCGAGGCCGACGGGACCCCACAGACTAGGCCGCCCGGGGGAGAGCGGCCAGCCCGGGCGCGCGGACCTTTGGGGGCGGCGGCGGATCGAGTACCGTGCTCGCCCTCCCATGCCGACGCTCCTCCTCCTCCTCCTGCAAGAGACGCCCGCCTCGCCGGCCCCCACCTCGCCCCTGGGTGGGCCCTTCATCCCGCTCATCGTCATCGGGGTCCTGTTCTTCTTCCTGATGATCATGCCGGAGCGCAAGCGCCAGAAGCAGCGCCAGAAGATGCTCGAGGCCCTGAAGAAGGGCGACCGCGTGATGACCAACGGCGGGATGTACGGGACGGTGGTCAGCGTGACGAGCGAGCTGGTCGTGCTGCAGGTGGCCGACAACGTGCGCCTGCGCTTCACGCGCGCGGCCGTGCAGAACGTGATCGAGCCCGAGAAGGAACCGGCCCTCGAGGAGAAGAAGGCCGAGCCCAGCAAGGCCTAGCCGATCGAAGATCGGCTACGGATTCCGCCGTCAGCGTGACCGGCGCAGGCCTCCGGGCGGGCGCGCGCCCGCCCGGAGACCTGCGCCGCCTTCCGGGCCAGCCCAGAGCCCGCCACTCGGGAGCCTCGCGGCGCCTCCACGCGCTGCTCGGCCCGCTCACCGCGCAGCTCTTCCCCCGCCTCGCCCTGCGCTGGCTCCCGCCCGGCGACCCGAGCTTCGCCCGCGCCGGCGAGCACCTGGCCGCGCGGCACCTGCGCCGGCTCGGCTGGCGCCTGCTCGACCGGCGCGTGCGCACGACCTGGGCCGAGATCGACCTCCTGTTCGAGGACCACGGCGCGCTGGTGGCCGTCGAGGTCAAGACCGGGCGCAGCGGGCCGCGCTTCCAGCCCGGGATGCGCCTCGCACGGGCCACCATCGCGCGCCTCGAGCACGCCGTGGCCGCCCTGGCGCGCGGCGCGCCGGCGCGCGTCGACCTGGTCGAGGTCCGGCTCGAGGGACCAGGTCGGATCGCGATCGTGCGCCGGGCCGACCTCCGGGTGGGGCCGGGATGAGCCCGCACCCGCTGCGGGGGACTGGAAAAGGCTTCGCGGATGGCCGAGGCACTCGTCGCGGAAGCCCCGGCTCCTCCGCCCCTTGAGGTACAGTTCGCTGATGCGCTCGTCGCCCCCCGGCAGGCGGGGTGCGAGCCACGCCACCACCGCTCCACGGGCGCTCCAACTCCCGGAGCGCCGGACATGCTGAACGTCCTGCGCCACTACCTTCCCTTCCGGAAGGCCCTGCTCGTCGCCAGCGAGCTCGTGCTGATCACGGTGGTGGTCCTGCTGGTCATGTCCGCCCACCTGTGGACGCCCGACGAGGCCGTGCGGCGCCAGCTGGCCCTGGAGAGCCTCGACCCGGCCTCGGCGCGCTGGCGGGTCCTGCTCTCGGCGCTGATGGTGGCGGTCCTGGCCCAGCTCACCCTGGCCTTCAACGAGCTCTACGACTTCCGCGTGTCCAGCTCGCGCTTCGAGCGCATGGCGCGCTTCCTGACCTCCAGCTCGACCGCCGTCCTGCTGGTGACCCTGAGCCTGGTGCTGGTGCGCGCCTGGGACATCGAGCGCGTGCTCGAGTTCCCGCCCCTGCCCTTCACGCAGACGGCCGTGCTGCTGACCTCGGCCCTGTTCGCGGCCTTCGTGGGCGTGTTCCTGTGGCGCCAGGTGTTCCACTCCCTGATCGGGCGCTCGAGCTTCCGCGAGCGCCTGCTGATCCTGGGCTCCGGACGCACGGCCAAGCGCCTGATCGACGAGCTCTCCGGGCGCGAGAGCACGGGCTTCGAGCTGGTGGCCCTGCTCGCCAAGAGCGACGTGACGGGTGAACGGCGCTCGGGCGAGCGGCGCTCGGGCGATCGGCGCGGGGGCTCGCCCGACACCGGCAATCCCTGGTTCGAGGCCAGCCAGCGCCCCCAGCAGGGGGACGCGGTGTTCGAGAACCTGAGCGAGACCAAGCTCCTGCTGGCGACGCGCCCCGGCGCGGACCTCGAGGAGGCCCCGGCCGGCGCCGGCCAGGGCGAGCCGCTGCCCGAGCTGTGCCAGCGCCTGGGGATCGACCTGATCGTGGTGGCGGTCGAGGAGCGCCGCGGGAGCCTGCCGACCGACGAGCTCCTGCGCTGCCGGCTCGAGGGCATCGTGGTCCAGGAGGCCGAGTCCTTCTTCGAGCGCCTGACCGGCAAGATCCCGGCCGAGGCCATGCGGCCCTCCTACCTGATCTTCAACCAGGGCTTCGAGATGCACCCGCTGGCGGCGGTGACGAAACGCCTGGTGGACTTCGCGCTGGCGCTGATCGGGATCCTCCTGACCTGGCCGGCGATGCTGGCGGTCGCGATCGCCGTGCGCCTCGATTCCCCCGGCCCGGTGCTGTTCCGCCAGGAGCGCACCGGCCAGGGCGGGCGCCCCTTCACGCTGTGCAAGTTCCGCAGCATGCGCGCCGACGCCGAGAAGCACTCCGGCCCGGTGTGGGCCGCCGAGGACGACCCGCGCGTGACGCGCGTCGGGCGCATGATCCGCAAGTCGCGCCTGGACGAGCTGCCGCAGCTCTTCAACGTGCTGGCCGGCTCGATGTCGCTGGTCGGCCCGCGCCCCGAGCGCCCGCACTTCGTGGCCGAGCTCGCGGCCAAGCTCCCCTACTACAACCAGCGCCACTCGGTGAAGCCCGGCGTCACGGGCTGGGCGCAGATCAACTACCCCTACGGCAACACGGTCGAGGACGCGCTGCAGAAGCTCCAGTACGACCTGTTCTACATCAAGTACCAGTCGCTGCTCTTCGACCTGTCGATCCTGTTCAACACGGTCAAGACGGTGCTGCTGCGCAAGGGGACCTGAGGGCCCGGAGACGGCGCTCCGCCCGGCTCACTCCGGCGGCATCCGCTCCCACAGGTAGCGCGCGAGCAGCGCATACACGTGGTGCAGCGTCCCCGGCCCCTCGTTGATCGCGTGCGAGCGGTTCGGGTACAGCATGAAGTCGAAGGGCTTGCCCAGCTCCACCAGGCGATCGATCAGACGCTCGGTCCCCTGCATGTGCACGTTGTCGTCGCCGCTGCCGTGCACGAGCAGCAGCGCGTCCTCCAGCCCGTGCGCGTGGGTGATCGGCGAGTTCAGGCGATAGGCCTCGGCGTCGGTCGCCGGCAGGCCGGTGTAGCGCTCCTGGTAGATCGAGTCGTACAGCGCCACGTCCGGCACCGGAGCCACCGACATGCCCAGCGCGTACAGCGCCGCGTGCCGGAAGAGCAGGTTCAGCGTCATCGTGCCACCCCCGCTCCAGCCCCACACCGCGACGCGCTGCGGGTCCAGGAACGCGTGGCGCGCGCACAGCGCGCGCACGGCGGCCGCCTGCTGGTCCGCGCCGACCAGGCCGAAGCGCTGGTAGGTGCTCTTGCGCCAGGCCTTGCCGCGCGGCCCCGGCGTGCCCTGCGAGTCGACGCAGGCGACCACGTAGCCGGCCTCGGCCAGGGCATGGTGGAAGAGCCCGCGCACGCCCCTCCAGACGTCGTTCGCCTGCACCGCGCTGGGCTCGTTGTAGACGTGCATCAGGAGCGGGTAGCGGCGCGTGGGCTCGAAGTCGGCCGGCTTCATCATCCAGCCGTCGAGCTCGACCCCGGCCCCGATCGGGAGGCGGAAGAACTCGGTCGCCACCGGCCGGAAGGCCGCCAGGCGCGCCGCCAGGGCCGCGTTGTCCTCGAGCGTGCGCAGCGGCTCGTGCCCCGGCAGGCGCACGAGTTCGACCACCGGCGGGCGATCGAGACCCGAGCGCGTGTGCAGCGCGTAGTCCGCGCCGGGCGCGAGGCTGTAGACGTGCGTGCCCGGCTGGTCGGCGGGTGTCACGCGCTCGGCCCGGCCGTCGGCCAGCGCGACGCGGTAGAGGTAGCGGCGCGTCGCGTCCTCGGGCGAGGCCTGCACGTAGAGCCAGCCGCGCGCCGCGTCGAGCCCGACCAGCGCGGTCAGGTCGTAGGCGCCCGGAGTCAGGCAGCGCCACTCCCCGCCGCGCGCCACGCTCCAGGCCTGGCGCCAGCCGTCGCGCTCGCTGATCCACAGCAGGCTCCCGTCGGCCAGCCACTGCCAGTCGTCGACCACGTCGAGCCAGGCGCCCGGGGCCTGATCGCGCAGGAGCTCGCGCGCCTCTCCGCTGGCCGCGTCCGCCAGCCACACGACGTTGCGCTGCTGGCGCCGGTCCATCTGCTGCAGGACCAGCTCGTCCGGGCCCGGGCCCCACTCCATGCGCGGCACGTAGTTCTCGCGCGGGTCGCCCGGCAGCTCGATCCAGCGCGGCTCGCCCCCGGTGGCCGCGACCACGCCGACGCGAACGGCCGAGTTCGTCTGGCCGGCCTTGGGGTACGGGAGCGTCGTCAGGACCGGGTAGAGCGCCGCGGTCGTGTTGATCAGCGTGTAGAGCGGCACCTCGCTCGAGTCGAAGTGCCAGAAGGCGATCGACTTCCCGTCCGGGCTCCAGCGCCAGCCGTCGCGCAGGTCGAACTCCTCCTCGTAGACCCAGTCCGAGGTCCCGTTGATGCTCGTCGGCGAGCCGTCGTGGGTCAGGCGCGTGCGCGCGCCGCTCGCCAGCTCCTCGACGTACAGGTCGTTCTGGCACACGTAGCCGGCGCGCGTGCCGTCGGGCGAGAGCTTGGCGAACATCAGGCTCGCCTCGGGCGCGTCGCCGCCCAGCCGGCGCAGCTTCCCGGAGCCGAGCTCGAGCACCCAGTAGTCACCCCGCGTGTTCTGGCGCCAGACCTTGCGCGTGTTCGTGAAGACCAGCAGGCGCGCGCCGTCGGCGCCGAAGGCGTAGTCCTCCAGGGCCAGGGGGGCCGTAGCGCCCTCCGGGACGAGGCGCTCGGCCGCCACCAGGATCGAGCGCGCCCCGCTGGAGGCGTCGTAGCGCACGAGGTCGCTGCCGCCCGGCAGCGTGAGCGAGGGCTCGACCGTGGCGTAGCTCCGCGCGTCGAGCCAGCGCGCCGGCCCGAAGCCGCGCGGCGCGAACTCCTGCAGCAGGAAGATCTCCTCCAGCCGGCGCCCGAGCCGCTCGGCGCGTGCCTCCGTGTCCGAGGGCGTGGCATGGCTCCCGCCGGAGCGGCAGCCCGCCAGGACCAGGAGACCGAGGACCGGGACGATTCGTGCTCGCTGGGTTCGCTGCATGGGGAGCCTCCGGGGCGCCACCATAGCGAGGCGTCGCGAGCACGCCACGCTCCGTGCCTTCCGGTGCGGAGTCAGCCCCCGGCGCGCGCGCGCCGGTGACGCGCGACGTGCACGGCGAGCAGCGCGAGATCCGGCGGGTTCACGCCGGCGATGCGGCGCGCGGCCCCGAGCGTCGCCGGCCGCAGCGCGACCAGCTTCTCGCGCGCCTCCTGGCGCAGGCCGGAGAGCGCGCCGAGGTCGAGGTCGGGCGGGATCGGCGTGGCCTCCTCGTGCGCCAGGCGTGCGACCGCCGCGCGCTGGCGCTCGACGTAGCCGGCGTACTTGACGTCCGCCTCGGCCGTGAGGAGCACGTCCGGCTCGTCCACGAAGGGAGCCAGGGCCGGCTCGCTGCCGGCCAGCGCCTCCAGGGTCACCTCGGGCCGCCGCAGGAGCGCGGCCAGCGTGCGCCCGGGATCGCCCGCGGGGCGCGCGTGCTCGAGCAGCGCCACGAGCGCGGCCACGCGCGCCGCGCGCGCCCGCGCGCGTGCCAGGTCCTCGGCCCCCACCAGCCCGAGCGCGGCTCCGCGCTCCGCCAGGCGCCGGTCGGCGTCGTCCTGGCGCAGCAGCAGGCGGTGCTCGGCGCGCGAGCTGAACATGCGATAGGGCTCGCGCGGCTGGCTGACGACCAGGTCGTCCACGAGCACACCGACGTAGGCCTCGTGCCGGCCGAGCACGAAGGGCTCGCGCCCGCCGGCCCACAGGGCCGCGTTCGCCCCGGCCACGAGCCCCTGGGCCGCCGCCTCCTCGTAACCCGAGGTGCCGTTGATCTGCCCGGCCAGGTAGAGCCCGGCCACCGCGCGCACGGCCAGGGTGCGGTCGAGCGCGCTCGGCTGCACGAAGTCGTACTCGACCGCGTAGCCGTGGCGCAGGAAGCGCACGCGCTCCAGGCCCTCGATCGCGCGCACGAAGGCCTCCTGGACCTCGGCCGGG
Source organism: Planctomycetota bacterium (assembly GCA_036376275.1). Taxonomy (GTDB): domain Bacteria; phylum Planctomycetota; class UBA1135; order UBA1135; genus JABFRZ01. The sequence continues at coordinate 5,151 of DASVAP010000424.1, read as the reverse complement.
AGCGAGGTCGAGATCCCGTTGGCGTAGACGACGTCGGTCGTCAGCCCCTCCGGCTCGAGGAACACCTGGTGGCGCTCGCGCTCGGCGAAGCGCATGACCTTGTCCTCGACCGAGGGGCAGTAGCGCGGGCCCACGCCCTGGATGCGGCCGGCGTACATCGGCGCGCGGTGCACGTTGGCGCGGATCACGGCGTGCGCCGCCGGGCCCGTGTGGGTCAGGTAGCACGCCACCTGGGGCTGGGCCGGGAAGCGCGCGCGCGGGGTGGCGAAGGAGAAGGGCTGCGGACGCGCGTCGCCCGCCTGGGGCGTGAGCCGGGCCCAGTCGATCGAGTCGGCCGCGAAGCGCGGCGGCGTGCCGGTCTTGAGGCGCCCGACCGGCAGGCGCAGGGCGGCCAGGTCGCGCGAGAGCCCATGGCTGGTGGCCTCGCCCACGCGCCCGCCGGCGGCCTGGCTCTCGCCGGTGTGCATCACCGCGGCCAGGAACGTGCCGGTCGTCAGCACCACGGCGGCGGCACGGAGCTCGCGCCCGCCGGCGAGGCGCACGCCGGTGACGCGCGCCGCCGGGCCGCCGGTCTCGATCAGCAGCCCCTCGACCGCGCCCTCGACCAGCTCGACGCCCGGAGCGGCCCGCAGGCTGCGCGTGACCTCCTCGCGGTAGAGGTGCCGGTCGCACTGCGCGCGGGGAGCCTGCACCGCCAGGCCCTTGGCCGTGTTCAGCATGCGGAACTGGATCCCGGTCGCGTCCGCCGCGCGCCCCATCACGCCGCCGAGGGCGTCCACCTCGCGCACGAGCTGGCCCTTGCCCTGCCCGCCGATCGCCGGGTTGCAGCTCATCTCGCCCAGCCGGTCCAGGCGGAAGCTGACCAGGGCCACGCGCGCGCCCAAGCGCGCCGCCGCCAGGGCGGCCTCGATCCCGGCGTGCCCGCCACCGATCACGAGCACGTCGTGCCCGGCACGCGCGCGCGGCGGCGGTGCGTGCGGATGGGTGGCGGAGGGCTCGGGCCCGCCCGGAGTGGGGTCGGAGGGCATCGCGTGAGCCCGTCATGGAACCACGTTGCGCGCCGCTCCGGCAACTCGCGTACACCCGACCCCGGGGCCGGGCCGATGAGGGGCCCGTGCGCTCCTGGGTCTTCCGCCACCGCCATCGCCTGCTCGCCCTGCTCGGCAAGCCGGCCCCCGCGGCGCGCCCGGCGGCCCCCGCGGAGCCCGCCCCGGCCCCGCGCGTCGTGACCCTGCTCCCGGCCCGGCGCGGCAGCTCCCGGTAGTCGCGCCCGCCTGGGTTCCTATCATGGGGCGCGTGACGACCCGCGCGCTCCTCCTGCTCGGCCTCGGTCTCCTCGCCGGTCCCGCCGGCGCCCAGGCCGCGGACGGCTCCCTGGAAGCCTTCCTGCGGCGCGTCAGGGCCGAGCGCGAGGCCGAGCGCGAGCGCCTGCGCCCGGTGGTCGAGGACCTGGTCCAGCGCCTCGGCCGAGCGCGCGCGGCGGCCGAGGTGAAGAAGCTCCAGGCCGACCTCGATGCGCTCGGCAGCGAGGCCCCCGCCCTGGTCACGCCCTTCCTCGACCCGGGGGCGAAGCCCGAGGCCGAGCAGGAGAAGCGCGCCGAGGAGGTGGCCGCCTGGCTCGCGCGCCATCCCGATCCGTCCCTGTTCGAGCCGCTCCTGCGCCTGGCGCGCGAGGGCAGCCCCGTGGGCCGGCGCCTGGCCCTGCGGCTGCTCGGGAGCTCGCTCGAGCGCGAGCGCGCGGCCGCGGCCCTGCGCACCCTGCACGGCGAGCTCGGCGGCAGCCTGCGGGCCGAGTGCGTCGCCGCCCTGGCGCGCCTGGTCAGCGACGACCCGCTGGTGGCCGCCGCGCTGGGCGATCCGCACCCCGAGGTCGTGGCCGCGGCGCTGCGCGCGCTGACCAGCGAGCCGCGCAAGAAGCCGCGCCCCGAGGTCCTGACCCTGCTCGAGGACGGCAACCGCGGCGCGGACGTCCTGCCGGAGCTGGTGGTCTACCTCACCTTCCCGGGCCAGACCCTGGACGAGCAGACGGTCGCGGCGCTCCTGCGCTACGCGAGCCGCGAGGACCTGCCGCTCGAGGCGCGCCTGTGCGTGCTGCGCGGCGCACCGCATCTCTCCGGCGGCATGACCAGCCGCGTGCGGCGCGAGTTCGACGGGCTGGTCACCTCCAGCGAGGCCGCCCTGCGCGAGGAGGCGCTGATCGCGCTGACGCTGCTGAAGGACGGGCGCGCGCGGCGCGAGCTGCTCAAGCCCTACGACGACCAGGTGTCGTCGAACTCGAGCTGGCCGCTGGCCTACCAGCGCCGCGGCGACGTGCTGCTGCGCATCGGCGAGTACCGCGACGCGGCCAAGGACTACCAGGAGGCGATCCGCCTGCACGACGACAGCGCGCGCCTGCCGGGCAACCGCGACCTGTGGATCAACCTGGCGCGCGCGCAGGTCAAGGACAACAAGCTCAAGGCGGCGGCCGACGCGCTGGAGGCCTTCGGCCTGTCCTCGGACCTGCGCCGGAGCCTGCGCGCCGACCCGGACTTCCAGCCGCTGGTCGAGCACTCGAAGTACGGGGCCCTGTTCGAGTGAGCGGCGGCCGTCGAGCCCCGCCGGCCCGCAGCGCCTGAACCGCGCCGATGTTCCCCCTGCGCGACACGGTGCCGAGCCGCGGCACGCCCTTCTTCCTGTGGCTGGTCGTGCTGGCCAATGCGCTGGCGTTCGCCTACGAGCTCTCCCTGCCGGAGAAGGCCCTGGAGCAGCTGATCCAGCGCTACGGGATCGTTCCGGCCGAGCTCTCGCTGACCCTCGGCGGCTTCCTGGCCACGCCCGCCGCCTACCTCGCGCTGGTCACCTCGATGTTCCTGCACGGGGGCTGGTTCCACGTGATCGGGAACCTGTGGACGCTCCTGATCTTCGGGGACAACGTCGAGGACCGCATGGGGCACGTGCGCTTCCTCGTCTTCTACCTGCTGTGCGGGCTCGTGGCCGGCGGTGTGCACGTCCACTTTCACCCCGAGTCCACCGTGCCGACGATCGGGGCCTCGGGCGCCATCGCGGGCGTGATGGGCGCCTACTTCGTGCTCTACCCGCGCGCGAAGGTGATCACGCTGGTGCCGCTGCTCTTCTACCCGCTGTTCGTCGAGCTGCCGGCCTTCGTGTTCCTGGGCCTGTGGCTGGTGTCCCAGGTCCTCTCGGGGACGGCGGCGCTGACCACGCCCGAGGCGGCCGGCGGGATCGCCTTCCTGGCCCACATCGGGGGCTTCGCGGCGGGGTTCCTGCTGCACTGGCCCTTCGTGCGGCGCCAGCGGAAGTGAGCCGAGCGCCGGCTCACCCAGGCCTCACCAACGCCCTCGCGGGGGCCTCCGTAGCCTCAGGCGAAGACGCTTCCGGCCCCGAGCGAACCCCGGAACCCACGCACTCACCATGAACACGTTCCTCCGCAACCTCCCCTCCCTGGCCCTCGTCGCCGGTCTGGCGGCGGGGACGACCCTGCTCCTCGACCAGCGCAGCACCGCCAGTCCCGAGCCGGCCGCGCGTGACGCGACGCGCGAGCTCTCGCGCGCCTTCCGCGACGTCGCGCGCCACATCAGCCCCTCGGTGGTCGGCATCCTGGCCACGCGCGAGGTGGAGGATCGGCCCTCGCGCTACCAGACGCCCGACCCGCAGCAGGACCCCTTCGGGGACCTGCGCCGCTTCTTCGGCAATCAGGGGCCCTTCCCCCCCTTCCCTGCACCGTCCCCCCTCCAGCGCGGACAGGGCACGGGCGTGATCGTGGCCGCGGACGGCGTCATCGCCACGAACAACCACGTGGTCGCCGGCGCGACGAAGATCGAGGTCTCGCTGCAGGACGGGCGCCGGCTCGCGGCCAGCGTCGTCGGCACCGATCCGGAGACGGATCTCGCGCTCCTGCGGGTGGCGGAGAAGGGCCTGCCGGCCGCGAAGCTCGGCGACAGCTCGATCCTCGAGCCCGGTGAGTGGGTCGTGGCCGTCGGCAACCCCTTCGGCCTCGACCACACCGTGACCGTCGGCGTGGTCAGCGCCCTCGGGCGGCGCGGGTTTGGCGTGGCCGACTACGAGGACTTCATCCAGACCGACGCGGCCATCAACCCCGGCAACTCGGGCGGGCCGCTGCTCAACCTGGACGGCGAGGTGATCGGCATCAACACCGCGATCCGCACGTCGAGCGGCGGCTCGGACGGGATCAGCTTCGCGATCCCGAGCCAGACCCTGGCCGGCGTGATGCCGCAGCTCCTCGGCGACGGCCGCGTCAGCCGCGGCTACCTGGGCGTCAACCTGCAGCCCCTGACGCCCGAGCTGGCCGCCTCCTTCGGGCTCGAGACGCGCGCCGGCGAGCGCCCGCAGGGCGCGCTGGTCAGCCAGGTGCTGGCCGGCACGCCGGCGGCCGAGGCGGGCCTGCGCCCGGGCGACATCGTGCTGCGCCTGGACGGCACGGCGGTCCAGGACTCGCGCGAGCTCTCCGAGCGCGTCGCGGCCCTCGCGCCCGGCACGCGCGCCGAGCTCGTGCTGCTGCGCGACGGCGCCGAGAAGGAGCTCACCCTCGAGCTCGGCGAGCGCCCCTCGCGCGAGGAGCGGATCGCGAACTCGCTGCGCCCGGAGGGCCGCGACGCGGCGGCCCTCGGCCTGCGCCTGGGCGACCTGCCGCCGGCCATGGCCCGCGAGCACGACCTCGCTGGCGGTGCGCTGGTGCGCTCGGTCGAGCCCGACTCCCCCGCCGCGCGCGCGGGTCTCGTGCCCGGCGACGTGATCCTCTCGGTCGGCCGGCACGAGGTCGACTCGGCCGCCGCGGCCGAGGAGCACCTCGCCGAGGCCGGGAGTGGCGCACGCCTGCTCGTGCGCGGCACGGACGGCGCCACGCGCTGGCTCTTCCTCGAGCGGAGCGCAAAGGACTGAGAACGAACGAGACGACGGGATGGACCCCGCGGGCGGGTGTCGGCGACGGGCCGGCACCCGCCCGCTCTCCTGTCGCGGAGAAGTGGAGGGGAGCGGGGGCTTCGGGACTGCTTGCGGGGGGCCGTTGCGCGGGCGGTGGAGGCAGCCGTGAGTGGCTTGGGCGTGCGTCCGTAGGGGCTCCGTCGCTGGGGCGTGGGGTGCGCGACGTCGGGCCCGGCCGGTGGGACGAGACTGCGCGCCCGTCGGGGCCCC
>DASVAP010000412.1:0-14252 GCA_036376275.1 Planctomycetota bacterium | reverse complement strand
CGTCGCGCTCGGCGAGATACCCCTGCGGGAGCGCCACCGCCTGGCACTGGCTGCCCTTGCCGCGCCGCACGCGCAGCGCGGCGCGCGGGAAGGCGAGCTCGGGGTCGAAGCGCGCCAGCACCGCGTGCATCTCCTCCAGCGTGCGCACGCGCACCAGCTCGCCGCGCGCGCGCGCCGAGCCGGGAAAGCCCTGCGTGTACCAGGAGCACCACTTGCGCATCTGGCGCATGCCGTTCTCGGGCCCGAAGAACTCGGCCAGGCGCCGCGCGTGGTCGTCCATGATCGCCACGATGCGCCCGAAGCTGGGCGGCGGCGGCTCCTGGCCGGCGAAGACCGCCGCCAGCTCGGCGAAGAGCCAGGGCCGGCCCAGGCAGCCGCGCCCGACGATCACGCCGGCGCAGCCGGTGCGGCGCATCAGCTCGAGCGCGTCGAAGCACTCCCACACGTCGCCGTTGCCGAGCACCGGGATCGAGACGTGGCCCACGAGCTCCCCCACCGCCTCCCAGTCGGCCTCGCCCGAGTAGAGCTGGGCCGCCGTGCGCGCGTGCAGCCCGATCGCGGCCGCGCCCTCCTCCTGGGCCACGCGCCCGGAGTCGAGGAAGGTGAGCAGCTCCTGGTCGAGCCCCTTGCGCACCTTGATCGTCACCGGCACGCCGCCCGCCCCGGCCACCGCGGCGCGCACCAGGCGCGCCAGCAGGCGCGGCTTCCAGGTCACCGCCGCGCCGCCGCCGGTGCGCGTGACCTTCGGCACCGGACAGCCGAAGTTCATGTCGATGTGCTCGACCCCGTCGGCCACCAGGGCGCGCGCCATCTCGCCCACGTCGACGGGATCCGTGCCGTAGATCTGCACCGAGCGCGGCTTCTCGTCGGGGCGCGAGCTGGCCAGCAGACGCGTCAGGCGGTTCCCGAGCAGGTACCCGCGCGCCGTGATCATCTCCGAGACGTACAGCCCGGCCCCGAACTCGCGCGCCAGGCTGCGGAAGGGGTAGTTCGTGACGCCCGCCATCGGCGCCAGCACGACCGGCGGGAAGACCGCCAGCGGCCCCAGGCCGAGCGGCGCGAACTCGCCCGGCCGCGCCACGGGCGTGGCCGCGTGGCGCTCGCTGGCGAAGCGCTCCGGCGTGGTTCCGGTCGTCGGCGGGACGCTCATGGAACCGCGCAGTGTAGCCGCGCCCGCCGCCGGCCGCCGATCAGCGCGGGGGCGGCAGCCCCGCCCCGCCGAAGGCCTCGGAGGAGCGCGCGTGGGCCTCGAGCAGGCCCGCGCCGACCTTGCTCCAGGCGTGGTCGAGGCCGCCCTTCGCGTCGAGGCGGAAGAGCTTCAGCCCGAGGTGCGTGCGCACGCGGAAGTCGCCCTCCTCGTCGCGCTCGACGCGCCAGCGCACCGGCTCGGCGTCGAAGCCCGGGTGCAGCACGATCACCGGCACGCTCTCGGCCGGCGCGAGCTGGGCCAGGAGCAGGAGCCCGGCGATGCTGCCGGAGTCGACGCAGGCGGGCTGCTCGCGCAGCGGCGCGGGGGAGCTCACCAGCTGGCCGTCGAGGCGCGTCTGCATGCGCCAGGTGTTGGCCGTCCACAGGCCATCGTGCTCGAGCAGCTTGCCGCCCTCGCTCAGGGTCGCGTGGAGCTGCACGAGGCGCCCCTTGCGCACGAACTGCTCGAGCGTGAGCTCGCGCGCGCCGCCGCCGGCCCCGGCCGGATAGCCGACGCGCGCGGTGACGAGCAGGGTCTCGGCGTTCAGGCGCACGACGCGGTAGCGCTCGAGCGCCAGGCGCAGGCCGTAGGAGGCGTGCTCGACCGTCCCCTCCAGCAGCACCGCACCCTCCTCGGCCTGGGGCGGGGCCGCGACCTCGAGGGCCTGCTCGGACTCCGCGCGGCGCGCGGCCTGGTGCTGGCCGAGCGCCTCCAGGCGCGCGAGCAGCCCGGCGCGCTCGACCGGCTGGCCGCGCACCAGGACCCAGGCCGGATCGAGGAGGTGCGTCAGGTCCGCGCGCGGATCCTGGTCGAGCACGAGCACGTCGGCCCAGGCGCCGGGTTGCAGCGTGCCGCGCTCGCCCGCCAGCCCGAGGCCCTCGGCCGCGCCGCGCGTCGCCAGGGCCAGGACCTCGGCCGGCGGCAGCCCGGCGGCGACCCACTCGGCCAGCTCCTGGTGCAGCGCGAGGCCCGGGATCAACCACGGCTGCGGCGCGCCCGAGCCGGGCACGAGGCGCGCGCCGGCCTGGAAGAGCTGGGCCAGCGTCGCCGCCTGGCGGCGCACGACCAGCTCGCCCAGGGCGCGCCGCTCGTCGGCCAGGAACGGCCGCCGCTGGGCCAGCTCGGCGCGCCACCAGGCCTCGTAGGCCGGCGCCAGCAGGCCGGTCAGCGCCGCGCGCGCCGGATCGGCGGCCTGGTCCTCGAGGCGCAGCGCGCTGGCACGCAGCAGCGGCACCAGGGCGCGGCGCGCGCGCGCGAGCTCGGCCACGGCCTCGTCGAGCTGGAGCTGGCTGGCCGCGTCCCAGAAGACGCCCGGCGGCAGCAGGGAATCGAGCGTGTGGAAGCCGTCCTGCCCGAGCCGCACGGCGTCGGCCAGCGAGCGCTGCGCCGGGCGCGGGCCGAAGACGGTCAGCCCCTTCGCGTGCGCCAGCTCGATGACCTTCTTCCAGGTGTCCTCCGCCAGCCCCGGCAGCACGGCCAGGAAGTCGATGTTCTCCTCGAACAGGATCGGGAGGTAGCTCGTGGCCGCGTCCGGGTTGCGCAGCACCACGGCCGAGGCCGAGGCCGGCGGATCGCCGTCGAGGGCCGCGCCGGCGGTCAGGAGCGTCGGACCGGGCACGCGCGCGCGGCGCTCGGGGGCGCGCTCCTGGGTCAGGGCGATGTGCTCCCCGCCCACGTCGCGCACCAGCGTGACGCCGTGGGCCAGGTAGAGCGCGTCGTGCTCCGGGTCGAAGTTGACCAGCGCGTCGATCAGCCCGGGCACGAGGTGCTTGCCGGCGACGTCCAGGACCTCCGGATCGCTTGCGCTCGCCGCCTCGGCCCCGAGCGCGCGGATCCGCCCGTTCACGACCAGCAGGTCCGCCACGTGCGGCACCTCCCCCGGCATCATCGTGTGCAGCGTGCCGCCGCGCAGGAGCAGCGGCCGGGCCGGCGCCGGGGCGGCGGGCGCGTCCTGGAGCAGGACGGGGAAGGAGAGCAGCGTCAGCAGGGGCGCGAGGAGCATGCGCGGCGCGAGGATACGTGGCGGGAGGGGCGCGCGGTAGGCGACGCGAGGGGCGTGCCGTAGGCTTGGCTCTCCCGCCATGCCCGAGACCACCGACTGGCCGCAGGTGCGCCTGGCGAGCGACGAGCTCATGCGCGGTCCGTGGGTCTACGGGCGCCAGGTCGAGCCGGCCGCGGGGGTGCCGGACGGGGCGCTGGTGGCGGTCGAGGACGCCTCCGGGCGCTTCGTCGGGCACGCGCTCTACAACTCGGCCTCCGACATCCGCCTGCGCTGGCTCGCGCGCGGGCGCAAGAACGCCCTCGACCGGCCGGGCGAGTTCCTGCACGCCCGCCTGCGCGCGGCGGACGAGCTGCGCCGGCGCCTGCTGGCGCTGGAGCAGACGACCGACGCCTACCGCGTGGCCCACGCCGAGGGCGACGACCTGCCGGGGCTGATCGTCGACCGCCTGGGCGGGGTCCTGGTGTGCGAGTACCACGCGCTGGGCTTCCTGCGCCTGCGCGCCGAGGTCGAGGCGGCCCTGGCGCGGCTCTATCCGGGCCTGCCGATCGTGGCGCGCGTCCCGGACGCGGCCCAGCGCGCCGAGCGGATCGCGGCCGCCGACCTGCCCGAGCCCGGCACCACGGGCACGGTCTGGATCACCGAGCACGGGCTGCGCTACCCGGTCGAGCCCGCCGGCGGCCACAAGACCGGCTGGTTCTGCGACCAGCGCGACAACCGCCTGCGCATCGGTGCCCTGGCGCGCGGGCGCAAGGTGCTCGACCTCTTCTGCAACACCGGCGGCTTCGCGCTGCAGGCCCTGCGCCAGGGAGCGCGCGCGGTGCGCGCGGTCGACCTGGACGAGAAGGCCCTGGCGCGGGCGCGGGCCGCGGCCGCGGAGAACGGGCTCGCGCTCGAGTGCGTTCACGCTGACGCCTTCGACGTGCTGCGCGCCACGGCCGCCGAGAAGGAGAGCGAGCGGCCCGAGCTGATCGTGTGCGATCCGCACAAGCTGATCCCCTCGCGCGCGCACCTCGAGGCCGGGCGCAGGAAGTACCTGGACCTCTTCGCCCTGGCCTTCGCGGCCACCCGGCCCGGCGGACTGGTGGCGGCCTTCTCCTGCTCCGGCGCGCTCACGCTGGAGGCCTTCCTCGGGACGCTGTTCCTGGCCGGGCGCCGGGCGGAGCGGGGCCTGCGGCTCCTGGAGCTGATGGAGGCGGGGCCAGACCACCCGCAGCGGCCGGACTGGCCGCGCTCGCGGTACCTGAAGGGCGCGCTGCTGGCGCTCGACCGCTGAGCGTCCGGCGAAGCCGGACGCCGCCAGCAACCTTTCTGGATACCTTCGGCCCTGCAGAATCGCGGCGCAGGAATACCACCTCAGAACGGGCTTTGCCCCCCATTCCTCCCCTCCGCGCCCTCCGCGTCTTCCCTCCGCGTCCTCCGCGTTCCTTTCTTCCCCCGCCCCAGCCCGTTGTGCCCGAGCCCCCGAACCGGCATGCTGTTGCGCTCGAAATCGATCGAATGGAGCATTCTTCCCTGGCGATGAATCTGGCGCAACTCGTTCGCGAGGGCCTGTGGGACGAGCTGGAGACCGCCTGGACCGAACACGTTCTGGCGAGCGCGGCGCTGGCTCCGGCCCTCGACGCCCTGCAGGCGGCGGCTGCGCGACGCGAGATCCAGCGCTGCCTGCCCTTCGTGCGCGAGCACGCCGACGTGCTCAGCGCCGCCAAGCGCGCCCACGAGGCGACCGAGCTCCTGGGCACGACCATGCTGCTGGGCGGCTCGCCGGGCGAGCTGGCGAAGCCCCTGCTCGACCACGCCGAGAAGGCCTTCGGCTCGGAGCCCTTCTGGGAGCTCTACCGCGACCTGGCCGGCCTGCGCGAGGGCGCGCCGGACATGCGCGCCGCCTGGCGCAAGTTCCGCAAGGTCCTGTCGCTCGAGGAGGGCCGCGTCGTCTACCACTCCACCGGCTGGGGTCTCGGGCGGATCATGAGCCTCGAGCTCGAGCTGCGCGAGACGAGCGTGCGCTTCCTCTCCGGTCGCACGGACCGCTTCCCGCTGCAGAGCGCGGTCGACATCTTCGAGGTGCTCGAGCCCGACGACCTGCGCGTGCTGGTCGTCAACGATCCCAAGCAGCTCGAGAAGAAGCTCAAGGAGGAGCCGCTCGAGGTCCTGCGCTGGGTGCTGACGCGCAACGACGGCCGCGCCACCCAGCCAGCGATCAAGCTGGCCATGGGCACGCTCGGCGTCGACGGCGCGCGCTTCACCGCCTGGTGGAAGCGCGCCCAGAAGCAGGCCGAGGGCAGCGAGTGGTTCGAGGTCTCCGGCCCGCCGAACCGCGCCCTGGTACGGATCCTGGATCGGGCCGAGGACCCGGTCGCCAGCCTGCGGCGCCAGATCCTGCGCTCGCGCGACCTGGGCGAGGCCCTGACGCGCGTGCGCGCGCTGTTCAGCGGCTCGACCACCCTGGAGGGCGTGCGCGCCGCGGCCCTCGACGCGCTCGAGGAGCTCACCGCCGTCGGCGGGCCCATGCCCCAGCGCCTGGCCGTGTGGCTGTTCGTGCGCGAGGTGCGCGGGACGACGCCCGAGCCGCTGCGGCGCGAGGTCGAGCGCGCCCTGGCGGCGCCGCCCCCGGCCGATCGCTCGCAGCCGCCCGCGCTGTGGACGCTGTTCGCCTCGGTGCCGGGCGCGCGCGAGCAGGAGCGCTGCCTCGAGCTGCTGCGCGAGGCCTACGGCGAGCCCGCCTGGCTGGACGAGGCCGAGCGCCACCTGCAGCACGCCCCGCCCGGGCTGGTGCGCCCGCTGGTGGACGCGCTGGAGTCCGCCGGGCGCCTGGCGGCCCTGGGCCGGCACTACGTCTCGCTGCTGGCGCGCCCCACCAAGAACCCGCTGCTCCTGGTGCGCCTGGCGGAGCGCTGCGAGCAGGCCGGCGCGGGCCTCGAGCTCGCCCCGCCCAAGCAGCGCGCCCACTGCCTGCTGCACCTCGCCGTGCACCTGCAGGACGCGACCAGCGCCAACCCGACCCTGTCGCGCGCGCGCACCAAGCTCGTCGCGCTGCTGACCGAGGGGAACCCGCCGCTCCTGCGCCGCCTCCTGGCCGAGGCCGACACCGAGACCCTGCGCGCCTTCGCCGAGCTGCTCGAGAAGGGCGTCGACCGCGCCGTGGACCGCGTCTTCACGCAGATCGCGGTCGAGCTCTCGCCCGACATCTTCCGCGGCGACGAGCGCGCCTTCTGGGAGTCCCACAACACCTGGACCACGCGCGCCGGGCTGCGGCGGCGCCAGGAGGAGCTGCGCGTCCTGCGCGACGTGAAGATCCCCGAGAACGCCGAGGCCATCGGCCGGGCCGCCTCCTACGGCGACCTGTCGGAGAACGCCGAGTGGACCGCGGCCATCGAGGAGCAGCGCAACCTGACCAATCGGGCCATGGAGCTCGAGACCGAGATCGAGCGCGCCAGCCTGATCGAGAGCGTGAGCCTGCCGCCCGGGCAGGCGGCCCCCGGCACGCGCGTGCGCTATCGCGAGCTGCCGGCCGAGAGCGAGCACCAGATCGACATCCTCGGCCCCTGGGACGCCGACGGCGAGAAGATCATCTCCTACCGCTCGCCGCTGGCCAAGGGCATGCTCGGGCGCGTGGCCGGCGAGGAGCTCGCGATCGAGCTCCCGAGCGGCACGCTGCGCGTGCGCCTCGAGTCGATCGAACCCCTCCCCCTCTGATCGCCCGGCTCCCTCGGGCCCCGGAGCTTCCCCCATGACGAAGACCGCCACCTCCCCCGCGCTCGACTTCAAGGTCAAGGACCTGGCCCTCGCCGAATGGGGCCGCAAGGAGATCGAGCTGGCCGAGGTCGAGATGCCCGGCCTGATGGCGCTGCGCGCCGAGTACGGGCGCGCGAAGCCCCTCAAGGGCGCGCGCATCTCGGGCTCGCTGCACATGACGATCCAGACCGCGGTGCTGATCGAGACCCTGGTCGACCTCGGGGCCGAGGTGCGCTGGGCCTCGTGCAACATCTTCTCGACCCAGGACCACGCCGCCGCGGCCGTGGCGGTCGGACGCGGCGGCAGCGTCACGAGCCCGAAGGGCGTGCCCGTCTTCGCCTGGAAGGGCGAGACGCTGGACGAGTACTGGTGGTGCACCGAGCAGGCCCTCACCTGGCCGGAGGGCCAGGGCCCGAACATGCTGCTCGACGACGGCGGCGACGCGACCCTGATGGTCCACAAGGGGCGCGAGTACGAGCTCGCCGGACGCGTGCCCGCGCCTGGAGCCGACGAGGCCGAGGACTGGGCCGCGTGCCTGCGCGTCCTGGCGGCCACGCTGCGCAAGGAGCCGCGCAAGTGGCAGACGATGGCGGGCGGGATCCTGGGCGTGACCGAGGAGACCACCACCGGCGTGCACCGGCTCTACCAGATGCACGAGAAGGGCGAGCTGCTCTTCCCGGCCATGAACGTGAACGACTCGGTCACGAAGTCGAAGTTCGACAACATCTACGGCTGCCGCCACTCGCTCGTCGACGGGATCATGCGCGCCACCGACGTGATGCTGTCGGGCAAGGTCGCGGTCGTGTGCGGCTACGGCGACGTCGGCAAGGGCTGCGCGCAGTCGCTCAAGGGCCAGGGCGCGCGCGTGATCGTGACCGAGATCGATCCGATCTGCGCCCTCCAGGCGGCCATGGAGGGCTACGCCGTGCGCACCGTGGAGGACGTGCTGGCCGAGGCCGACCTCTTCATCACCGCCACCGGCAACCTGCGCGTGCTCACGGTCGAGCACATGGCGAAGATGAAGAACAACGCCATCGTCGGCAACATCGGCCACTTCGACAACGAGATCGACATGGCCGCGCTGGCCAAGGTCAAGGGCATCCAGCGCATCAACATCAAGCCGCAGGTCGACCGCTGGGTCTTCCCCGACGGCCACGGCGTGATCGTGCTGGCCGAGGGGCGCCTGCTGAACCTTGGCTGCGCCACCGGCCATCCCTCGTTCGTGATGTCGAACAGCTTCTCGAACCAGGTCCTGGCCCAGGTCGAGCTGTTCCAGAACCACCGCACCTACGGCAAGGGCGTCTACGTCCTGCCCAAGAAGCTCGACGAGAAGGTCGCGCGCCTGCACCTCGACAAGCTCGGCGTGCGCCTGACGGCCCTGCGCCCCGACCAGGCGACGTACCTCGGCATCCCGGCCGAGGGGCCCTTCAAGCCGGGGCACTACCGGTACTAGCCGATCCCCAGATCGGCTACGGATTCCGCCGTCAGCGTGACCGCACCGGCTCTCCGGGCGGGCGCACGCCCGCCCGGAGTTCCGGTGCACGGATCTCCTCGCCCCGCTCCCCCCCATCCAGGCTCCCGGCCGACCTCCGCCCGCACCGAGGCGAGAGACCGACACCCGCCCCCCGCGCCTCTCGAGTCAGGGGAACACCGGGAACGCCGGCTGGAGCTGCACCGAGTCGATGCGCCCGCCGCGCACGCGCACGCGGCCCTTGCACAGCACCCCGTCACGGCGCGCCTCCACCAGCACGTCGCCGCTGCCGCCGGCGAAGGCCTCGAGGGCCTCGCTCGGGGTGACGATCTCGATGCGCTCGTAGCCCAGGGCCACCAGCCGGTTCAGCACGCGCTCGGCCAGCGAAGGGCCGAGGGCCGGCACGAGCGTCTCGCTGGCGCTCGCGCGCGCCTGCTCGCCGCGCAGCAGCAGCTCCTCCAGGCGCCGCGCACCGTCGCGCAGGTCGACCAGCAGGTGCTCGATGCGCTTCAGGTCGAGCCCCTCGCGCTGCGCCTGGCCTCGCGTCAGCGTGCGCTGGATCTCCTCCAGGCCCTCCAGCGCCCGCAGGCTGCCGCGCGCCTCGTCGAGGCGGCGCAGGAGCGCCCAGATGCCGAGCGCCGCGGCCCCGCCCACCAGCACCCCGGCCACGGCCAGCCACAGGAGCGCCTCGGGCCACCAGGCGGGGAAGGACACGGCCAGGGTCTCGGAGGCGGGCATGGCAGGCTCGGGCCACGCGAGGATACCAGGCGGCGCCCGCACGGACGCGGCGCGTTCAACCGCGGGGCGCCGCGCTCCGATAAGGCGCCCATGTCCGCCCGCCCCCTCGTGCTCGGCGCGCTGCTGGTGGTGGCCGCCGGCATCGCCCTGGTGCTGCGCGCCAGCGCCCCGCAGCCCTACTCCGTTCCGGCCCTGAGCGAGCTCCTCGCCCAGCCCGCTCGCCCCGGCCCCGGCGCCCGCGAGCCGCTCCCGGCCACCCTCTGGCAGGGCCTGCTCGCGCCCCCTTTCGCCGAGGGTCCGGTCGCCTCCCCGCGCCTCGCCCTCGGCCAGGTCTGGGCCGCGCCCACCATCGCGAGCCTGGCGGCCGAGCGCGCCGGCGAGCTGCTCGCGCTCGCAGCCGAGGGCCCCGACGGTCCGACCGGGACGCCGCTGTGGCGCGCGCTGCTCGACGGCCCGGCCACCTGGCGCGGCGAGACGCTCACGCTCGCGCTGAACGGCTGCCTGCACACGACCGATGCCGCGGCCGGCCCGATCCTGGAGGACACCTACCACGCGCGCCTGTCCCTGGCGCGGGCGCTGCAGGAGCACGCCCAGGCGGCCGGCCTGGCGCTGGACCTGCGCGGGGTCGAGGTCCCCGTGCGCGGCGGCGTGAACTTCGAGGTCCAGCTCCTCGGCGAGGAGCACGCGCTGCGCGTCACCTTCGACGGGCACCCGGAGCTCTTCCTGCGCGCGCGGCGCAGCTTCCGTCCGGCCGCGCCGCACACCGCCGGCGCGCGCGCGAACCTGGTGGCGGCGCTGCGCGCGCTGGCCGGCGACGCCTGCCCCGGGCTCGTGCTCGAGGGCGTGGAGCAGCCCGTGGCGGGCGGCGTCGACCTGCGCATCGAGACCGTCGACGGCCGCTTCGCGCTGCTCGCGACGCGCGGAAGCGCGCGGCTGCGCGGCAGCATCCTGCAGGGCTCAGGCGCGGGCGCGCAGTAGGAAGGCCAGGGCCGCGACCAGCCCCGCCGCCAGGGCGAGCCCCGCGTCGAGGGCCGGGCCGAGCGCGGCCCGCGCGTCGGGGTGCCGCGCCGGGAGCGCCGGCGCGAGGTGACGTTCCTCGCCGGCGGCCGCGCGCTCGGCCAGCGGCACCACGTCGGCCGGCAGGCGGCAGGAACCCTCCAGCAGGCGCGTCCAGGAGAGCGCGAAGGCGGCCGGATCCCCCTCCGGCGTGCCCAGCTCGTGCAGGGCGACGTCGACGCGCCCCGTGCGCGCGCGCACGAGCACGCGCGGTGTCCCGTCGGCCGCCACGGCCTGCAACCAGTCCTCGCCCGCGCTCCCCGCGGCCAGCGGAGCGAGCGCGGCGGCCCGCCCCGTGGCGCGCCAGCCGTCGCGCCCGAAGCGCAGCGACTCCGCCGCGGCAGGCCCCGGGGCCAGGGCCAGCTCCAGCAGCTCGTCCGGCGCCGGCGCGCGCACGAGCGCGAAGCCGCGCGCATCGCACCAGGCGCCGAGCAGGCGCGCGAGCACCTCCGGCAGCGGCTCCCCCGCCGGCTCGAGCACGCGCACCGCCGGCGGCACGGGCCGCGCGCGCAGCGCGAGCCGTCCCTCCTCCCACCACACGCTGGCGGCGCCCTCCAGGGCGATCGCGCCGGGAACGGCCGGCCCGCCGCTGGCGAAGAGCCCGGCCGCGCGGCGCGCACCGGGCGGCTCGCGGTCGGTGACCCACAGCGTGCCCGGCGCATCGAACACGTCCCAGTCGGGCTCGGCCCCGTCGCAGGCGAGCCACTCCTCCGGCGGACGCGCGCCGCGCGCCAGCACCAGCGGGGCGCGCCCCGGGCTGACCCAGCGCACCGTCTCGTCCGGCTCCAGCGTCCCGGCCAGCCAGGCCTCGGCCGCCGCGAGCGCCCGCGCGAGGCGCGTCTCCGGCGCCGCCGGTGCGTACGCGAGCCCCAGCGAGGGCGAGCGATCGACCACCACGCTCCAGGCGCGCGGCGCGCGCGCCCCGCGCGGGCGCGGCCCGAGCCAGGCCAGCGCGCCGAGCGTGAGCGCCAGCGCCGCCAAGAGCGCCCAGAGCGGGAAGCGCGCGTGCCCGGCGCGCCCGGCGCGGGCCTCCGGCAGCGCGCGCCACAGGGCCAGGGTCCCGGTCACGGCCTCCGGCGGCCGCGCCAGCACGCGCACGAGCAGCAGCAGCGCCGGCCCGAGCAGCAGCGCCCAGGCGGCGGCGGGCCGCGCGAGGTCCAGCCAGGCCACCAGCGCTAGCCCATGCGTGCGCACAGCGAGAGGGCCAGGGTCTCGAACGGCGTGTCGCTCGTCCAGCAGGCGTGCAGCGCGCGCGCGCGCAGGGCCGCGGCGTCCCAGCGCGCCAGGCGCTCGGCCAGCAGGCGCTCGTAGCGGCCCAGGGTGTCCGCGCTGGCCTCGCGCGCGAGGGCGGTGCCGCTCTCGGCGTCGATCCAGCGCACCGCGCCGAGCGGGGCCGGGCTCATCTCGTCGCGCGCCAGCACGCGCACCAGCAGGAGCTCGCGCCCCGGCCGCGAGAGCCGCAGGAGCTGCTCCGGCTCGCAGTCGAGCAGGTCGCCCAGGAAGAACCAGCGCCCGCCGCCGCGCACGCGCGCCAGGGCCGGCGCGAGCGTGCCCAGGCCCTGCGCACCGCCGGCCTCCAGACGCGTCAGGGCCTGCATCCAGGCCTCGACCGCCGGCGCGCGCCGGCCGACGCACAGCGGCTCGGCGCCGTGCACGTGCAGCGTCACCGTGGCCCGCTCGCGCACGCCCAGCGCGCACAGCGCCACGGCCACCTCGGCCGCGAGCTGGAGCTTCCCGGGCCGGCCCACGCCCATCGAGGCGCTCGCGTCGAGGGCCACGACCCAGCGCTCGCTCGCCTCGCGCGCCGAGACGCGCACGTAGGGCCGCCCGAGGCGCGCCAGGAGGTTCCAGTCGAGCGCGCGCAGGTCCTCGCCGTAGCGGTACGGGCGGTAGCCGAGGAACTCGGCCCCGCCACCCGCCAGGCGCGCGCGCCCGGCGCCCTCGCTGCGCTCGCGGCGGCTGGCGGAGAGCGCGAGCAGGCGCCCGAGCCGCGCGCGGAACGAGGGCGCGAAGGCGACCCGGGGCGAGGGCAGCTCGACCGCGCGGCGGCGCATGCCCCTCCTACCCGCGCGCGGGGTCGCGGGGACGGGGCGCGACGTGCGCCAGCGGCTCGCCGCCGGCCTCGACCCGCAGGGTCCCGTCGGCGAAGGCGACCACGCCGCGGCGCACGACGACCTGCGGGAAGCCGGCCAGCTCCCAGCCCTCGTAGGCCGACCACTTCGACTTCGAGGGCAGCTCGGCCCCGCGCACGGTGCGGCGCTCCGCGGGGTCGAAGAGCACCAGGTCGCCGTCGTGGCCCGGCGCGAGGCGTCCCTTGCCCACGAGGTGCAGGCTGTCGGCGGCCGAGGAGGTCACGCTGGCCAGGGCGCACTCCGGCGTGAGCCAGCCGCGGCGCACCAGCTCCCAGGTCAGCGGCCACAGCAGGTCGACCGAGGGCATGCCCGAGGGCGCGTGCTCGTAGGGGCGCTCCTTCTCGTCGCGCGGGTGCGGCGCATGGTCGGTGCCGATCGCCTCGACCGTGCCGTCGCGCAGCCCGGCCAGGATCGCCTCGGCGTCGGCCGGCGTCTTGATCGAGGGGTTGACCTTGAGGAAGTTGCCGAGCCTGGGCGCGTCCTCGCAGGAGAGCAGCAGGTAGTGCGGCGCGGTGCTGGAGCCGATCGCGAGCCCGGCCGCGCGCGCCGCGCGCACGCGCGCGACCCCGCCGGCGGCCGAGATGTGGAACACGTGCAGCCCGGCCCCGGTCGTGCGCGCGAGCTCGATCGCGGTGTCGATCGAGCGCTCCTCGGCCGCGTGCGAGCGCACCAGGTGGTGCTCGGCCACCGTGGCGCCCTTGTGGCGGTGCTTGCCTTCCTTGAGCAGCTCCTCGTCCTCGCAGTGGGCCACGATCATGCGCCCGGCGCGGGCCGCGGCGGCGAACAGCATGCGCAGCGTCTCGCGGTCCTCGAGCCCGCCCATGCCGGTCGAGCCGCCCAGGAAGAGCTTGAAGGCCGGCGTCAGCGGCGCCATGGCCGCCAGCTCCTCGACCGAGGCCGGCAGCAGGTTCGCGAGGCACCCGAAGTCGACGCGCGAGCGCGCGCGCACGTGCGCCAGGCGCGCCTCGAGGGCCGCGCCCGAGGTCGAGAGCGGCGGGTTGTTCTGGACCTCGACCACGGCCGTCACGCCGCCGAAGAGCGCGCCGGCCGAGCCGCGCTCCCAGCCCTCCTTGCGCTCCAGGCCCGGGTCGCGGAAGTGCACGTGCACGTCCACCAGGCCCGGGATCAGCGTGCGCCCGCGCCCCTCGAGCACGGGCTCGCCGCGGCCGGGCAGCTCGGGCCCCAGCTCGACGATGCGCCCGGCACGCACGCGCACGGAGAGCGGCGGCGCGTCGGGTCCGGGCGGGTAGGCGCGCGCGCCGCGCACCAGGAGGTCGCCGCCGCCGGGATGGGGACTCGCCGCGTCCGCGCTCACGGACGCCTGGCCACCACCACGGTGATGTCGTCCTCGCGCTTGCCGCCCGACTTGGCCAGGGCGGCCTCGGCCACGTGGGTGCAGATCTCGCGCGCCGAGAGGCCCCGCGCGGCGCTCTCGTCGAGCACGGCCTTGAGCCCCTCCTCGCCGAAGAAGTCGTCCTCGGTGCCCGGCGTGCGCGCCTCGGTCAGGCCGTCGGTGTAGGCGAGGAGCACGTCGCCCGCCTGCATCGTGAGCGGCGGGTGCGAGGCGTACTCCTCGTCGGCGATCATGCCCAGGGCGGGCCCGCACTTCTGGATCGAGGTGATCGTGCGGTCGGCGGCGCGCCACAGGAGCGGCTGCGAGTGCCCGGCGTTGAGCGCGCGCACGACGCCGGCCTCCTCCAGGATCGCCAGGAACAGCGTCAGGAAGCGCCCGTCCTCGATGCGCTCGCACAGGTCCTGGTTGAGCAGCGTCACGACCGCGCCCGGGTCCGGGTTCAGGCGCAGCGAGGTGCGCAGGCTGCCCTGGGCCGAGGCCGTGATCAGGGCCGGGCCGATGCCGTGCCCGGTGACGTCGCCGACCACCAGCGCCAGGCTCGACTTGCCGACCTTCAGGAAGTCGTAGAAGTCGGCCCC
>DASVAP010000232.1:0-24045 GCA_036376275.1 Planctomycetota bacterium | reverse complement strand
GACGGGCCGGGCGGAGCTCCCCTGGGTCCCGCTCGACGCCGCGGTCGAGCTGCGCGCGGCCTACGACGACAAGCGCGCCGAGAGCGCGTGGCAGGTGCTGGCGGGCCCGACGCGGCCCGAAGAGACGGTCGAGGGCGAGCTGCGCATGAGGGAGTCCTGGCCGGTGCTGCGCTTCCGCGTCCTGGACGAGCGCGGCACGCCCATGGCCTCGGCAAGCCTCGCCCTGCGCGTGTCCTTGCCCCCGCTCTCGCCACAGATCGCGCACATGAAGAGCTCGTCGGAGGGGTGGGTCGAGCTCCAGCTCCTGGAGCGCCAGCTCGCGCGAGCCGAGCGCCTGCTCGAGCTCGCCACGGAGCAGCCCGTGCCGCGCTGGGGCGAGCTCGTCTTGCCCTTCGAGCTCGCGCGCGGGGCTCCGAACGAGCTGGGCGACATCGTCCTCCGGCCGGGACCGGGCTGGCGATGAGCCGGCTCGAGCTGCGCGGCGTCGCGCACCGCTTCGGGACGACGGAGGTGCTCGCTGGCGTGTCGCTCGCGGTCGAGCCGGGCGAGCTGGTGGTCCTGCTCGGGCCCTCCGGGTGTGGCAAGTCGACCCTCCTGCGCATCGTGGCCGGGCTGGTGACCCCGAGCGCGGGTGAGGTGTGGATCGACGGTGCGCGCGCCGACGCGCTGGAGCCGAGGGAGCGCGGGGTCGCGCTCGTGTTCCAGAACTACGCGCTCTACCCGCACATGACGGTGCGCGCGAACCTGGGCTTCCCGCTGAAGATGGCCGGGCTCGCGGCGGACGAGGTCGCGGCGCGCGTCGAGCGCACGGCGGCGCGGCTCGGGCTCGGGGAGCTGCTGGAGCGCAAGCCCGAGGCCCTCTCCGGCGGGCAGATGCAGCGCGTGGCCCTCGGGCGGGCGCTGGTGCGCGAGCCGCGCCTCTTCCTGTTCGACGAACCGCTCTCGAACCTCGACGCCGGGCTGCGCACGGAGCTGCGCGCCGAGATCGGGCGCCTCGTGCGCGCGCTCGGCGCCGAGCACGGCACGGCGGCGCTCTACGTGACCCACGACCAGGCCGAGGCCCTGACGCTCGCCACGCGCCTGGTGGTGATGAGCGCTGGACGGATCGAGCAGGTGGGCGCGCCGCTGGAGGTCTACCGGCGCCCGGCGACGCGCTTCGTGGCCTCGTTCGTGGGGCACCCGCCGATGAACCTGCTGCGCGGCAGCGTGCACCAGCGGCGCTTCGCACTCGGGGAGCTCGCGCTGGAGGCGCCCTGCGAGGCGGGCGAGCTCGTGCTGGGCATCCGGCCCGAGGAGGTCGTGGGCGGGCGCGGGGTGGCGCTGCCGGTGCGCGCGGTCGAGGCGCTCGGCGCCGTCACGCACGTCCAGGTCGAGCTGGGTGGCCAGCCGCTGGTCGTCGCGCTCCCGGGCGAGGCACCCGCGCCGGGCGCGACGCTGGCGGTCGAGCTGCCGGTGGATGCGCTGCACTGGTTCGACGCGCACACAGGGCGGCGAGTCGAGTAGGAGCGGCGCCCTCTCGGCCCCTGGCCCGGAGCGAGAAGAAGAGGGCGCGCGAGGATCGCGCGCCAGGCCGATCTGGAGAGCCTGGCAGGACGCCGCGGCTTTCGGCCGCGGCATTCCTGCCAGCCTCTCTACAGCTTCGCCTTGGCGGCCTTGAACTCCGCCAGGCGGCTCTTCAGCTCCGGCTCGAGGCCCGGCTGGCCGGCGGCGAGGGCCACGGCCTTCTCCTGGATGTGGATCGCGCGCTCGATCTGGCCGTGCTTGAAGAGCGCGAGGCCGAGCGTGTCGAGGATCGAGGCGTCCTTCTCCTCGACCAGCTTCACGGCGCGCTCGGCGGCCGCCACGGCCAGGGCGAAGTCGCCCTGCGCACGCTTGGCCTGCGGGTCGACGATCCACCAGGCGAGCTGGTTCAGGGCCGGGGCGCTGTCGGCGAAGACGTTCTGCACCAGGCGCTGGCCGTAGACCGCCGCCTCGGGGGTGCGTCCGGCCTCGAGCAGCAGGAAGTAGCGGTCGATCCCGAAGGTCGCCTCGAGGCCTGCCTCCTGGGCCACGCCCTCGTCGATGAGCTGGATCGCGCGCGCGTAGTCCTTGTCCTTCTTGGCCTTCGAGATCTCGCGGCCGAGCTTGGTGGTGACGGCCTTCAGGCGGATGTCCTGGGCGTGCTTCTTCGCCGCGGCGGCGAGGTCCCAGGTGCCGGCCACGACCTTGGCCAGCGGCTCGTCGATCGACATCGGGTGCCCGATCCAGGCGATCTTGCCGGCGCGGTCGACCACGAAGGCGGTGGGGATCCCGCCCTGCCCAGCGGCCTCCATCCAGTTCTTCGCCATCGGGCCGCTTTCCTTGGACTCGCTGACCTGGTCGGCGACGACGCGGTAGGTCATCTGCTCGCCCATCGACTTGACGAACTCGGGCACCTTGTAGGGATTCTCGGCGCTGATGCGCTCCCACACGCTCACGCCGATGAAGGTGGCGCCGGTGTACTTGCGCGAGAGCTCGTTCAGGTGCGGGATCGCGACCTTGCAGGGGCCGCACCACGTCGCCCAGAACTCGACCACGTAGACCTGGCCGGGGTTGAACGCGCTCACCGGCTCGCCCTGCACCCACTCCGCCGCCTGGATCGCCGGCGCGGGGTCGCCCACCATCAGCGGGAAGGGACGTTCCTCGGTCTGGAGCGGGAGCGCGAGTGCGCCGAGCAGCAACGAAGCGATCGACATGGGGCGGGGCTGGGTGGGGGTGGCAGGGGGGCGGGTGGATCGCGCGACGATCCACCCATCGACCATACGAGACCACACCGGGAGTGGCCCGGTCACCCCTTACCCGGTAAGCCTATGATGAGGTGCCCGTGAGCTCGCTCCCGATCCTCCGCGCCCGCCGCGCCCGCGCGGCGCTCTGGATGGCCCTGATCGGCCTGCTGGCGGCCTGCGACGGGCCCGCGCAGGGCGTCGCCGAGCGCGTGGAGGCGCAGGCGGCCGAGGCTCCCGCCGCGCAGGATTCCGCGCACGTGAGCGAGCCCGCTGCGCCGGTCCTGCCCGATTTCACCGCCCCCGGCTGGACCCGGGTCGAGAGCCGCGCCGGCACCTACGTCGTCCACTGGCGCACGCCGGCCGGCGCGATCCCGCGCAACGCGGACTTCGATCTCGAGGTGTGGGTCCTGCGCGACGGCGCGCCGCCGGCCGAGCTGCTGCTGGACGTGAACGCATGGATGCCGGATCACGGCCACGGGATGCTGCGCCGCCCGCGCGCCGAGCGCCAGCCGGACGGCTCGTTCCGCGTCGAGGGGCTGCTACTGCACATGCGCGGGCACTGGCAGGTCTTCTTCGAGATGTTCGAGGGCACGCTGGCCGAGACGGCCGAGTGCGCCGTGGAGCTGTGAGCGCCGGCGCCTGGCTCGCGTGGCTCGCGCTGGCGGCGCCGCAGGCGCCCGGCCTGGCCGTCGAGCTGGACGAGAAGGAGCGCGCGATCCTGCTGGAGCTCTCGCCGGTGCCGCCGGCGCCGGCGGATCCGACCAACGCCGTCGCGGCCGACGAGCGCGCCGCGCGCCTCGGCCAGGCGCTGTTCTTCGACGCGCGCCTCTCGGCCGACGGCTCGGTCTCGTGCGCCACCTGCCACCAGCCGGAGCGCGACTGGACCGACGGCCGCGCGCTCGCGCGCGGTCTGGAGGGCCTCTCGCGCCACACGATGACGCTGTGGAACGCGGCCCACAACCGCTGGTACTTCTGGGACGGACGCAAGGACTCGCTCTGGTCCCAGGCCCTGGCGCCGCTCGAGGACCACCGCGAGCACGGCACGAGCCGGCTCGCGCTGCTGCACCTGGTGGCCGAGGACCCGGGCTACGCGCGCGCCTACCGCGACGTGTTCGGGGCCCTGCCCGAGCTCGCCGGCTGGCCACGCGCCGGCCGACCGGTCGAGGGCCAGCCGGAGCACCCGCTCGCGCAGGCCTGGGCCACGCTCGCGCCGGGGGACCAGCAGGCCGCCGACCGCGCCTTCGCGAACCTCGGCAAGGCCCTGGCCGCCTTCCAGGCGCGCCTCGTCTCCGGCCCGACGCCCTTCGACCGCTTCGTCGAGGGCCTGCGCACGGGTGCGGCCGAGCAGCTGGGCGCGCTCTCGCCCGCCGCCCAGCGCGGCGCGCGGCTCTTCGTCGGGCGCGGGAAGTGCGTCTTCTGCCACGACGGCCCGCTCTTCACCGACCTCGAGTTCCACGACAACCGCGTGCCGGTCGGCGAGGAGGGCGGCGACCCGGGCCGCAAGCTCGGCATCCGCCGGCTGCTGGTCGACCCCTTCAACACGAAGAGCGCCTTCGCCGACGACGGCGGCGCGACCGGGCGCGTCAAGATCGGCCTGCTGCGCGAGGACAGCCACGGCGGCAAGCTCTTCAAGACGCCCACGCTGCGCAACGTCGCGCGCACCGCACCCTACATGCACGAGGGCCAGCTCGCGACCCTGGCGGACGTCGTGCGCTTCTACTCGCGCCTCGAGAACGCCTCGCCCGAGACGCCGGGCGAGCGCCTGGTGCAGCCGCTGAACCTCAGCGACGAGGAGGAGGCCGACCTGGTCGCCTTCCTCGAGAGCCTCTCCGACGCGGGCGTGCCGGAGGCGCTGCGCGGACCGCCGCCGACGCCCTACGTGGAGCGCTGAGCCGCCGGGCCACTGGATGCCGCAGGCATCCTTGGCCCGGGGGCTCTGGATCGGCCGAGCGCGCGATCCTCGCGCGCCTTCCGATGCTTTCATGGTCTCTGAGGGCCGGGAAACCGGGAGCGCTCAGGCGGCCGCGTCGTGCGCGAGCCGGCCCAGGTGCTGGGCCAGCTCGGCGTCGCAGGTGAGCTCGTAGAGGGTCGCGAGCAGCGCGCTGGCCGTCCCGGGCGCCAGGAGCAGGCTGCGCGGCGCGTCCACCGGATCGAGGAACGAGATCGCCACGGCCACGCCGCTCCCACCGCGCGCCGGACCGAGGTCGAGACGCGCGCCCTCGGCGCTCTCGATCGCGAAGACCCCCGGCGCCGCGAGGTGCGCCGCCAGCGCGGCCTGGGCCGCGCCCAGCGCGACCGCCTCGAACTCGAAGACCGTTCCGCCGTGGAGCGGCAGGCCGAGGGAGGTCGACAGGAAGCCGCCGCGTGGGGCCGGCACGGGCCGCAAGCGCCCGACGAGCAGGCGCCCGCCGGCCGCGCACCACACCCGGCGCAGCACGGCGGTACTGCGCGCGCGCGTACCGCGCTCCCCCGCCCTCACGCCGAGGCCTTGCGCGTCTCCGGCGCCGGCGCGGGCAGCGCCGCGGGGGCGCGCGCGGCGGCGAGGATGCGCCGGCAGGTGGCCAGCAGGCGCTCGCGCTGCACGGGCTTGGTCTCGTAGTCGCTGCAACCGGCCTCGAGGCAGCGCTCGCGGTCGGTGCTCATCGCGTGGGCGGTGAGCGCGACGATCGGGCGCGTGTAGCCGGCGGTGCGCAGGGCGCGCGCGGCGCTGTAGCCGTCCATGACCGGCATCTGCATGTCCATCAGGACCAGGTCGTGCGGCCGACCGGCGCGCAGGGCCTCGAGCGCGCGCTCCACGCCCTGCTTGCCGTCGCAGGCCAGGTCGACCTCGAGCCCGGCGCGCCGCAGCACGGCCGCCAGCAGGCGCTGGTTGAGCTCGACGTCCTCGACCACCAGCACGCGCCCGCTCAGCGCTCCACCCGGATTCGCGCGGGTCGCGCCGGGCTCGAGGCCGTCCGGGATGCGGCAGTCGCCGGCCGTGTAGGGCCGCAGCGCGGCGCGGCGCAGCTCGCCGGCGTAGAGCTTGACCGTGAAGGTGCTGCCCCGCCCGGGCTCGCTGACGACCTCGATGTCGCCGCCCAGCAGCAGCGCCAGGCGCTTCGAGATCGTCAGGCCCAGGCCCGTGCCGCCGTAGCGACGCGTGGTGGAGCTGTCGACCTGGCTGAAGGGCTCGAAGATGTGCTGCAGCTTGTCGGCCGCGATCCCGATGCCGGTGTCGACCACGTCGATGCACAGGTAGCGGTGGTCGGAGACCTCGTGCGCGTCCAGGCGCAGGGCCACGCGCACCGAGCCGCTGGGCGTGAACTTCAGCGCGTTGCCCACCAGGTTCAGGAGGATCTGGCGCACGCGCACCCGGTCGGTCTCGATCACCTCCGGGATCGGCTGCGGCACCTCGAGCTCGAGGCGCAGGTCGCGCTCGCCGGCCTCCAGCGCCATCAGGGTCAGGACCTCCTTGACCAGCTCGAAGGGCGAGACGTCGGCGCGGTTGATGACCAGGCGCGAGGCCTCGATGCGTGAGATGTCCAGGATGTCGTTGAGGATCGTGAGCAGGTGCTCGCTCTGGCTGCGGATCGTCTCGGCGTAGCGCGCGCGCTCCTCGATCTCGGCCGTCGGGTCGCACAGGAAGTCCACGTAGCCGAGCAGCGCGTTCATCGGCGTGCGGATCTCGTGGCTCATGTTGGCCAGGAACTCCGACTTGGCGCGGCTGGCGGACTGGGCCCGCTCGTTGGCCTCGGCCAGCTCGGCCAGGCGCGAGCGCTCGCGCTGGGTCACGTTCCACTTCTCGGTCAGCGCGTTGGCGAGCTGGCGCACCTCGACCGGCTCGAAGGGCTTCTTCAGGATCAGCAGGCGGTCGGTCGTGCCGAGCTCCTGCAGGATCTGCTCGAACGTGTAGTCGGCGTAGGCCGTGCAGATCACGACCTCGACGTCCGGGTCGGCCTTCCACAGGCGCTTGATCGTCTGCACCCCGTCGATGCCCGGCGGCATGCGCACGTCGACGAAGGCGGCCGCGAAGCGCCGTCCCTCGCTCAGGGCGCGCTCGACCGCGGCCACGGCGGCATCACCCTGGCTGCACAGCGCGAGCTCGAAGGCCGTCTGCGCCGCGCTCGCGGCCGGGGCCGAGCCGCCCAGGAAGGCCAGGCGCGCGCTGGAGGTGCTGGCACCGGCCTGGGCCGCCAGGATCTTCTTGAAGTCGTCGCGGATGGCCTCCTGGTCGTCGACCACGAGGATGCGGAGGTTCTTGGGGGGAAGCATGGGTCAGACGGCCGCTAGGGCCTTCTCCGCTGGCATGGGGATGTCGAGGGTGAAGGAGGCCCCCCGTCCGAGCCCGGCGCTGTCGGCCGAGAGCTTCGCGCCCATCTCGGTCGCCGCGTTGGCCGAGACGTGCAGGCCGAAGCCGTGGCCGTCCTTCTTGGTCGTGAAGCCGTGCTGGAAGACGCGCGTCAGGTTCTCGGGAGCGATGCCGTGGCCGCTGTCGCGCACCTCGATGCGCGCCGTGCCCTCGCCGTGGCGCGCGATGCGCAGCGTCAGCGTGCGGGGCTCGGCCGCGTGCTCGATCATCGACTGGCCGGCGTTCTGGATCAGGTTGACGAGGATCTCCATGAGCTTGTGCTTGTCCACGTCGACCGAGGGCAGCGGCTCGTACTCGCGCACGATCTCCAGGCCCTCGCAGGCCGCCAGGGTCTGACCGGAGATCACCAGGGCCGCCTCGACCTGCTCGGCCAGCACGGCCTTCTCCAGCACGCACTTCGTGCCGGCATGGCTCTGCTGCGCGCGCACCAGCTCGGCCATGTGCTCGATGCCCTGGTTGAGCGCGCGCAGCTCGCCCTGCAGCGCCTCGCGCTGCTGGCCCAGCGACTCGCTCAGCTCACGCAGGAAGGGCAGGAAGTGCTTGCCACGCGGGTCGTGGGCCACGAACTCGGCCAGGTCGTGCTCGTGCTGGGCCAGGACCCCGACCAGCGCATGCAGGTCGCCCAGGGCCAGGTCCTCGCTCTTCTTGGTGGCCAGGTTGGCGGCCACGTTGACGCTGTTCAGGACGTTGCCGACGTTGTGCAGCACGCCCGTCGCGACCTCGGAGCGACCCGCCAGGCGCGCGGTCTTGACGACCTCCTCGCGCGAGGCCGCCAGCTTGCCCAGCATGCGGTCGAACTCGCCGGCGAGCTGCCCGATCTCGTCGGAGCGCCGCAGGCCGACGCGGATCGTGGTGTCGTCACGCCGGCCGATCTCGACCGCCTTGGCGGTCAGGGCCGAGAGCGGCGTGATCACGAAGCGCTGCAGGAGGCGCAGCTGCACGAACAGGATCAGGGTCCCGCCGATCAGCGTCGAGAGCAGCGTCAGGTTGACGTTCGTGCGTCGGTAGGCGTCGATCGAGCGCTCCTGGGCCACGTGCAGGACCAGCGGCTCGCCCGTGCGCAGCGAGTCGATGCGCTGGAAGGCGTGCAGCAGGCCGTCCTTCCCGGGGCGGATCATGCGCTCCTGATCGCCGCGCAGGAACTCGGGCGGCAGCTCGGGCGCGCCGGCCGCGAGCAGCGACACCTGGCGGCGCACGGTGCCGGCCTCGCCCGTGGCGAGCTGCAGCTCGTCGGCCACGATGCGACGCTTCAGCTCCGGACCGAGGAAGCGCCCCAGCACGATCACGCCCGCCGCCGGGCGCACGCCCTCGGCGTCCTCGAGCAGGGCGCGCCCGCTCGCGTCCGCCACGGCCACGCTGCTGAACAGCAGCGGGTGCAGGCGCGTGGTCATCACGCCGGACAGCGTCGGCGTGCCGGGCTGGAAGCGGATCGCCACGTGGTTCGGGGCCAGGGCCTCGCGCGGGAACTCGGGCACGCGGATCGGCTCGCGCGTTCCGGAGTCGAGCGCGCTGCCCCAGCGCACACGCCCGTCGGGGGCGAGCACGTACAGGAGGTCGGCGCCGGCGTGCGAGAGCAGCGCCCCCAGCGAGGCTCCGGCCCCAGGCGCGCCCGCGAGGAGCGCGGCCACGTCGCCGGTGCGCGCCAGCACGCGCGCCTTGCTGGAGAGCGTGTCGAGCTCGGTCTCGATGCGCTGGCGCACGTGTCCGAGACCCTCGAGCGCCTCGTCGCGCTCCAGGCGCCCGAACGTCTCGCCGGCCAGGAAGCGTTGCACGGAGTTGTCCAGCGCGGCGTACGAGACCACGACCGTCACGAGGATCAGGACGATCTTGGAACGCAGCGACATGGCGGCTCGCGGGCCCCTTCGCCCCTCAGCCGGCCTTGCGCAGCTCGCGTGCCGCGTCGCTCGGGACCGGGACGTCCCCGGCGGCCAGGCGCTCGCGCTGTGCGGCGGTGACCTCGTTGATCAGCTCGCACAGCTCCTGGAACTCGTCGCCCTTGCGGATGCGGCAGGGTCCGACCTCCTCGCCGCGCAGCACGGCCTTCAGGTAGGTCTCGAAGCGGTACACGGGACCGGCGATGCGGAAGGTGACCAGGATCCCCACCGCGATCGTGAGCGGCAGGAGCATGCCGAAGGAGACCAGCAGGATCTCGATCGGGAGCTCCGGCATCACCGCCATGAGATAGGAGCCGCCCTCGGGCACGCTGGCCGCGAGCTCCGACAGGCGCAGGCCGACGTGCAGCGACTGCAACAGGAAGCCCAGGGCCGAGATCCCGGCGAAGACCCCCACGAATTTCAGCTGCAAGAGGGGCTTGATCAGCTTGATCCGGCGCTTGTAGGGAGGCTGCGGCGTGGGATTCATCGCGGGCGGTGCTCGGGGGGAGGCGGACCGAAGGTTTTTCGGACCAGGGTCCGGGGCCCTTTAGCTCGGCGGCCGATTCCGGCCCCGCCTCACGCGACCTGCCGGTTGAGGCGCTCCCCGCGCGGCGGTCGGAGCCTGGCAAGAATCAGGAGAGCGCGCGCCAGGGACGATCCGGAGAGCCTGGCCGGACGCCGCGGCCCTCGGCCGCGGCATCTCTGCTCGGTCTCCTCGCTCGCTCAGCCCTCGAAGCGCGCCCAGGCCGCCGGATCGGGCGGGAGCTCGACGCCGGTGATGGTCCGCAGGGCCTTCCAGGCCGCGAGGCGCACGCGCCCGTCACGGTGGTCGAGGGCCTCCACCAGCGCGGCCACGCCGACCGGCGAGCGCAGGCGTGCGAGGGCCTGGCAGGCCAGCTCGGCGTCCTCGTCCTGGGCGCGGCTGAGCCCGAGCGCGAAGGCCCGCGCGATGCGCGCGCGGTACAGGCGGTGCTCGAGCACCTCGCGCGAGGCGCGCACGAACTCCAGCCCGCGCCCGCGCTCGACGTGGATCAGCAGGGGCTCGGCCTCCTGCTCCCACCAGCGCTCCTCGGCGCGGTACCAGCGCAGCCAGCGCTCCGGATCAGGCCCGTAGGCGAGCCCCGTCAGGCGCTGCAGCGCGTCGATCGCGCTGGCGCGCACGCGCCCGTCCTCGTGCCCGAGCAGCGTCACCAGCTCGCCGATGGCCTCCTCGTCGCCGAGGCGTCCGCAGGCCTGGGCCGCGACGCCGACCACGACCGGGTCGCGCTCGCGCAGGTAGCGCCGCACGCTGCCATGCAGCCCGGCAGCCTCGCCCACGAGCGGCCCGCGCTCGGCCAGGCGCAGGAGCAGGAGGACATCGAGCCCCGGCGCGCGTCCGAGCAGGCCGGCCAGCAGGCGCGTGGCCTCGGCCGACGGCTGGCGCGCCAGGCCATCGACGAGCGGGGCGGCCAGCGCCGCCGGGCTCTCGGCCAGCAGCGCCGGGAGCCGCGCCAGCGCGGCCGGGTCGCGCACCAGGATCGCGCTCACGGCCGATTCGAAGCCCGCGCGCAGCTCGGGCACGAGCCCGGGGCGCGCCGGCGGCGGACAGGTGAGGCGCACCAGGAGCCGCAGATGGTCGGCGCTGCCGACGCTCTCCAGCAGGAGCTGGGCCTCGCGGCTCTCGGGCGCGGAGGGCGGGCGCGCCGCCAGGTCCTCCAGCAGCGGGACGAGCTCGCGCCGCGGGCGCGCGGCGAGCGACTCGCGCACGACGCGCTGCCACTCCGCGCCCAGCGGCCGCGGCTCGCCGCTCGCGGCCGGCAGGAGCCCGTGCGCGGCGACCTGGAACAGTTCCGCCAGCTCGCTGGCCGGCAGGCCGGCCAGGCGCCGGCGCAGCTCGACCTGCGTGCAGGGCTCGGCGAAGGCCGCCGCCAGCGCCGCCGAGGGCGGACGCGGGCCGTCCTCGGCCCGGACGAGTGTGCTCGACAGCCCGAGCACGAGCGCAACCAGCGCGACCTTCCTACCGATCCACGACGAACGAGCCATGGGACACCTAGATCATCGGGCCGTCGACGATCGGCAGCACGCCCGGGCTCTTGTACGTGCCGGTCTTGGTCGAGGTCGCGCGCGGGAAGAGCACCTCCACCCCGTCGCGCGTGGCGAAGATCACGGTCTTGACGACGCTCCAGTCGAACTCGCTCTCCAGCCCGACGTACTGGTGGTACACGTTCAGCGCGTCGTAGTAGTCGATCGAGAGCGTCTGGTCGGCGTGGGCCAGCGACGGCTTGGCCAGCGAGCCCTTGACCACGCCGAGCTGGTCGAACGGGTTCGAGCCCGGGAGGCTGCCCAGCTCGTCCAGGCGCCAGGAGAGCATCACCGGCAGCACGTCGTCGGCCGCCAGGGCCGCCAGGTTGCGGTCGAAGTGCAGCTTGGCCGCGCCCTCGAAGGTCATCGCCTGGGCCACGACCGCGCCGAAGGACTCGAAGCCCGCGCCCAGGAGGAGCGTCGTCTGCGGCGCGTAGATCACGCCGTGGAACGGACCGCTGGAGCGCAGCGCGACCGGCTGCGCGGTCGCGGCCGGGACCTGGAACATGACCTCGGCCGGATTGGTCGAGCTGGTGGTCATGACCGAGCCGGCCGCCAGGTCGACGGACTCCTCGACGTAGAGGCGCACGGGTCCCTGGCTCGTGTCGAAGGTGAGCTGGGCCGTCGCCGCCAGCGTCAGCGAACCGAGCACGACCTGGGCCGGGCCGTGGATCACGACCTCGGCGCCGGCCGCGACCGTGAGCGACTCGTAGCCGACCTTGCCGGGCGGGACGATCAGCGGATAGGGCGAGGCGTGCGTCTGCGCCGCCCCCATCGTGACGGGCGGGACGATCACCTCGGGCAGCTCGGTCGTGGTCAGCGCCGGCGTGGTCGAGCCGGAGATCGTCACGCTGCCCAGGACCTGCACCGTCTCCTCGCTGCCGGGCGTCACGTCGCCCTGGATCGTGGTCGGCTTGAGCTGCGTGCCGACCACGGTCACCGTCCCGTTCGAGCCCAGGGCGGCGCCGGTCTTGTCGGCCTGGCCGGCGTAGGCGCCGAGGGTCGAGTCGTAGGCGTCGATCACCGAGCCCGCCTTGACCATCACCTCGCCCGCCGAGAACACGCCCAGCGCGGCGATGCCGTCGATCCCGCGCTGCGCCACCAGCGAGAGCCGCGCGCGGCCCGAGCCGATCATGCCGGTCGAGTCCAGGCGGAAGATGCCGGGCATCAGCTCGGTGGCCTCGACCCAGAACAGCCCGTCACCCAGCAGGGCCGGCGCTTCCGGGCCGCCCACGACGCCCGACTTGCCGCAGGTGAAGCCGGCGAAGGCCTCGGTCAGTCCCGCCTCGGCCAGGTAGAAGGCCTGCTTCTTGTCGATCGCCTGCGCCTGGCGGTCGGCCACGGCCGAGGCGAACTGCGAGAAGCTCGCCGACAGCACCACGACCGTCGCCACCGCGATCAGCGAGAGCACGAGCGCACTGCCGCGCCGTCCCGCGTCGATCCGGTCCCCGTTCCTGGTCCATGCCTTCATGTCTTGCCCCTCAGTTGCGGCAGGTCACGGTGGTCTCGCGCGTCACCTGCAGTCGTTCCCCGCCCTCGCGCACGTTCTCGAGCGTCAGTCGGATGACGACGCTCTTGTCGTCCACGACGAAGGCCAGGCCGAGCTCGTCGGCCAGGTCGTTGCCGTTGTCGTCCTCGCCGTTCAGCAGCTCGTCCTCGAGCATCTGGCTGACCGTGTTGGCCCACACGACGACGCGCTCCCCGGCCGCGCCCACGTTCTGGCCCCAGTAGAGCTGCCCGCTGCCCTCCGCCAGGCCGATGATCTCGGGGTCGCTCCACACCGGCTCGCCGTCCTCGACGCCGAGGCTGATCTGGAAGCGGATCTCGGCCGCGGACAGCGGCGCGAGCTGCTCGGGATCGAGGCGCTGGCGCGAGGCGCCCACGATGGCGTAGGCGATCTTGTCGAGCAGGATCATGGCCTGGTCCTGCAGCGCGAGCGCGACGCTCTCCTCCTGGTGGGCGCGGCGCGCCTCCTCCATCACCAGGGTGAGCTTGGTCACGACCAGTCCGATCAACGCGAGGGCGATCACCGCTTCGATCAGGGTGAAGCCCGCGCGCCGCACTACTGAGCCTCCTCCAGGACGGGGGCTTCCTCCAGCAAGGCCAGCGCGGCCGGCCGCATCAGGAAGTCCCCGAGCTGCGTGACGATCTCGAAGCGCCGCTCGCCGGTGCCGCTCTTCCACTCCAGGCGCACGCACACCGGCAGGAGCAGGTAGTCGGCCGAGTGGTTGGCCGAGTCGATCCTGTTGTCGCCCGTCAGGTCGCGCGGCATCCCCAGGCGCGCGTCGACCAGGTCCTCGCGCACGTGGTACTGGGTCACGGTCGTGCCGCCCAGGCTGCCGCCGCCCAGGCCCCCGAGCTTGCCGCCGCCACCGCCCCCGCTGGCGACCTGCACCGCCATGGACGGGAACAGCACGCGTCCGACCGCGCTGGCGCCGTCCATCGGCGACAGGCCCTCGACCTCGAAGGTCGAGCCCGGTCCGGTGCCGTTGCCGCCGGGATCGTCGGTCGGGTCCTCGTTGTAGTCGCGGTAGACCTCGAGGAACGGCGTGTTGCGCATGCGCTCGAGCACCACGCGCGCGGCGTCGGCCGCCAGCGTCTTCTCGTGGTTCACGAGGCGGATGCGGCGGCCCGAGATCAGCATCTGGCAGAAGAGGCTCCCGGCCACGACCAGGATGCTCAGCGTGACCAGCACCTCGAGGATCGAGAGGCCCGCGCGCGGAGCGCGGGCCAAGGCCGTGGTCGGCCGCGAACGCGGCCGTCGGATTCCCCTCGAGAGCATGGTGCGAAGACGAGCTGACCAGGGCCCGCCTCGTCGTCCTTCCCGCCCGAGACGTTCCCCGCGCGCATGTTTCGGTCGCGCACGGAAGCTGGATGGAGCCCGTCCGGCAAAAGCGATGGATTCGATCGAGCCGGGCGAGCCGATGGCGTCAGCTCGACGGAGCGACCGCGGAGCGCGCAGGCTCGCGGAGGAGAGAGAAGGGGTCGGAGGGCGCCGTGGGGGGGCGCGGGCGAGCCCGCGGGCTCTGGCGGGGCCGGCCACCTCCAGAAGAGCCGCTGGTGGCGTCCGGCCTCGCCGGACGTCAGGCCCGCCCCTGCAGCTCGCGCAGGTCCTCCGGCAGCGGCGCCTCGACCGCCAGCTCGGTCCCCGTCCAGGGCACGCGCAGCCGCAGGCGCCAGGCGTGCAGGGCCACGCGGCGGCTGCGCAGCGCCAGCACGGCATCGCGCCCGCGCGCGTACTTGCGCTCCCCCACCAGCGCGTGCCCGGCGTGGGCCAGGTGCACGCGGATCTGGTTCTTGCGCCCGGTGTCGAGCGTGAGCTCGAGCTCGCTCGCCAGGCGATGCCGCACCAGGGTGCGGTAGCGCGTGCGCGCCGGCTTGCCGCGCGCCGAGACGCGCGCGCCGCCGGGCTCCTCCAGGATCGGGAACGTGAGCTGCCCCGCCGGGGGCTCGACGTGCCCGGCGGCCATGCCCCAGTAGACCTTCTCGACCGCGTGGGCGCGGAAGAGGTCCTGTAGCAGCTGTAGCGCCTCCTCGTCCAGCGCGACGAGCAGCACGCCCGAGACCTCGCGGTCGAGGCGGTGCACGCCGAGCGCGCGCAGGCCCTGCGCCGCGAGCAGCTCCGGCACCGAGCGTGCCCCGGCCCCCGCATCGGGCACGGAGAGCAGCCCCGGCGGCTTGTCGACCACCGCCAGGCGCTCGTCGCGATAGAGGATCGGGAGCGGCCGCACGCGGCCGGAGGCTAGCCCCCGTCGCCGCGGTGCTGCAACCGGTGCAGGCCGCTGGCGCGGCCGGTGCCCGGCTGGAGCACGCGCAGCCAGGTGCCCTCGGGCAGGAGCCCGATCGGCTCGCGAACGCGGCCCGTGGCATCGGCGGGCGCGAGCAGACGGATCGCGCTCGCACCGCCCGGCATCCGGAGCAGCAGGAAGGCCGGAGCCCCGGGACGGATCTCCTCCACCACGAGCTCCAGCGCCGCGGAGAGCGCCAGGCTCGGCGCTCGCCCCGCGCGGGGCCGCGGTCCGGGCCCGCCCGTCACGAGCGGCAGCGGGATCGTCCCGCCGGAGGGCGGCGGACCCGCGCTTGAGTTCCCGCGGCCGTTCGGGGGCAGCGTGCCGTTCAGGACCGTGTCCGCGGCGAGCACGACACCGCGATGCCAGTCGCCGCCCGCCGCCGCACCGGCCGCACCCGGTGTGAAGACCACGTCGTAGGTCCCGGCCGGGACGCGCACCGAGTAGGCCCCGGCGGCGTTCGTGTTGTCGTTGCACAGCGGGAGGGCAGCTCCCGTGGAGGCGTCGAACACGTCCACGTCCACGCCCGCCGCCGGCGCTCCGCGCTGATCGACGACGGTCCCGGAGAGCCGCAGGCCGACCGGCAGGGTCAGGATGCCGAGGCTCGTGGGGCCGGTGATGCTCAGACCGTCGAGACGTGCGCCGGCCAGCCCCGTGGCGTCGTCCGGGCACAGCGAGAGGTCGTAGGTGTTGAGGGCCACGACCACCGAGAAGTTGCCCAGGACATCGGTGTTGTCGTCCGGCACGAACACGCGGTTGCCGTTGCTGGCCTTGTCGAAGTCGAGGTCGACGCCGTCCACGGGCAGCCCGTTCGGGCGCCGCACTTGCCCGCTCACGACCGCGCCCGGCGGCAGGAAGATGTCCCCCAGGGCCACGGGCCCGGTCGGGTCGAGCTCGAAGAAGCGCGAGCCGAGCACGAAGGCCGAGCTGGTCGTGTCGAGCCGCAGCTCGCAGGCGTGCGGCGGGATCGCCAGGGCGAAGGTGCCGAAGGCGCTGGTCTTGTCGTTGTCCTGCAGGACGACGTTCCCGGTGGTCTCGTCGATCACCTCGAGGAACACGTTGGCGACCGGGACGTTCCCGGTGCGCACCGTGCGCCCCGTCAGGAGCACCCCGGCTCCGAGCGTGACCGTGCCGAGGTTCGTGGTGGTGACCACGACCACGTTCGGACGCTCGCCGACCAGGTGGGTGCTGGCCGGCGGAGGCGGCGGATAGAACACGAAGCGGTACACGCCCGGCCCGCTGACCACGGTCGTCGTGAAGAAGCCGGCGGCGTCGGTCCCGTCGTTGGCGAGGTCGATCTCGTTGTCGTCGATGTCGAAGCCGTCGATGTTCACGCCCGGGACGCCGGCGCCGCTCGCGCTGACGACGCGTCCGGTGATGACCTGTGCGTGAGGTGCGGAGGCGAGGAAGAGCAGGAACAGGGCTGAGGTGAGGAGGGGGAATTTCATGGATGAAAGGGGACTGGAGCGGGGTTCGCTACCGTTCGGTGCGGGCGCGCCCGATCCGTGGCGACGCTCCTCCCGGCGAGTCCCGGCCCTGGCCCGGCGCGCGTCGCGGATCGATCCCCCACCTCGCAGCCTGACGAAGACTGGACCCGCAGTGCAGAACCTGGATGCTCGATGCGCGTGAGTCCCGCCCGTGCCCGTCGCCGCACCCGAGCGGCCCATCAGGAGTTCGCATTCCGATGAGGAGCCCCGCCTCCGGCGCGCGCCCGCTCCTCGGACTGGTCGCGCTCACCCTGGCGGCCTGCAGCGAGGCACGCCCGGCGCGCGCGCCGAACGTGCTGCTCGTGTGCCTCGACACGGTGCGCGCCGACCACCTCGGGACCTACGGCTACGGGCGCCCGACGACGCCGACCCTGGATGCGCTGGCCGCGCGCGCGCTCGTCTTCGAGGACGCGAGCGCCGTGGCCGGCTGGACCAAGCCCTCCGTGCCCTCCTTCCTGACCGGCACGTATCCCTGCCAGCACGGCGTCTACGAGGGCAGCGCGAGCGTGGGCGTCGAGGCGCGCACCGACCTCCTGCCGGCGGCCGCGCTGACCCTGGCCGAGGTCTTCCAGGCGCACGGCTACCGCACCGGGGCGGTCGTGAACAACGCGCACCTGCGCACCGGCAACGGCTTCGAGCAGGGCTTCGAGCACTACGACCAGAGCGACCACGACGCCCGCACGATCCGCTGGCGCGCGCTGGACTGGGTCGACCAGGCGCGCGCCGGCGCGGAGCCGGGCCCCTTCTTCCTGTACCTGCACTTCCTCGACGCGCACTGGCCCTACTCCGTCCCCGAGGAGTGGCTCACGCGCTTCGCGGACGCCGCAGCCGTGGCGCCCTTCCGCGGACGCGACTCGCGCGCGCTGTACGAGGCGGTCAACGCCGGCGAGCGCACCCTCGAGCCGGCCGAGCGCGAGGCCCTGGTCGCGCTCTACGACGGCGCCCTGGCCTACCTGGACGCCGAGCTCGGGCGCCTCCTCGCCGGGCTCGCGCTGCGCGGGCTCGAGCAGGACACGATCGTGTGCGTGATCGCCGACCACGGCGAGGAGTTCGGCGAGCACGGCCGGCTCGGCCACGGCCACGGTCTGTGGGAGAACCTGCTGCGCGTGCCGTGGATCCTGCGCGTGCCCGGGCGCGCGCCGGCGCGCCACGCGGCGCCCGTCAGCCTGGTGGACCTCTTCCCGACGCTGCTGGCGGCCGCCGGGATCCCGGCGCCGGAGGGGCACGAGGGCGTCGAGCGCCTGGCGCACCCGGACGCGACGCGCCCGCTCCTGGCCGAGCACAAGGCCCCAGACCGCTACCTGCAGTCGCTACGCGCGGGCCCGACGAAGCTGCTGCGCGAGCTCGTGCCGCCGCCGGGGACCGCCGTGACGGAGCTCCTGCTCCCGATCCGGCCGGGCACGCGCTGGGAGGCGGAGCTCGAGGTAGAGGACGGCGAGCTCGTCGCCACGCAGCTCAAGCCGCGCGACGAGCCCGTGGACGATCCGCCCGAGCTCAAGGGCGTGGTCCTGGAGCCGGGCGCGACCGGCTTCCGGCTCGGGAACGTGCTCGTGCGGCTCGACGAGGAGACCGAGCGTCAGTTCGACGCCGGCACCGCCGGTCCCGAGCTGGCCCAGGGCCAGGTCGTGAAGGTGCGCGGGCGGCCCGGGGCCGACGGCTTCGCGGCCGAGCGCGTCAAGTTCTACGCGCCGGGCGAGAGCGAGCAGCTCGAGATCCGCGCCACGGTCGAGGACCTGGCGCTGGCCGGCGAGTCCGCCACGCTGACCATGGCGGGCCTGCGCGTGCGCATCACGCGCGCGACCGAGCTGAAGGACGTCGGGCCGGCCGCTGCCCCCGCCAGCCTGCCGCGCGCCGAGCTGGCCGAGCTGCTGGCCTCCGGCGCGGGCGCGCAGGCCGCCGCGCGCGGCTACGAGCGCGTGCGCAGCCTCTTCGACCTCGCGCGCGACCCGGGCGAGCTCGAGCCGCGTCCGGTCGAGGACGGCACGGAGCTCGAGCGTGCCCTGGAGGAGCTGGGCCGCGCGCTGGCCGCCCGGCGCCGCTTCGCCGCCTCGGACCAGAAGGCCCTCGACGCCGCGGCGCTGCGCGAGCTCGAGGCCATCGGATACTGAGCCCGGGGAGCGCCGCGATCCGGGCGCATCCTTGCCGCGTCCCCCCGCTTCGCGGATCCTCTCGCGCATGAGCAAGCCCAAGGACGCCGAGCGGCGCGGCCTGACTCCGCTGCAGCTCGGGCTCGTGGCGCTGCTCTCCGTCACCCTGCTGGGCTCGATCTTCCTGCGCTTCCGCGCGGAGCGCGCGCCCCAGGACCTGCCGCCCGGCGCCCACGGCCTGGTCGGGGACGAGGGCGCGCCGGCCGCCGAGCCGACGCCGCTCGAGCGCGCGCTGCCCTACCTGACCGAGGGCAGCCTCTTCGGCCTGATCGGCTTCGCGCTCGGCTACGCCTCGCGCAAGTTCGTCAAGCTCGCCCTGATCCTGCTGGCGCTCTTCTTCGTCGGCCTGCAGGCCCTGGTGTGGACCGGCTCGGCCTCGATCGACTGGAGCGGCCTGCTCGGCAAGCTCAACGCGCTCGTCTTCAACCTGCAGGAGAACGAGTCGATGAGCGCCTTCCTGACGCGCCGCATCCCCGCCGGCGGCGGGATGCTGCTGGGCTACTGGATCGGCTTCCAGCGCGGCTGAGCGGCTCAGCGCGGCGACGCCAGCACGGCGCGGAGCTGGGCGAGGCGTGTGCACGCTCCGAGCTCCCCCTCGCTCCCGCGCGCCGAGACCCAGAAGCCCAGCTCGAGCGGGGCCGGCTCCGCGTCGGGCGCAGGGGCCGGGCCCGTGGGCCAGCGGAGGTCCAGCCGTCCCACCAGGGCGAGGCTCCCGGGCTCGCAGCGCCCGAGGAGGCGCGTCCAGCCGGGCGTCGGCGCCGAGCCGTCGCGCAGGCGGCCGAGGTCGGCGCGCAGATGCTCCTCGTCGGGGGCGAGCGCGACGAGCACGAGCCCGCCGGAGTGCCCCAGGGCGAAGAGGTGCTCGCCCTCGAGCTGCTCGAACCGCTGCGCCAGCTCGGAGGCCAGCCCGTCCCCGGAGTCGCCCGGCAGCTCCAGCGCCGCCGCGACGACGTGCGCCAGCCCCGCGCCGTCGAGTTCCAGCGGCCAGAGACGGAGCTCGAGCCCCGCGTGCGCGAGGCGCCGCTCGGCGCCGAGCTGGACCGGGCCCGGCACGTCGGCCGGCGCCTCGAGCCGCTGCGCGAGTCCGTCGACGAGCTCCGCCGGCTGCCCCGAGCGCACGAGGGCCGCTGCGTGCAACCCGTCCGGGCCCGGCGCGAGGGCCAGCGCGAGCCCGGGCTCCGTGAGGGACGCGAGCGTGCCGAGCGTGTGCAGGGGCCCGCGCTCGGGAAACACCACCGTCAGCAGCGCTTCCAGGCCGGCGAAGAGGCTGGCGGTCTGCCCGTGGAGCTGCGCCACGGTGCCGTTGAAGACCAGCTGGAAGCGCGCGGACGGGTCCAGCCGCGCCGCCAGGGGTTCGAGCTCCGCGCGCGGCCCGGAGGGAACGGGCGCGGTGCTCTCCACGAAGCCGAGGCGCGCGACCAGCTCCTCGCCCTCGCGCGCCAGGGCGAGGTCGAGGCTCCGCGCCGCGTCGAGGACGCGTGGCGCTTCCTCGAGGTAGAGCTCGAGCACCGCGCGCGCGACGGGCGCCTGGATCCGCTCGCGGTCCAGCTCCGCCCCGAGCTGCCGCAAGCCGGTGTCGATCAGGGGCCGGTAGGCCGCCACGAGGCGCGCCAGGTCCACGCGCGCGGCGCACAGGCCGGGCGCGAGCTCGTCGGCGAGCGCGGTCGGACGCGAGGCGAGCGGCAGGCTCGGCCGGCTCGTGGCCGCCGCGTATCCGCGGTGCACGCGGGTCTCGCGCGTGCCCTCGAGGTGCAGCGCGCGTCCGTTCGTGACGGGCGTCAGCAGGGTCCAGGCCGGCCGCTGGGCAGGGTCGAGCGAGAGCCCGAAGTAGAGCGGCCGTCCCTCGTCGAGCTCGGCGCGCGGCGCGGCGCCGGGCGCGGGCCGGGTGAGCCCGTCGAGCGTCGTCCGCAGGAGGGTCGGGCCGTCGGCGTCGCGGCCGAGGGCCTGGTCCAGCTCGTCCCAGGCGCGCAGCGACTCGAGCCGCACGACCAGCACCGAGTCGGGCGCGAGCAGGGCCGTCGGGGCGCTCGCGATCGCCGGCGAGCAGGCCGCCAGGGCGCAGGTCAGCGCCTGCGCCAGAAGCAGGGGGAGCGAGAGCGGCGGGCGCGCGGACGGCAGTCGGGGCCGGATCATGGGCAGGATTAGGCGCGGGTCGAGCCTGGAGTCACCGAGGGTCAGACGTATCCTCCTGCCCCTCCTTCCCCGCCGCAGCCCCCGAGCGCCCTTCCCGATCTCCCTGCCCGATGCAGCTCCTGCGCCTCCCCGACCCCCACTCGGTCGCCTCGCGGGCCGCGGACCTGGTGCAGGAGACGCTGCGCGCGCGGCCGGATGCGACGCTGCTGCTGCCGGCCGGAGCGACGCCGGTGCCGCTCTATGCCGAGCTCGTGCGCCGGGCCCGCGCCGGCGCGCTCGACCTCGGGCCCACGCGGCTGTTCCAGCTCGACGAGCTGGTCGGCGTGCCGCCCACCGACCGGCGCAGCTTCCACGCCTTCTTCGTCGAGCACCTGATCGCTCCGCTGGGGCTCGCGCGCGCCTTCCACGGGCTCGACGGCGCCGCGCGCGACCCGGCGACCGAGATCGAGCGTCACCGGCGCGCGCTGGCGGCCTGCGGGCCGGCCGAGCTCGTCCTGCTCGGGCTCGGTCGCAACGGGCACGTGGCCTTCAACGAGCCCGGCTCGCTCGTGACGGACGCCGCACGCGTGGTCGAGCTCGCCGCCACCACGCGCCAGGGCCTGAGCCATCCGTTCCCGCAGGACACCCCGACGCGCGGGATCACGCTCGGGCTGGCCGAGATCGCGGCCGGCCGACGCCTGGTGGTGCTCGTGACCGGCAGCGCCAAGCGCGAGCGGCTGGGCGAGCTGCTCGAGGGGCGCGCACGGCGCGACAACCCGGCCACGCTGCTCGCGGACCATCCGGCGCTGAGCGTGCTGGCCGATCGAGCCGCGCTCGAGCCGGCGACGGCGGCGGGGAGCTGAGCGCAGCGCGGAGGTCGCGTCTTCCCCTCCGCGCCTCCGTGCTTCGCTTCTCTGCTATCCTCTTCCTCCGACGGAGGACCCGATGCTCCTGGCCTGGATTCTTGTGGCCGGGCTCGCTCTGCAGGAGACGCGGACCGAGCGCTGGCCGGAGGGCGGCACGCGCGCCGAGTACGAGGTCGCGATCGACCCCGACGGCAAGGAGCACAGGCACGGTCCCTACCGCTCCTTCCACGCGAACGGCCA
Source organism: Planctomycetota bacterium (assembly GCA_036376275.1). GTDB lineage: Bacteria > Planctomycetota > UBA1135 > UBA1135 > JABFRZ01. Next base: position 2,378 of record DASVAP010000232.1, on the reverse strand, counting down.
GCTCGAGTCCGAGGGCGCCTTCGAGCACGGCCTGGAGAGCGGCCCCTGGGTCTTCCATCACCCCGACGGCACGCTGGCGGCGAAGGGCAGCTTCGCCGATGGCCTGAAGAGCGGCACCTGGGAGACCTTCCACCCCGACGGGAGCCCCGAGTCGAAGGGCGGCTACGTGCGCGGCGCGCGCGACGGGCGCTGGAACTTCTGGCGCGCCGACGGGTCGAAGGACCTGGCGGCCTCGGGCATCCACCAGCTCGTCGTCTACCGCTCCAAGGAGGACGGCCGGCACTACCGCGGCTACCTGGTCGACAACCTGCGCGAGGGCCCGTGGACGAGCTACTGGCCGGACGGGAGCGTGCAGCTCGAGGGTCTCTTCACGGGCGGGAAGCGCGACGGTGAGTGGCGCTTCTTCCATCCCGACGGCGTGCCCTCGGCGCTGCTCCTCACGGGCCGCTACGTCGAGGGCGAGTGGGCCGGGACGATCCCGGTCGAGGCGCCGCCGCCCCTCGATCCGGCGCGCTGGCCGGCGCCCGAGCCCTCGCCGCTCGGCTGGCCGGCGGAGCGCGTGGAGCTCGCCGCCGCGCTGACAGAGGCGCTGGCCAGCCGCGCGCTGCCGCAGGAGCTGGGCACGCGCCTGGCGGTGGCGGGCGTGCCGGCGATCCCGGTCGTGCTCGAGCTCCTGCGCGCGCTCGACCCCGAGACGCCCGCGGGCCGCGCGGACCTCGGCTTCCTCGAGATGGCGGTGCTGCGGCCGCTGTGCGCGGGGCACGCGCTCTCGCGCCACGGCAGCGCCGGTCCGCCGGACGCGCCGGCGGCGCGCGAGCTGGCGCGCGCCTGGCTGTCGCTGTGGAGCCTCACGCGCCACGACCTCGCCTTCTGGCAGGCGGACGTGCCCGGGCCCAGGGGCGGCGTCGGGCTGCGCGACGTGCTGCAGGATCCGCCGCTCTTCGAGCGCGACCGGCGCCACGAGCCCTCCGGCGCCGAGGCCGCGACGCCCGACGCCACGCCCACGCTCCTGCCCGCCTACCGCCTGCGCTTCGGGCGCGCTCGCACCGAGGCCTACCGCTTCGCTCCGGGCGGCACGCAGGAGGCGGTGGCGCGCGCGCTGCGCTGGCTCGTCGCGCACCAGCATCCGGACGGGCGCTGGAGCATCGACGTCTTCCCGGAGCAGTGCGGCAAGCTCGGCAAGGGCGCCTGCAGCGGCCCCGGCGCGCCGGGGCACGATGTGGGCACGACCGCGCTGGCGCTGCTCGCTTTCCTGGGCGACGGGCACACGCCGCTGGTCGGTGCGCACCGCGAGGTCGTGCTGCGCGGGCTCGACTGGCTCGCGCGCCAGCAGGCCTCCGAGGGCCTGATCGGCGAGCGCAACATGCACGACTTCCTGTACGGGCATTCGATGGCGACGGCCGCGCTGTGCGAGGCCGTCGGGCTCGGCGGCGAGGCCCTGCGCGCGCCGGCCGAGCGCGCCGTGTCGTTCCTGCTCTTCGCGCGCAACCCCGAGGCCGGCTGGCGCTACGACGTGCCGCCGGCGGGCCAGAGCGACACGTCCGTCACCGGCTGGGCCGTGCAGGCCCTGCTGGCGGCGCGCGCCGCCGGCTTCGCGGTCGACGAGGCACCCTTCGTGGGCGCGCTGACCTGGATCGAGGCCATGACCCTCCCGGACACGGGCCGCGTCGGCTACTCGACGCGCGGCGAGCTCTCGGCGCGCACGACGGGCAACCAGGACTACCCGCCCGAGATGGGCGAGGCGATGACGGCCGTCGGCCTCTTGACGCGCCTGCAGCTGGGCCAGACGCCGAAGGAGGAACCGCTGCTCGCCACGCACGCGCGCCTCCTGGCCGCGAAGCCGCCCGTGCTCGACGCGCGCCTCGGCGGCGACCAGTACTACTGGTTCTACGGGACGCTGGCGCTGCAGGAGTACGGCGCGCCCTACTTCGACGCCTGGAAGGACGCGCTGCGCAAGAGCGTGATCCTCGAGCAGTCACGCAGCGGCGACGCCGAGGGGTCGTGGGACCCGATCGGCCCCTGGGGCGCCTCGATGGGCCGCGTGTGCGCGACGGCGCTGATGACGCTCGCGCTGGAGAGCTTCGTGCGCTACCCGCGCGCGCTGGAGTCGGCGCGGTAGGGCCGGCGCGGGAGCGCTGGGGCTGGGCGGGGCTACTTCTTTCTCTTTCTCCTCTCCATTGCGTCTGGCCCCCGTGGCCTCCGCGGCCTCCTTCGCGTCTTCGCGATTCTCTTTCTTCTCTGGGCTTCGGGCTGCCGTGTGGAGCGGGTGCGTTGTCGGAGTCGGCTCGCCCCCTGGGGCCCCGCCCTCGTCCGTGACCCGCTTGTCCGGCCCGCTGGCGCCCGTGCGGTCGAGCTCTCGAAGGGCGCCAGGCGGTCCG
>DASVAP010000409.1:0-24611 GCA_036376275.1 Planctomycetota bacterium | reverse complement strand
TCGGCGTTGAAGAGCGGCCCGAGGCCCTGGGCGGGCGTGAAGGCGCTCTCGAACAGCTCCTCGCCCTGCTCGAAGCGCGCGAGCTGGTCGGCCGTCAGGCCCGGCAGCGGATCGTCGAGCTCCGGCGGCGCCGGCTCCGGTGCGCAGGCCGCGAGCAGGATGGCGGCGAGAAGGCCGTGCGTGCGCTGGCGATGTTCCATGTGCGTGCTCCCCTGGGCGCGACCCCGGTGCGTCCCGTCGTTCCATCGGGCACGGCCCGTGTCCGGCTCGATTCACGCTCGGGAACGGTTCGGTCACGCGCCGGTGAAGCCCCCGGAAACCCGCATGGAGGCCGTCGTTCACGCTTCCGGCACCTCTTCCGAGCGTATCCCTGGCTTTCCGGGCGATTCGTGCCACGCCCGGCGCGCGCGTGGAGAATGGGGACATGAAGGACGCGAGCCTGGCGGCGCTGTTCCAGCGCTACCGGACGCACGGGGACGGACGGGCCCTGGCGACGATCTTCGACCGCACCGCGAAGGAGCTGCTCGACCTCGCCTGCCACCTCGTGCGCGACCCGCTCGAGGCCGAGGACCTGGTGCAGGCGACCTTCGTGACCGCGATCCAGAAGGGCGCGCGCTACGACGGCTCGACGCCGTTGCAGGGCTGGCTCTACGGGATCCTGTGGCGCGAGGCGGCCAGGGCCCGCCGGCGCGCGGCTCGCCGCGTCGAGCCGCAGCGCCTGCCCGAGCGCCAGGCGGCCGATCCGACGGCGGCGGCGGCCGAGGGCGAGCTCCCGGAGGCGGTGAGCGCGGTCCTGGCGCGCCTGCCGCGGCACTACCGCGAGGTGCTGGAGCCGCTGCTCTTCGAGGAGCGCCGGCCGGAGCACATCGCGCGCACGCTCGGACGCTCGCCCGGCACGGTGCGCAGCCAGATCCACCGCGGGCTCGAGGAGCTGCGCCGCGCGCTCGCGCCGCGCTTCGCGGCCCACGGCCTGCTCGCGCTGCCGACGCGCGGCCTCGCCAGCGTGCGCGCCGAGGTCCTGCGCGCGGCGGGCTGCGCGCCCACGACGGCGGCCCTGGGCTCGCTGGCGACGCTCGGGCTCACCCTGGGCGGCGCGCTCGCCTCGAAGGCGGTCGTGGTCGGCGCGGCGGCGACGCTGGCCTCGCTGGCTGTCGCCTGGGTCGCGCTGGAGGGTTCCGGCGCCGCGGCGCGCGGCGGGACCGCCCTCGAGGCCGAGGCGCCGCTCGCGGCGGCTGCGACGACGGCGCACGCGGCCGAGGCGCGCCCGGCGAGCACCAATGCTCCCGCGCGGAGCGCCGGCGACCCGGGCCCGGCGGCCGCCGCGGTGCGTCCGGCCGCGCCGCCCTTCGAGCAGACGCTCGCCCACTGGCTCGCGCGTTACCAGGAGCGTCCCGACGACTGGCGCCACGGCCTCGAGGTCACCGGGGAGCTCGCCGCGCTCCCGCCCGACGAGGCGCTGGCGCTGCTGACGGCCCTCTGGCCGCACCTCTCGGTGCCGGTCAAGGAGCAGGCGCTCAAGCCGTTCGTGTTCGACGGCGGCCACGTGCACGCGCTCCAGGTGCTGCACCTCGCGGCGACCGACGCGGTGCCCTCGGTCCAGGAGCGCGCCTTCGATTACCTCGAGAGCTACGCCTTCCGCGACTTCGCGCTCGACTACGAGGGGTATCTGAGCTGGGCCGAGACGAACCGCCGGCGGCCCGTGGGCGAGGTCCTGAGCGACAGCGCGCGGCTCTTCGTGGCCGAGATGCTCGCCGGCACGCCCGCGGCGCGCGCCGAGCGCCTGCTCGGCCTGCGCCAGCTCGACCTCCGCGCCGGCGGGCCGGCCGGGGTCGACCTGGCGGCGGTGATGCGCGCGGCCGGCGGGCTGCGCCTGCTCGAGGTGGCGCTCGGCGACGCGAACGTGGAGGTCCAGCGCGTCGCGCTGCGCTGGTCGGGCACGCTGGGGGCCGGTGAGGGGTGGCTGCGGAGCTGGGTCGTGCCCGTGATCGAGCAGCCCTCGCCGCCGGAGCTCGTCGCGGCGGCCTTCGACGCGCTCGCGCGCAAGGACTGCGGCTGGGCGCAGGACGTGCTGCTCGGCTACCTCGAGCGCGCGACGCTGGCGGAGGCGAGCGCCACGGCCGTCGCGGGCCGGGCGCTGGCGGAGATCGGCGATCCGGCCGCGATCCCGCGCATGATCGGGATCCTGCTGCGCGACCGGACGGGCAAGCTGGCCTACGACGTCGGGTACTTCGGGCTGGCGAAGCTCACGGGCGTGACCTGGCAGAAGACCTACGACGGGACCTGGTGGGCGGAGTGGTGGGAGAAGAACCGGCGCAGGTTCCCGGCGGAGGTGGCCGGGATCGAGGTGAGGTAGAGGGGAGGAGCCGGGCTGGGGCCCCGCTTCCGGGGCCAGGCTGGAGCCGGCGCACCGGGCCAGGCTGGAGCCTGGCGGTCTCAGGGGGGAAGATCGGGGCATGGGCAAGCGCTGGATCGTGCTGCCGGTCGTGCTCGCGGCGCTCCTCGTCGCGCTGCGCTGGAGCCAGGCGAAGAGCGAGCCGTTCCACGTCAGCGGCTTCCTCGAGGCGGACGAGATCCGCGTCGGCTCGCGCGTGGGCGGGCGCGTGGCGAAGGTGAACGTCGACGAGGGCTCGCGCGTGGGGGTGGGGGACGTGCTGGTCGAGCTGGAGCCCTTCGACCTCGTCGAGCGCCGCGCCGGAGAGGTGGCGCGCGTGGCGGCCCTCGAGGCGCGCCTGGCGGAGCTGGTGGCCGGGCCGCGCCGGCAGGAGATCGAGGCGGGGCGCGCGCGGCGCGACGCGGCCCGCGCGGCGCTGTCGCTGGCGGAGCTCGACGAGGCGCGCACGCGCTCGCTGGTGGCCGAGTCGATCCGCGCCAAGGAGGCGCTCGACCGCGACGTGGCCGTGCTGGAGTCGACGCGCGCGAACCTGCGCGCGGCCGAGGAGGCGCTCGGGCTGCTCGAGGAGGGCACGCGCCAGGAGACCCTGGCCGCGGCGCGGGCCGAGCTGGAGGCGGCGCGGGCCGCGCTGGCCGCGCTGGAGCGCCAGCTCGAGGAGCTGAGCGTGCGCGCCCCCGCCGCGGCCGTGGTCGAGGCCTGCGAGCTCGAGCCGGGCGACCTGGTGGCGCCCAACGCCTCCATCGTCAGCCTGCGCGATGCGCGCGAGCTGCGCGTGCGCGCCTACGTCCCGCAGGACCGGCTGACCTTCACCGTGGACGCGCCGGCCGCGGTCACGGTCGACGCCTTCCCCGGCCGGCGCTTCCGCGCGCGCGTCGACTTCGTCGCGCCCCAGGCCGAGTTCACGCCCAACAACGTGCAGACGAGCGAGGAGCGCGCGGACGTGGTCGTGCGCGTGCGGCTGACGCTGGAGGAGGGGCAGGACGTGCTGCGGCCGGGTGTGGCAGCGGACGTGTGGTTCGAGTGAAAGCGACGCCGTCGTGAGCGGAGGACGGAGGAGCGCCGAGACGCGCAGGGGGGACGCGGAGAGCGCGGAGACCGAGCGAGCCGGGCAGGAAGGGCGGCGCAGCGCGTGAGCGCGCCGGCCCTGGTCGCGCGGGGACTGACGCGGCGCTTCGGGGCGCGCGTGGCGGTCGACGGCGTGTCGCTGGCGGTGCCGCGCGGGACGATCTTCGGGCTGCTCGGGCCGAACGGCAGCGGCAAGTCGACGCTGATCCGCATGCTGTGCGGCGTGCTGGCGCCGAGCGACGGCGAGGGCACCGTGCTCGGGCTCGACGTGCGGCGCCAGAGCGAGGCGGTCAAGCGCCGCATCGGCTACATGTCGCAGCGCTTCAGCCTGTACGGGGATCTCTCGGTGCGCGAGAACCTGGCCTTCTACGCGCGCGTCTACGGGCTGCGGGGCGAGGCGCTGGAGCGGCGCCTGCGCGAGGTGTGCGCCCTGGCCGCGATCGAGGGGCGCGACGAGCAGCTCGCGAGCACGCTCTCGGGCGGCTACAAGCAGCGCCTGGCGCTGGCCTGCGCGCTGCTGCACGACCCGGAGGTCGTGTTCCTCGACGAGCCGACGGCCGGCATCGATCCGGTGGCGCGGCGCGAGCTGTGGGACCTGCTGGCCGAGCTGGCCGGGCGCGGCGTGACGCTGTTCGTCACCACGCACTTCATGGACGAGGCCGAGCGCTGCAACACGGTCGCGTACCTGAACGAGGGGCGCCTGCTGCTGCAGGGCAGCCCGGAGGAGCTGATCCGGCACCCTTCCGTCACGCCGGCCGGGACGCGGCGCCTCGCGCTGCGCACGCCGCACCCCGCCGCGGTGCTGGCGCGCGTCAAGGCGGCGCCGGGCGTGCGCGAGGTGACGCTGGCGGGCGAGGCGCTGCGCGTGCTGTGCGACGCGGCCTTCGATCCCGTCGCGCTCGAGCGAACGCTCGGCCAGCCGGTCGAGGCCCTGCCCGACGCGGCCAACCTGGAGGATGTCTTCGTTGCTCTGGGCTCCGGCTCGGGCCCTTCTCCCTCTGCCTCCGCGCCCTCCGCGTCTTCCCTCCGCGTCCTCGCGCCCTCTTCTTCCTCGGACCGGAAGGGGAGGAGCGCGGAGACGCGGAGGGAAGACGCGGAGGACGCGGAGGAGAAGGAGGAGACCGGAGGAGACGGGGCCACGCGGGAGCGTGGCGGTCCCGGGGGCGGGCCGGAGCCCGGGAGCGGCTTCCTGGCGGTGTTCCTGAAGGAGCTGGTGCACGTGCGGCGCGAGCCGTCGACGCTCTTCTTCCTGTTCGTCATCCCGATCCTGCAGACGATCCTGTTCGGCTATGCGATCCGCACCGAGGTCGAGCACGTGCCGACGGTGCTGTTCGACCTGGACGGGCGCACGAGCGCGCAGGAGCTGGTCGAGGCGCTGGTCAACACCCAGGTGCTCGACGTGAACGAGCGCGTGACGGACGAGGCGGCCTTCGAGCAGGCCCTGCGCTCCGGGCGGGCCAAGGTCGGCGTGCGCATCCCGCCGGAGTTCTCCGACGACCTGCTGGCCGGGCGCGCGGCCAGCGTGCAGGTCCTGATCGACGGGAGCGACTCGAACCTCGCCTCGCAGGCGTTGCAGACGACCAAGCTGCTGGGCCTGACGCGCTCGCTCCAGGGCCCCGGCGCGGCGCGCGAGCTGGCCATCGACGTGCGCACGCGCCTGCTCTTCAACCCGGACCTCGACTCGGCGCACTTCTTCGTGCCCGGGCTGGTCGGGATCATCCTGCAGCTCGTCACGCTGTTCCTGACGGCCTTCACGCTGGCGCGGGAGCGGGAGCGCGGGACGCTCGAGCAGCTCTTCGTGACCCCGATCGGCCGCGGCGGGCTCGTGTTCGGGAAGCTGGCGCCCTACGCGCTGCTCGGCGCGGGCGAGGCGGTGCTGGTCTTCAGCGTGATGGTGTTCCTGTTCGGCGTGCCGATCCGCGGCGACCTCGCGCTGCTCTTCGCGCTGACGGGCCTGTTCCTCGTGTGCGGGCTCTCGCTGGGCCTGTTCGTCTCGACCCTGGCGCGCACCCAGCTCCAGGCGATGCAGTTCGCCTTCGTGATCATGCTGCCGAGCGTGCTGCTCTCCGGCTTCCTCTTCCCGCGCGCCCAGATGCCGCTGCCGATCCGCGGGCTGACCTACCTCTTGCCGGTGACCTACTTCGTCGAGATCCTGCGCGGCATCGTGCTGCGCGGGGCGCGCGCGGCGGACCTCCTGCCCTCGATCCAGGGTCTGGCCCTGTGCGCGGCGGGGCTGCTCGCGCTGAGCCTCTTGCGCTTCAAGAAGCAGCTGGACTGAGCGTCGGGCGACGAGGCCTCCGGCATCGTCGTCCTCCGCTCGGGATCGACGCACGCGCACGCTCGACGCGCGCCCCTGGCCCCGCTCGTCCCTCGCTCCCCGCGAGCCGCTGCCCCCCGGCCGCGCCCAGGTACACTGTCGCCCTTCCACGCCCTCCCCATCCCCGATCCGCTCCTCCCATGAAGCGAACCGCACTCCTCGCCCTCCTTCTCGCCACACCGTTCGCGGGCCTGGCCGTGGCCGCGCGCGCGCGGCAGGAATCGCCGAAGGCCGCCGAGCACGCGCTGCTCGAGCACATGGCCGGCACCTGGAACGCCGAGGTCCAGGCCGGGGACGCGATCGAGAAGGGCACCCAGACGTCGCGCCTCGGGATGGGCGGGCTGTGGCTGACCTCGGACTTCGACGGGCAGCTCATGGGCGCGCCGTTCCAGGGCCACGAGATCCTGGGCTGGGACCCGGAGAAGAAGAAGTACGTCGGCTGCTGGGTCGACTCGATGACGAGCGCGCTGACCCTGACCGAGGGCACCTGGGACGAGGCCAAGAAGACCCTGACGATGGAGAGCCTCGCGCCGGACCCGATGACCGGGGAGAAGATGGTCAACGTCAGCCACTTCGAGAGCCACGACAAGCACGTCTTCCGCATGCACCCCGGCAGCCTCGACGCGCCGCCGATGATGACCATCACCTACACGCGCAAGAAATGAGCGCCGCGCCCGTGCTCACGACCTTCGCGCCCCTGCTCGAGGCGGCCCAGGGCCTCGACCTCTCCTCGCCCGCGAAGGCCCGTGCCGAGCTCGAGCGGCGTCTCGATCCGCGCGGCAAGGCCGCCGGGACGCTGAACGCCGAGCTGAAGGCGCTGCTCGAGGCCGGCCAGGTGGCGGAGCGCGGCGCGCTCCCGGTCAAGTACGGGCGCGTGGCCAAGGCGGGCGAGCCCACGCTCGGCTTCTCGATCGACGTGGTGCACATGACCGGACCCGGGCCGCTGCACCGCCACCCGAACGGCGAGGTGAACTACTGCGTCGCGCTCGAGGGCGCGCCGACCTTCGATGGCCACCCGCCCGGCTGGGTCGTGTTCCCGCCCGAGTCGAAGCACGTGCCGACCGTGGCCGGCGGCGCGATGCTGATCGTGTACCTCTTGCCGCAGGGCGCGATCGAGTTCCTGGCCTGAGGCCCTGCCCATGCTCCCGCTCCTCGCCGCGCTCGTCCTCGCTCCGCTCCAGCCGACCCAGGACCCGGTCAAGGCGCGCCTCGAGGGCTCGCCGCGCCACCACGAGTGGATCGAGGTGAAGGTCGGCGAGCGCGTCGTGCGCACCTTCGCCGTCTTCCCCGAGGTCAAGGCCAAGGTCCAGGCCGTGGTCGTGATCCACGAGAACAAGGGTCTCAACGACTGGGCGCGCTCGGTGGCGGACCGGCTGGCGGAGGCGGGCTACCTCGCGCTCGCGCCAGACCTCCTGTCGGGCTCCGGACCGGAGGGCGGCGGGAGCGAGTCCTTCGCCAGCCCCGACGAGGCCACCAAGGCGATCTACGCCCTCGACGCCGCGCGCGTGCGCGCCGACCTCGACGCCGTCGTGGCCCACGCGCGCACGCTGCCGGCCTGCGGCGGCAAGGTCAGCGTGGCCGGCTTCTGCTGGGGCGGGGCGCGCTCCTTCGACTACGCCACGCACGCCAAGGACCTGGTCGCCGCCTACGTCTTCTACGGCAGCGCGCCGAGCGACCCTGCCTCGCTGGGGACGATCGCCTGCCCGGTCTACGGCTTCTACGGCGAGAACGACGCGCGCATCACGGCCGGGGTCGAGGCCACGGCGGCCGCGATGGAGCAGGCCGGCAAGACCTTCGACTTCGAGGTCTATCCCGGCGCCGGGCACGGCTTCCTGCGCTCGGGCGAGGCGGCGGACGCATCGCCGGAGAACCGCAAGGCCTTCGAGGAGGGCTGGAAGCGCTGGCGGGAGCTGCTGGCGAGGTAGCGGCAGGCGCCGCAGATCGCAGGCGGGCCGGAGGCCCGCCCGCGGATCTGCGGCGGTCCAGCGGACGGCGCGATCTAGCCCGATCTGGCGATCGGGCTACTTCTCCGTCCCGGCCAGGCCCAGCGGATCGGGGCGGATGTCCTTCAGCACGGCCACGGCGCCGGTCTCGGAGTCCAGCGCGTCGTCCAGCAGCTCCTTGCGGATCGTGTCGAGGTCCTCGAGGCCGCGGAAGTAGCAGGTCTCGAAGGTCAGGCGCTCCTGCTTGCCGGACTGGAGCGGCGCGGTGAGCACGAGCTGCTCGGCGCGGAAGTCGTTCTTGGTGACCTTGAGCCCGCTGAAGCCGCCCGGGACCGTGTTCTTGAACTCGACGCGCTTCGCGCGCACGTTGCAGCCGTCGAGGGCCAGCTTGCGGTTGTCCTGGAACAGCGCCAGCGGCCCGGCGATGTCGCAGGTGCGGATCGTGCCGTCCTTCAGGCCCTCGATCGTGATCCCGCCCAGCAGGCCGCGGATGCGGCGCTCGACCTCGCCCGAGCTGCCGTAGATCGCCAGCGTCAGGTTGCTCTTCGTCGTGGCCGAGCGGTTCACGCCGCGGATCGTGAGCGGCCCGCGCGTCCAGCAGCCGTCCATCAGGATGCTGCCACCCGAGGCCTCGAGCGTCATCGAGGCGGTGTTGTCGATCTCGACCCGCTCCAGCTCGAGCTTGGCGTCGATCGGGCCGTCCGGCGAGGGGCGGATGCCGCCCTTGCCGCGGAAGAGGCAGTCGCCCAGCGAGATGCCCTTGCACTCCGGTGTCAGCTCGACCCACACGTCGACGAACTCGATCTTGCCGCCGGTGGCCGCGCGCATCGTCAGGTTGCCGGAGATCTCCAGCGTCGCGTCGTCGCCCATGCCCTGGATCTTGACCGCGCGGAAGCACTCGAGCGTCACGCGCCGCGGCACGCGCTGGCGCCCGGTGACGGTGAAGACCGTCCCGAGCTCCTCCAGGCGCGCGTTCTGGTCGGTGGGAAAGCGCACCTGGGCGCCTGCCAGCGGGGCGAGGAGGAGCAGGGCGGGGAGGGAGCGGAGTCGCATCGCCGCGCAGGATAGCCGCCCGGGACCGCCAGGCTCCATCGGACTCCCCTCGTTCTCCTCCGCGCCCTCCGCGTCTCCGCGCTCCTCCGCTTCCGACCCGAACAGAAGAGGAGCGCGGAGACGCGGAGGGAAGACGCGGAGGACGCGGAGACGGAGACGGAGGGGGCCAGAAGGGAGCCTGGCGAGCCCAGGGCGGTCAGTTCGCGTTGCCGCCGAGCTGGATGCGGAAGGGCTGCGTGGCGTTCGGGGCGTCGTGCGAGAAGCTCAGCGTCGCGCTGCGCGCTCCGGTCGTCGTCAGCGGGTTGAAGCGCACGCGATACCGAACGTGGTCGCCCGGCATCAGCGCGGCCTGGCCGAGGCAGCTCGAGTTCACGCGCTGGCGCATGATGTTGGCCGTCACCGGGTGGAACCAGAGGTCGATGTTCGACATGCCCCCGCAGCCGACGTGGCAGTAGCTCATGAGCGTGCCGCGCGTGCACACCGTCGACCCGTTGCAGTTCGAGTAGCACTGGTCGAGCGGCGGGCAGTAGTCGTGCGTGTGGCTCGAGCCGAAGTTGTGCCCCAGCTCGTGGGCCACGACCACGAAGTCCCAGGTGAAGGCCGCCGCCTGGCCGGTCCAGGTCAGCCAGTTGATCGTGCCGGTCAGGCTGCCGCTGACGCCGAAGCCGAAGGACTGGTTGCAGAGGACGTTCACGTAGGCGACACCGCCGCCGAGCGAGTCGCCCGAGAGGAAGTGCGCCAGGTCGGCCGCGACCGGCCAGCTGCCTGGGGTCGTCCAGGCGGTCCTGAACTCGCTCAGCAGGTCGCCCGCGTCGCCCCCCGGCGCCTCCTGGGTGTCCCAGCCGTCGTCGGCGGTCGTGTGGATCCCGAGGTAGGCGATCGAGAGCGTCGCCTGCACGTCGGTCGCGTACTGGTCGCTGACGGCGCCGATCAGGCTCGTCACGTAGTTCGTCAGCAGCACGGTGGAGTCGAACTTGTCGTAGAGCTGGTAGTCCGTCTCCAGCGCGAGGCGGCAGTTCGCCATCGTCAGCGCGCTCGACGTCGGCGCGTCCGGATCGTCCTGGAGGAACCCGAGCGGTTCGACGGCGCCCGGCACGAGCCGCGCGCCCGCGCAGAAGCCCTCCGGGAGCGAGGCGCCCAGCGCCAGGAGCTCCGGCTCGCTCACCAGGCGCACGCGCCCGTCGCCCTCCGGGAAGACGTGCACCAGCCCCTGGGCCGGCGCGGGGAGCTGCACGTAGCCCTGCAGGCCCGCGCCGTCGAGCGCCAGGAACGCGCGCGAGCCCGGCAGGCCCGCGACGACCCCGCTCCACAGCTCGAGCTCGCCGAGCAGCGTGCGCGGACCGCCGGCGATCTCGGCGCCGTCGACCACGAGGCGCGCGTCCGGCGCGATCGGCAGCGGCCGGCGCGCGAGCTCGAGCGTCACCGCGCCCAGCTCCGGCAGCACGAGCCCGTGCAGCGCCACGGCGCTGCGCTCGCCCATGCGCGCCAGCTCGGTGGGCTCGAGCCCCATCACGACCCCGGGCCCGGCGTCGTCCGCCAGCAGCGCGAGGGGCGCGACGCCCGCGTCGGCCGCGGGGAAGCCCGCGCCCGCCCCGTCCGCGAGCGGTGCGAGGCTCGAGCTCTCGACCTCGACCGCGAAGTCGTTCGGGTGGTTGCCCGCCAGGCTGGGCGTGCCGAGGTCCATCGGCTGGCCGCCGAGGTTGGCGACGCGCACGAGCGTGCCCGCGCTGGCGGCGCCCCCGACGGCATCCGTGCCCAGGTGCACGAGCTCATCGTAGGTGAGCGCGTTCTCGGTGCCGGTCGCCCCCTGGCTCGCGACGAACTCCGCCGGGTCGTTGGACTGGATCGTGAAGACGTGCGTCAGCGTGGCGCCCAGGGTGCAGGCGGCCGAGGGTTGCGAGAGACCGAGCTCGATCGTCTCGTCGCCCTCGGGTACCGCGTCCATGTTCACGTTCAGGTTCACCGTCTGGAGCGCCCCGTTCCCGGCGCCGGCCGGGAAGGTCACCGTCTGGGCCGCGAAGGCCGCGTAGTCGCCCGGCGGCACGGCCGTGCCCGTGCGCAGGTCGGAGACGCGCACGCTGACCGGGACCTCGAGCGTCACGCCGGCGGCGCACCCGAGGGCGAGCGCGACGGCCTGCGAGCTGCTCGCCTCCGGGGCCGCGTTCGAGTCCGTGGCGAACTCGACGTGGGCCGTGTCCTCGTCCTGGAGCGTGACCAGCAGCGTGGTCTTGCCGGCGGGGACGCCGCCGACCGCCGCGCGCAGGCCGAGCCGCACGGTCTGGCCCGGCTCCTCGACCAGGTCGTCGTCGAGCGGATCGAGCGTCACGACCTGCGTCGCGCCGTCGACCTCGCCGGCCGCGAAGGTCACCACGATCGGCGCGAAGGCCGCGTAGTCGCTGCCCGAGGTGGCGCTGCCGGTGCCGAGGTCGTAGACCTCGACCGAGACGTCGGCCGGCAGCTCCGGGAGCAGCAGGTTGAGCTCGACCGTGACGCTGACCGCGCCGTCGCTCTCGGCGAGCGTCAGGCCGGCGGCCTGGAAGCCGAAGCTGACGTTCGCGCTGCCGCCGCCGCCGCCGCCGCCGCAGGCCGCGAGGAGCAGGGTGGTGGCGAGCGACAGGATCCCGGAGCGTGCTGCGTGTCCCATGGTGCGCGACGTGTGGGCGGCGCGGGTCCGTCCGGGGAGTCGCCCGCGCACCCGTGCGCGGGCAGGACGTCCACCTCCGCCTCCGCGAGTGGGCTCGATCGGCCCGCGCGACGAGGGAACTGGATCGAAGCAGCCGCTACCCGCGCGCCCGCGCAGAGAACGGAAGGCCGACGGAGTTCGAAATCCGTTCGAGGGGCCGGCGCCGCGCTACCGGAAGGTCCTTCGCACCTAGGCTGGCCGCTCCGCGCGCCGCGCTCCGTGGCGCTTCACCCGCTCCCCTGCTCCATGAGCTCCCTCGCGCTGCTCGTCCCGTTCCTGGCCGCTCCCGCTCAAGATCCGGCCCCGGCCAGCGCTGCGGCGGCGCGCGCGCTGTTCGAGCCCGAGCTGCGCGTGCTGCACGAGTTCGTGGGCGAGGCGGCCGGCGACCAGTTCGGCTGGATCGGACGCAACGCGGGCGACTGCGACGGCGACCGCGTGAACGACGTGCTGCTCTCGGCGCCCTCGCACGCCGATGGGGGGCCCTGGGCGGGGCGCATCTACGTGTACTCGGGCAAGAGCGGTGCGCTGCTCTTCACGAACGTCGGCCAGCCCGGTGACCAGCTCGGGATCGGCATCGAGCGCGCCGGCGACGTCAACAAGGACGGCTTCGCCGACGTGATCGCGGGCGCCCCCGGCGCCCAGCGCTCGCGCGGCCAGGCCCTGGTCTACTCGGGCAAGGACGGGTCGGTGCTGCTGACGCTCCCCGGCGAGGCCCCGGGCGACAACTTCGGCCGCAAGGTCAGCGACGCGGGCGATGTGGACGGTGACGGGCACGCCGACGTGCTGGTCGGCGCGGACCAGAGCGACTCGGCCGGCGTGGACGCCGGGCGTGCCTACCTCTTCTCGGGCAAGGATGGGAAGCGGCTGCTCACGCTCGACGGCGAGATGCCCGGCGACAAGTTCGGCGTGTCGCTGGCGGGCACGACCCAGGGCGGCTCGACCTGGATCCTGGTCGGGGCCGGCGATGCTGGCGAGAAGCAGGGCGGGCGCGCCTACGTGTTCGAGTGGAAGCCGGGCGCCGAGGCCGAGCTCGTCTATACCGTCGAAGCGGACGAGACCGGCGTGGGCCTCGGACGCATGTTCGTGTCGTGGGTCGGCGACATCGACAAGGACGGATTCCCGGACGCCTACGTCTCGGACTGGGAGAACAACGCGCGCGGGCCCTCGACCGGACGGGTCTACGTGCACTCGGGCAAGAGCGGCGAGCGCCTGCACGTCCTGACGGGCGAGCACGCGGGCGACGGCTTCGGGATCGGCACGGCCGACGTCGGAGACTGCGACGGCGACGGGCATGCGGACCTGCTCATCGGGGCCTGGCAGTGCCGCGAGGGGGCGGCCTCGGGCGGGAAGTGCTACCTGTACTCGGGGAAGAGCGGGGCGCTCGTCTCGGCCTGGGTCTGCACCGTCGCCGGCGAGACCTTCGGCTTCGACACGACCGGGATGGGGGACGTGGACGGGGACGGGGCGATCGACTACCTGATCACGAACGCGTGGAGCGGCGTGGTGGGGAGGCAGTCGGGGCGCGCGTTCCTGCTGGCGGGCTCGCGCTGAGGTCGGAGGAGCGCGGAGACGCGCAGGGAAGAACGCGGAGGACGCGGAGGAAGGAACGGAAGGGAGCTGGAGGGCGTCTCCGCGCTCCTCTTCCTCACCTGCAAGCCTGGCAAGTGGCGCTCGTCGTCTGCAGCGGCAGCCCGCTCTCCATCCCCGTCCAGAAGAATCGCGGCGCCTCGCCGCCGCGCCCGTCGGCCGGGGCGAGCGTGGCCGCGTCGTACAGTCGGCCGTTGAGCATCGTGTAGCGCGGGTGGCGCGTGCGCCGCAGGTCCGCCAGGGCGTCGCCCGCGCACACGACGAGGTCCGCCAGCTTGCCCGGCTCCAGCGAGCCGAGGTCGCGGTCGAGCCCGACGTAGCGCGCGCCCGAGAGCGTGGCGCTGCGCAGCGCCTCCAGCGCGCTCATCCCGCCCTGCTGGAACATCTCCAGCTCCCAGTGGGCCGCCAGGCCCGCGAGCTGGCCGTGGGCGCCGAGCTGCACCTCGCCGCCGGCGTCGACCAGGGCCTTGCAGATCCCGCTCGAGCGCTGCGTGTTGAACTCGATCTCGGGGTACATCGTGCGCCGGCGCGAGCGCGGGTCGAGCACGAAGCGGGGCACGAAGCGCGCCAGGCGCTCGTCACGCCACACCTCCTCGTGCTGGTACCAGTACTCCTCGCCCCACGGCCCGCCGTAGCCGACCACCAGCGTGGGTGTGTAGCCGACGCCGCTCGGGCCCCAGAGCTGCAGCACGTCCTCGTAGACGTGCTCGACGGGCAGCGAGTGCTCGATGCCCGTGTGCCCGTCCACGACCATGGTCATGTTGTGCTGGAACAGCGAGCCGCCCTCGGGCACCACGTGGATCCCGAGCTCGCGCGCGGCGGCCAGCACCTGCTGGCGCTGGTCGCGGCGCGGCTGGTTGTAGCTCTTGACCGAGATCGCGCCGATGGCCTTCAGGCGCGCCAGGTGCGCGCGCGCGTCCTCGAGCGAGTCGATCGGGGCCGCGAAGGCACCCGCCGCGCCGTACAGGATCGTGCCGGTCGAGTAGGTGCGCGGCGAGAGCACGAGGCCGGCGCGGGCCAGCTCGGCCACGGCGTGGATCTCGTTCGTGTCGTTCGAGGGGTCGTGGATCGTCGTCACGCCGAAGGCCAGGTTCGCGGCATGGATCCAGTTCGACTGGGGCGTGATCCCGTCGTTCGCCTGGGCCCCGTGGGCGTGCACGTCGATCAGGCCGGGGACGATGGTCGTGCCGGCGACGTCGATCACGCGCGCCTCGGCCGGGATCGCGACCGCGCGGCGCGGGCCGACGGCGGCGATGCGGTTCTCCTCGACGACCAGCACGCCGTCCTCGATCACCTCGTCGCCCTTCATCGTGACGAGCTTCGCGCCCACCAGGGCCAGGGTGCCCTCGGGGCGCGCGTGGGGGTGGCGGAAGGAGACGTTCAGGCCGCTGGCGGGCGGCTCCGGGAGCGTCTGCGGGGCCCCGGCGAGGAAGGCGAAGGCGTCGGAGAGCTCGCGCGTGAAGAGCTCGGGCCCGAGCGACCAGTGGAGCCGCGCCGAGTCGCCCGAGAACTGCAGGTTCTCGCCCGCATCGCGTGAGACCTTGGCCACGGGGAAGGCCGTCGCCTTCGGGCCGATCGAGACCTCGCGCCCGGTCGCGACGAAGGGCGCCACGTAGGCGTTGAAGCGCTCGACGAAGGCGACCCACTTCCCGTCGGGCGAGAGCGCGTACTCGGTGGCCCACTGGCTCACGAGGTGCGTGCGCCGGTCCGAGCCGTCCAGCTCGAGCGAGAAGAGCTCGCGCCGGTCGGCCTCCTTCTCGGGCGTCGCCTTGAAGAGGTAGACGCGCATCCCGTCGGCCGCGAACTGCGGGTTCGTGCCCTCCTTCGTGACGAGCTGCGGCGCGCCACCGGCGACCGGCACGCGGTAGATGCCCGGCTCGCGCGACCACAGCGGCGAGGTCACGTAGCCGCCGCCGCGCTTGTGGTACACGACCTCGCGGCCGTCGGGCGTGAACACGGGGTCGGCGAAGTGTCCCGGCTCGCGTGTCAGCGGGCGCGTGATGCCGCGCTCGAGGTCGAGCACCTTCAGCGAGCCCAGGCGCTCGTCGTTCCAGGTCGCGTAGACGAGCTGCTTGCCGTCGCGCGAGAAGCTCGGGAAGAACTCGAACTCGTCCGTGGCCCGCGTCAGCCGCCGCGGCGTGCCGTCCGGCAGCGCGCGCTCGTAGAGCTGCCCGAGGGCCTGGTACACGACGCGCTCGCCGCCCGGCGCGACCCGCACCCAGCGCAGCAGCTTGACGTCGAACTCGCCGGGGCCCTCGCCCGGCGCGGTGCGCGGCGCCACCTCGACCGGCACGCGCACCGGCTCGAAGGTCGTGCGCCCGTCGGAGATGTGGAAGGGGATCTCGCTCACCCGCTGTGTGATGCCGCTCCCGGGGTTGGCCGCGACGCGCCACAGCTTCCCGTGCGCCCACACCACGAGCTCGCTGCCGTCCGGCATCCAGGCCAGGCCCGGGTACACGCCATGGATGGCCCAGGTCTCCTGCATGTCGCGCTCGAGCCCGTCCCACACCGGCCGCGCCGCGCCCGAGGCCAGGTCCTGCACGAAGAGCGTCGTCCGGTAGCGCACGCGGCGCACGAAGGCGAGCGACTTCCCGTCCGGCGAGGGCGTCGGCCGGCAGGCGCCGCCGGGGCCGCTGACGACGTTCACGACCTCGCCCGTCGCGCGCTCGAGCCGGTCGATCGCGTAGATCTGGCCGTTGGGGTCCTTGTTGTAGGCGAAGGTGTCGCCCGGCGAGCTGTCGTGGGACCAGTAGACGAAGCGTCCGTCGGGCGAGAAGCACGGCTCGCCCACGTCCTTCTGGTCGTTCGCCTTGGTGGTGAGCGCGAGCCCGTCGCCGCCGCTGGCCACGTGCCACAGCCAGATCTCGCCCGCGCCCAGCGAGCGCCGCCCCGTGAAGTGCTTGCGCCCGACCAGCCACTCGCCGTCCGGGCTCCAGGCCGGGCTGCTGACCAGCCGGAACGTCTCCTTGCTGACCGCGCGCGCGTTCGAGCCGTCGCGGTCGACGACCCACAGGTTGTCGCCACCGCCCGCGTCGCTCGTGAAGGCGATGCGCTGCCCGTCCGGGCTCCAGCGCGGCTGCATCTGCCAGGCGATCCCGCCCACCACGGGCAGCGCCTCGCCACCCTCGATCGGCAGCAGGTAGAGGTCGCCCAGCAGGTCGAACACGAGCTCGCGCCCGTCCGGCGACACGTCCACGCTCATCCACGTCCCGGAGCGCACGTCGATCGGCGTCTCGCGGCTCGGCCCGCCGGGGGCGTTCACGTCCCACTTCGCGGCCTCCTCGGCCTTGGGCGCCTCGGTCGGGGTCTGGGACAGCACGGCGAGGAGGAGTGCGAGGCTCATGGCGAAAGGCTGCGGATTCTAAGCGCCGCCGCGCGCGCGGACGCTCCGGATCGGCGACGGAGATGGCCGGGGGGCGGCTCGTGGATCGGCGCGGACCGCGGGGAGGAACGGGCGGACGGAGCTGCGCGGGGCGCGCACGTAGTCGCGCGTCACTCCCGACCCGGCGCGGAGCCATGGGGTATGGTCCGAATGAGGAAGAGGAGCATCCCCCCCCACTCGGTCTACGAGGCCGAAGGATCTTCCTTGAAACCCCTGCGAATCCTGCTGACCGTCACGGTACTGGTCTCCCCGATCACCGCCCTGCCCCAGCGCGCGAAGGAGCGCGCGACCCCGCGTCTCGTGCGCCAGGCCGAGGGTCCGGCCGGCGCGGTGACGGTGGCCTTCGATTCGGCGACCTTCCGGGGGCTGGCCGAGCGCCACGCGCGCGGGCTGCCCTTCGTGCTCGA
Organism: Planctomycetota bacterium; assembly: GCA_036376275.1. Classification (GTDB taxonomy): domain Bacteria; phylum Planctomycetota; class UBA1135; order UBA1135; genus JABFRZ01. The sequence goes on along the minus strand of DASVAP010000409.1, from coordinate 7,782 downwards.
CGAGGTGCCGGTGCCGGGCGGCGGCTCGCTCGGGCTCGAGCTACGGCCCGTGGGCGTGATGGCCGAGGGCGCCAGCGCGGTGGTGGTCGACCCGGACGGCAGCGAGCGGCGGCTCGCGCCGCGCGTGCGCTGCTTCGCCGGGACGGTGGTGGGGGGCGGCACGGCCTTCCTCGGGATCGGCGACGACCTGCTGCACGGCTACTTCCACGACCAGGGCCAGCTGTACCTCGTCTCCTCGGGCGGCAGCCCGCGCGGGCGCGCGACGATCGTGCGCGCCGACGACCTGGGCGAGTTCGACGGCGGCCTGTGCGGCCTGGGCGAGAAGGTCCTGGCGGACGGGACCGGATCGGACGTCCAGCGCGCGCTCGCGACGCCCGCGCTGCGCACGGCGGACGTCTTCATCGAGGCCGACAACGACTTCCGCGCGCGCTTCACCAGCAACCAGGCCTGCATCGACTACGTCGCGCTGCTGCTCACGGCGGCGAGCGAGATCTACCGCCGCGACATCGGCTCGCGCTTCAACGTCCCGGACGGGTACCTGCGCGTGTGGAACACGACCCCGCCCTGGGGCCCGATCACCGGCTTCCGCAGCCTCTCGAACGTCTACGATTGGTGGCTGTCCACCGCCAATCCGCTGCGCAACATCCCGCGCGCCGCGGTGCACGTGATGACCAGCCCGGTCTTCGGCGGCACCTCGCGCGGCGTCGGCGGCCTGTGCGTCGCCAAGCGCGCCTTCGAGATCTCGAGCCTGACGGGCAGCTTCCCGTACCCGGTCGAGCACTCGAGCCGCTACAACTGGGACCTGTTCGTGGTGTGCCACGAGTTCGGGCACACCTTCGGTTCGCCCCACAGCGAGCTCTACAACCCGCCGATCGAGTGCGCCGACGGCTCCGGGCCCGACAGCGGCACGATCATGAGCTACTGCCACACGAAGTACGGCATGGCGCGCGTGGGCCTGCGCTTCCACCTGCGCGAGCAGCAGACGATCCGCAACTCGCTGCCCAACGCGACCTGCCTGCGCACCGAGATCCTGGCGCCGGGCGACTACGACGGCAACGGCCTGGCGGACGAGGGCGACCTGGTGGCCCTGCGTGGGGTCCTGGGCCAGGGCTTCCGCTCGCTGGCCTCCGAGGAGGTCTTCGACCTCGACGGCAGCGGCAAGCTCGACGACGCCGACCACGACCGCCTGGCCTGGCTCGTGTTCGACTCCCCGCCGGCCCAGACCTTCGTGCGCAACGGACAGGGCCTGAACCCGAACTGCCTCGAGCCGCTCGCGAGCCCGCTGCTGGGCACGACCTGGCGGGCGAGCATCCTGGCCCCGGGCGTGGGCAGCTCGACGCTGCTGGTCGGCTACGACGAGCCGCTCGACGGACAGCTCACCACGCGCGGCGAGCTGCTCGTCAAGACCCAGCCCTTCGGCGGCACCAAGCTCTTCAACAGCACGGCCTTCTCTGACGGCACGCAGGCCCTGCACGAGATCCCGCTGCCGCTCGACCCGCTGCTCTTCGGCCGCGCGGTCTCGTTCCAGGCGCTGATCATCGACGGACCCGCCGGGAACCAGTACTGCAACGCGGTCGACGTGATCCTCAGTCCCTGGGAGTAGCGCCGGCCCGCGCGCGCTCGCCCGCGGCCACGGCGCGCACGGCGGCCACCGGCTCGTTGCGCTCGGCCTCCTCCAGGCAGGCGCGCCGCAGCTCCCGGTCGCAGCCGCGCAGCGCGACCAGCGCCGCGGCGCGCACGGTCGGGTCGGGATCGGCGCGCGCCGCGCGCGCCAGGTCGCCGGCCGCCTCGGCGGCTGCCAGGGCGCCGAGCGCGTGCAGCGCGGCGCGCCGCGTGGCGGCCGGCTCCTCGGGCGCCAGCGCGTCGCGCAGGGAGGCCACGGCCATCGCGCGTGCATCCGGGGCCAGGGACGCGGGCTCGCGCGCCAGCTCCACGGCCGCGGCGAAGCGCGCCTGCTCGGGCTCGGACGCGTCGAGCACGGTCGCCACGGGATCGGACGCGATGCCGGCGAGCCGCAGCGCCACGCGGGCCAGGTAGGGATCGGCGGCGTCGGTCGCGAGCGTGTCCGCGAGCTCCGCACGGGCCCAGGGCTCGAGCCGCGCGGCGAGGCGCGCGAGCGTCGTGGCGGCCAGGGTGCGCGTGGGCGCGTCCTCGATCCCCTGCAGTGCCCCGGCCAGCTCGCTGGCCGTGGTCGCGGGGTCGGCCCAGGCCAGCGTGCGCGCCGCGCGCTGGCGCAGGCTGGCGTCGTCCTCCTGGAGGGCCGCGATCCAGTGGCGCGCCTCCGCCCGTCCGCCCTGCGCCAGCAGGACGCGCGCGGCCGCGTCGGCCAGCGGCGCAGGACCGTCGTGGGCCAGGGCGCGCAGGTGCCGCGCGGCCTCCGCAGGGAGCCGCGCCAGGCCGCCGGACTTCTCGGCCTGGGCCCGGAGCAGCTCGGCGGCCGCGATCCTGCGCGCCGGCGAGCCGTCGGCCGCGAGCACGGTCCGCAGCGCGTCCGGGTCGAGGCGCGGCGCGAGCGCGCGCGCGGCGCGCAGGAAGTCGTGCTCGTCGAAGGGCTCGTGCGCGAGCAGCCGCGCGAGCTCCTCCACGGCGCGCTCGGGTCCGCGCACGGCGGGCGGTGCGACCGTCCCGAGCGCAGGCGCGGCCGGGAGCGCCTCGCGCGCCGGCGGCGCGGCGAGCCGGGCGGCCGCGGCCGGCGCCTCGGGCACGAGGGCCGGTCGGTCGAGGACCGGCGCCACCGGCCGGTGCGTCGGGGCCAGCACGGACGCGACCATCCCGCCGGCCACCAGCGCGGCCGAGGCCAGGGCGGCGCTCGCGCCGGGGCGCCGCACGGCTACTGGACCTGGAGCGAGACGCTCGTGACCGATTCGGCAGCGATCACGACCCCGTCCTGGCGTGCCTGGAGGCCCTGGTGCGTGGCCACGACGTCGAAGGTGCCGGCCGGGAGCCCCAGGATCGCCGCCATGCCGGCGTCGTCCGTCAGGGTCACGGCCACGGCGCGCTCGAGGTCGCTCTCGCCCGGGTCGAGCACGTACAGCGCCGCGCTCGCGGCCGGGATGGGCGCGCCCTGGTCGTCGGTGGTCGTGACCACGGCGCGCAGCTCGCCCGTCTCCTGCAGCACGGCGAAGCGCACCAGCGGGTGCAGATGGAAGAAGCGTGCCGAGTCGAGGTCGTTGGCCGGGACCGGCGAGAAGGTCTTCGGCACCTGGAAGTCGAGCAGGACGCGCGTCTCGACCCCGGCGCGCACCTCGACCGGCGGGTCGAAGAAGATCTTGTAGCCGCTCGTGTCCTGGCTCGTGAGGTGGATCGTGCCGTCGCGCGTCGAGTAGCTCTTGCCGCTCGTGAGTTCCAGCAGGGCGTCGCTCACGACCAGGCGTGCCTGGCGGTAGAGCCCGGGCTCGAGGAAGCCGGCCTCGATCGGCTGCGTGACGCCGTTGCGCAGCGTCAGGAGGTCGACCGTCAGGGGCCGCGGGGCGTCGAAGACGGTCGTGAAGCCGTCCGCGCCGTCGGCCTCGCGGTGCACGCGGATGGCGTCGACCTCGAGCACGGCGCGCTGGATGAGCTCGGGGTCGATGGGGGCGTCGGTGATCTCGAAGCGGATCGAGCCGAGCTCGGCGGGCGCCGAGCCGTCGCCGCTGCCCCCTCCACAGGCGGTCAGGGCGAGGGCGAGGGCGGTGAGGGCGAGCGAAGAGCGCGACAGCATGGCGGAGCTCCTGGTGGCGGAGGGGTCCGGGCGCGGCGCGCACCCGATCCCACACCCGGAGTATGCCCCGTCCGGCGGCAGGACGACGGCGCGTGGGCCACGGATTCTCGCGCGCAGCAGGGCCCGGCAATCCTTTCCGGCAGACCGGAGGAGCGCGGAGAGGCGGCCTCCGTCCCCCGTGCGCACCGGCTCGCTCGATCAGTAGCGCTCCAGCGGCTCCGGTCGGTTCGCGACGATCGTCTCGATGCGCTCCAGCACGCCGGCGTCGAGCTTCGGGAGGAGCTCGAGGGCGCCCAGGTTCTCGCGCAGCTGCTCGGCGCGCGTCGCGCCGAGGATCACGGTCGAGACGTGCGGGTTGACGAGGCACCAGGCGATGGCGAGCTGGGCCACGCTGCCCCCGAGGTCGCGGGCCACGCCGGCCAGCGCGCGCGTCTGCGCCACCTTCGCGCGGCCCTCCTCGCTCTCCAGGCGCTGCTTGAGCCAGTCGTAGCCCGCCAGGGCCATGCGCGAGCCCTTCGGGATGCCCTTCTCGTACTTGCCGGTCAGGATGCCCGAGGCGAGCGGCGACCAGATCGTCGTCCCGAGGCCGAGCGAGTCGTAGAGGCGCTCGAAATCGTGCTCGACCTTCTGGCACTCGAACAGGTTGTACTGGGGCTGCTCCATGGTCGGCCCGGCCAGGCCCAGGGCGCGCGCGATCCCGGCCGCCTCGGCGATCTCGTCGGCGCGCCACTCGGAGGTGCCCCAGTACAGGACCTTGCCCTGGCGCACCAGGTCGCCCATCGCGCGCACCGTCTCCTCCAGCGGCGTGTCGAGGTCCGGGCGGTGGCAGAAGTAGAGGTCGAGGGTGTCGACCTGCAGGCGCTTCAGGGCCGCGTGGCAGCAGTCGTGCACGTGCTTGCGCGAGAGCCCGCGCTGGGTCGGCAGCTTGCCGCCCCAGAAGACCTTCGAGGAGACGCAGTAGCTGTCCCGGCTCCAGCCCATCCGGCGCAGCACGCGCCCCATCAGCACCTCCGACTCGCCCGCCGCGTAGGCCTCGGCGTTGTCGAAGAAGTTGATCCCGGCGTCGTAGGCGAGCTTCATCAGCTCCCCGGCCGCGCCCTCGTCGACCTGCGTCGAGAACGTGACCCACGAGCCGAAGGAGAGCGCGCTGAGCTTGAGGCCGGAGCGGCCGAGGCGACGGTATTCCATGGAAGGATCGTAGCGCGAGCGGGTGGAGGCGCGCCGCGTCGCCCGAAACTACGATGGGGCGCGCGTGACTCCGTCCCCTCCGTCTCCGGGCCGCCCCTGACCGCCCCGGCGAATGCCCTACGTCCGGCAGATCGACGGGCTGCGCTTCTTCAGCTTCCTGGCGGTGTTCCTGTTCCACTGCCAGCCGAGGAACCTGTGGTTCGGCGCCTACGGGGTGCACCTGTTCTTCGCGCTCTCCGGGTTCCTGATCACCTACCTCCTGCTGGCGAGCGAGGGCCCGGACCGCGTGCGCACGGTGGGGGTGTTCTACGCGCGGCGCGCGCTGCGCATCTTCCCGGCCTACTACCTGGCGATCGGGCTCGGGCTCGCCTTCGGCACGCTGCGCCTGCCGGAGTGGCACGCGACGTACCTCTACAACCTGCGCGTCTTCTACGCGAGCACGCAGGCCGACATCACGCCCTTCTTCGCGGCCTACCACGGCACGGGCACGCACTTCTGGAGCCTGTGCATCGAGGAGCAGTTCTACCTGCTCTACCCGTGGTTCTTCCTGCTCGTGCCGCGCGCGCGCAGGGCCCTGTTCCTGGGCGGGCTGATCCTGTTCGCGATGGCGAGCCGCGCGGCCTTCGAGGCCTTCCGGCCGGCCTGGATGTACGGGCTGCTGCTGCCGGTGTGCGCCGAGTACCTGGCCTGGGGCGCGCTGGCGGCGCTGCTCCTGAAGGAGCAGCGCTTCCCGGCCGTCCCGAACGTGCTGCTGCTGTGGGGCGGGGCGCTGGTCACGCTCGGCCTGTGCCTGCTCGAGCGTCCGCGCGTCGCCTCGCCGCTCGAGCTGCAGTTCCAGCCGGGCTGGATGCAGACGGTGCGCGCGCTCGCCTTCACGGCCCTGATCGTCGGTCTGTGGCGCGACCGGAGCTCCCCGCTGACGCGCTTCCTGCGCCTCGCGCCGCTCGTGTACCTGGGGAAGATCTCCTACGGGCTCTACCTCTATCACCTGTTCGTGTTCGCGCCCTACGACTGGCTGGTGGGGGCCGCGCCGTGGGTCGCGCGCCTGCCGCACGACCTCGTGCTGCTCCTCCTTACGATCGCGATGGCGATGACGAGCTGGCACCTGGTCGAGCTGCCGCTCAACCGCCTGAAGGACCGCCTGCCGTTCCTGCGCAGCCGCCCCGCGGCCTGAGCGCGGATCACTCGCCCGCGACGATCGTCAGTCCGGGGTCGCCGGGCTCGGTCGGCAGCGAGAAGGCCGCGCGCTCGCGATGCTCGCGCCAGGCGCGCACGACCTGCGGATAGGCGGGCACGTCCGGCAGGCTGAAGCGCCCCTCCTGGTCGGTCAGGACCGGCTCGCGCAGCCCGTGGTCGCGCAGGACGTCGGGCCCGTCGAGCTCGACCGTCCAGCCGGGGAGCGCGTGGCCGCTGGCATCGACCAGCGTACCCACGAGCGTGCGCGTCTCGGGCCCGAGCGTGATGCGCACGTCGTAGGTCGGGCTCGCGCTCGCGCCGAAGCGCGCCAGCACGGCCGGCTCGAAGCCCGGCAGGTGCGCGATCAGGTCCTCGGCCTCGAGGCCCGCGTCGAGCCGGAGCTGGAAGCGGCCGTCGGCCGTGCAGCGCGCGAGGCGCTGGCCGAGCTTCACGCGCGCACCGTCGGCCGGCTGACCGTCGGGACGCACGACGAGGCCGCCCAGGTGCGTGCGCGGCGCGTCGCCGGCCGGGTCGGCCGGCTCGACGGTGCGCGGCGCGGCGGTGGGCGTCTCGGCCGAGGCCTCCTCGGCCGTCAGCGCGCGCGGCGGAGCGAGCCGGGTCGCGCGGTGCTCCACGACGGGCCAGGGCGTGAGCGGCCCGAGCGCGGGGGCCGGCGAGGCCGCGCGGTGCGAGGAGCCCACCAGGCCGACGAGCAGGGCCATGCCGGCCGCGATCGCGGCCAGGAGCAGGGTGGGCTTGGGCGGCGCGGAGGGCATCGCGAGCAAGCGCCGGCGCGGAGCCGGGCGCGCTGTCTACTCGTGAGCCGGGGGCGCGCGTCTTGAGGCGCGCTCCGGAAGAGGAGGGCCGCTCTGGCCAGGAGCTCCGCAGACGGGTGCTGGCGAGCGGCCCCGGGGCTACTTCTTCTTGTCCTTCTTTTCCGGGCTGCGCGGCTCGTCGCCCTTCACGGGATAGGTCTCGGCGACCCAGGCGCGCCAGGCGTCCTCGAGCGCGAAGAGGTCCAGCCCGAGGCGCTCGGAGAGCGCCGCGCGCGCCTCCTTCTTCTGCTTGAGGTCCTCCATCAGCCCGCGCACCTTCCCCGGGTGCGCGGCGAGGAGGTAGTCGTAGAAGGACCACACGAGCGCGTGGTCGGGGGCCGGCATCTGCCCCGTGCGCTGCGGCAGGAGCGCCGGCAGCAGCCGCTCCTTGGCGCGCTCGAGCTTCCGCCGCACGGGCGCGCGCCACTGGCCGTTCTCCCAGAGGTCCGGCAGGGTCGCCTCCTCGGTGCAGTAGTTCTGCGTGCGCCCGAAGCGCGCGTACTCGTACCAGTGCCCGATGCCCTCGTCGAGCCAGCCGCCGCCGATGTCGCCGACCCACACCGGTCGGAAGGCGTTCGAGAGCAGCATGTGCCCGGCGTTGTGCACGAAGTTCATGCGCACCTTGGGCACCGTGTCGAAGTTCGGCGGGTCGAGCCACACCGAGTAGACCGGGTCGCGCCCGAGCATCTTGAAGTCGCCGGTCGTCAGCGTGCCCTGGAAGTGCTCCTGCGCCTTCTGGTGCGTCGCCAGCGTCGGCCACAGCCACATGCGCATCTTGGCGCGATAATCGAGCTCCTCGATCTGGAAGTGCTCGGCCACGCGCGCCGCCGTCCACTCGAGGTCGCGCGCCAGGCGGTGCGCGAGGTCGTGGCCGCTGGCCTTCTTCTTGGTGCGCTCGCCGTC
>DASVAP010000397.1:0-15981 GCA_036376275.1 Planctomycetota bacterium | reverse complement strand
CTGCTCATGACTGTAGCGTCGGGGGGCACGGGCGATAGGCCGGCCCCGGCTATCCTCGCCGTTCAGGTCGCTGCCGAGCTCCGGCCGGCGCTCCTACAGCTCGGACTCCAGCGTTGGGTCGCGGGAGCTGACCAGGATCAGACGGTCGATGTGGTCAGCATGCCGCCCCACGAGTGGCCCGCGCGCAGCGGACGGTGAGAGGAGTGCGGCGGCAACGAGGCAGGACGCCGGGAGTCCGGGCAGGGCGGGAGCATGGACGGACGCACGCGACGGCCCGGCAGGCTCCTGCTCGTCCGGAATCGACCCGCGCGAAGCCGGCCCCGGCCCTACTCCTCCCCGCGCACCGTGATCGAGCGCACGTTCGAGAACGGCCCGACCTCGGCGCAGCCGCCCCCGAACCGGGCGGCGACGCGGTAGTGCTCGGTCAGGGTCTCGATCGAGCGCAGCTTGTGTGGACGCACGTCGAAGGAGAGCGTCGAGCCGTCGACCGTCGCGATGGCGTGGAAGTCGCCACTCTCCAGGACGATGTCGTCGAGGAACCACCCCAGGTAGGCCGGCGCCGAGATGAGCTGGTCGGTGACGAAGTGGAAGCGTACGAGGACGTCCTGACCTCCGAACGGGGACAGGTCGATCGTGCGCTCGCCGCTGAAGGCTCCCGTGTAGACCGCCATCGGCAGGAAGGGGCCGCCATCGCCGCTCACCTCGACGTAGCCGTGGTCGAAGCCCTCCTCGATGTCCTCGTAGGAGCGGAAGCGGAGCATCGCTCCCCCCTCGGGGATCGAGATCGGCGCGGCCGACGTCAGGCGGACGTCCTGCTCGTCGGCGTACACGGGTGAATAGCCGTTCGTCAGGGTGTCCGGGTGGACGGCCGTGGTCCACGTGTCGTCCCCCGTCCAGAGCGAGTTGTCCCCCTGCACGAGGAGCTCCTCCGCGGCGTCGGCGTGGATCCCGGCGAGCCTGCGGGCGCGCTGGATCACGAAGCCGCAGGGCTGCTCGGCGGGTTCCGCCGGGTACGTCCACGAGAGGTGGAACTGTCCATCGCGGTCCTCTCCGGAGGTGGTCTGGTCGGGGACGGCGTCGTCCTCGATGGCCGCCAGGAAGGGCGGCTTGCGCTCGGGATCGGGTAGCTGGACCACGGCACGGTAGGAGAAGGGCATGCGCAGCACCTCTCCGTTCGATCCGCTGGCCACGACCCACCACAGGAACTCGGTCGCGGGTAGACCCTGCACGTCCGTTCCCGCGGCGGCGAGCCCGGCGGGCGCCGGGCGACCGTCGACGCTTACCCGCACCTCGAAGCTGGCGCGGCTCCCCGGGCTGTCCGCGATGCTCACGCTGGGCGCGCTCAGCGAGACGTCGAAGCCCGTGGTCCCGCTGATCGGACGGGTGACGTCGCCCCGCAGGCCACCTCCGTCGACCAGGCTCAGCGCGTAGGTCCCGGCGCCACCGGGCCCGGCGCTCTCGAGCGTCACGGTGATGCTCTCGAGCTGATCGGCCACGCCCGTCGCGATGACCTCGTTCTCGCCGAAGCTGTGGCTCGGCAGGAAATCCGGATCCCCGGCGTCGTCGGCGCTCGGGCCGAGGAGCTCGTTGGTGCCCAGGTAGGCCCGGGCATCGACCGCCTGCACCACGTGGATCAGGCCCGAGCCGAGCGCGTGGATGAAGGAGCGGTCGTCGCCGTCCGCCAGGGGCGTCTCGCCATCGGCCGCGCGCAGGTTGGTGCAGGTGTTCTGCAGGGCGGCCCGGACCTTGCTCGCGGGCACGGCCTCGGACTGGACGAGCTGATCGAGCGCGGAGGCGCCGCTGCGCAGCCCGGGGCCGCCCAGGGGGGTGTCCCCGCCGGCCTCGAGCATCGCCTGGCGCAGCAGGGCCACCGCGCCCGCCGTGGTCGGTCCGGAGAAGCTCGTGCCGGAGACGCTGATGAAGCGACTCGGATCGCTCATCGTCCCCCCACCGGTCGACACGCCACCGGCCGCGATCGTGCCGCCGTAGATGTTCTCGCCGGGCGCCGTGACGTCCGGCTTGACGTAGCGGCTGTTCGCGATCGGCCCACGCGAGGAGAAGCCGGTCGTGCTGGGGGCGAAGGTGCTCGCGTCGGGCAGGTTGAGGCGCACGGGGAAGCTCGAGAGCGTCCCCCACGTGAGCGAGCTCTCCGGGTCGAAGAGCGGACTCTGGAAGCCGAGCGTGTCGCGCAGGTACTCGCCGCTGGCCTTCGAGAGGCCGTAGACGGGGATGGTGGACGCCGCCGCCGTCGCGGCCTCGAGCTCACCGGGAACGTTGTTGAAGATCAGCGCGGCGATCGCGCCCTGCGCGGTCACCTGCGCGACCTTGTTGGCGAACGCGCCCGAGCCGGTCACGCCGACGTCGACCTGGCTGCCCCGCTCGATCAGGGCGACGCGGCCGGCGACCTGGGCCGGCACCTGGTCGGGCGAGTCGGCCAGCCCGCAGTAGACGTAGTGCTGCCCGAGCCCGAAGGTCACGTCCGGGGATCCGGCCATGATGAGCGCGTTGATCACGATGTCCTGCGGCGCCTTCGCCAGCCCCGTGTCGTCCTGGGCTCCGGTCGAGGCGCCGACGGGGCCGTAGCGCAGCGCGTTGGCCGGCATCACGTCGACCTCGTTGTTGATCGCGCCGGGATCCCTGCAGGCGCCGACCGCGATGACCCGGCGCCCGGCCGCGGGCGCGCCCAGCGTGCGCTCCTCGGGACCGGCGTTGCCGGCCGAGGCGACCATCACGGCCCCCAGCAGCACGGCGTTGTCGGCCGCGACCGCCGAGGGCGAGTCCGCGTCGCCCGAGCCGCCGAAGCTCATGTTCACGACCGTGGCCATCGGCTTTGGGTTGCCGGCGACGTCCGTCGGCGAGAGCGCATCCTCCAGGGCCGTGACGAGGGCGGCGCCGGTGCCCACGCAGGTGAAGGTCGTCTCGCACAGCTTGTAGCCCATGAGGAGCGCGCCCGGCGCGACGCCCTCGATGATCCGGTCGTCGGCGTTGCCGGGAATGCGGTCCAGGCCCGGCCCCTGCACCTTGAGGCCGGCGGCGTCCGTCGCGCAGTGGGTGCCATGGCCGACGTCGTCCTCGCTGCTCGAGGCCGTCAGCGCCAGGTAGTAGACGACCTTCGGGTGGTGGGTGCCTTCCAGGTAGGCCTGACCGGCGAGGCGCATGGGGCGCAGGTCTCCCGTGCGCGAGGCGAAGGCGGCGTCGGAGAAGCGCGTGTCGAAGGCCGGGTGCGTGTGGTCGATCCCCGTGTCGATGATGGCGATGACCTGCCCGGCACCGTCGTAGCGCGTCAGCGGTCCGCCATTGCGCGCGAAGATCGTCTTGTTGCCCGGCCCGTCGCTGGCGCGCACGTACCTCACGCTGTTGTCGAGATCCAGGCGCAGCTCCTCCTCGGGCGTGATGCGCTTCACGCCGGCGCGCTCGCGCAGGCGCTGGACCTGTCCGGCGCGCACGGCGAGCTCGACGCCGTTGATCAGGAAGGTGAAGCGGTTCTCCTTGTGCCACACACCCGTCGCCAGGCGCAGGGGCGTCGTCGTGACGCGGAAGTGCACGCCCTCGGCCGCCAGGCTCGCGAGGAACGAGTCCTGCTCCGCGCGCAGGCGCTGCTCGTGGACGCGCGCGTCGAAGGCGTGCTCGAGCCCCACGGCCGCATGCTGGGTGACCGACGTCGGAGGCGCCTCCAGCTCGACGAAGACCCGGATCGTCTGATCCGAGGCAAGCGGCCTGGGGCCGACGTCCTGGGCGAGAGACGGGGAGCCGAGGAAGAGGAGCACCGCGGCCGAACCTTGGATCGAGATCATGGGAGCACTCCGGACAGTCAGGGCGGGGTGGGGCCGCACTCGCTGCGGCGGCCTTCGAGGCCACTCCAGGCTCGCGCCGGGCAGGCAAGGTGAAGACTCGTTCAGGTTCTGGCCGGACCCGTGAACGCCCGAGGCCGGCTCGCCGCCAACACTCCGGCGCGCTCGACTCGAGACGGACGGGCCGCGCGGCGAGCTTCCTGATCTGGCTGGCAGCTTTCTCCCGCTGGGCCGCCACCGTCCGGTGCGCTCGACATCGAGAGCCGCCGACCCGTGCGCAGCAGCCGCCGAGAAGCGGGGCCGGGCCGCGGAGCCCGGTTCCATCCCTTTTCAGGCCCCTCTCCCAAGGGTGCCGGCGCGTCTCGGCTGGCGCGCCTAGCGGCGCTCGTACAGCACCAGCGTCGGTCCCGGGCGCGTCATCGCCCAGGGCCGGTCGTAGGGCACGAAGAGCGACAGGTAGCCGGCGATCGGGTCGGGGAGCCGGACCGAGCCCGGGTCCCCACGGCCCTCGAGGTGCAGCGCCACGTCGTAGTCGCGCGCGAGGACCGCGCGGATCGGCTCCCACACGAGCGCGTCGTGGTCGGGCGGCATGCCGGAGGTCTCGTCGCGCAGGACGAAGCGCGGCGCCCGGCCGATCGCTTCCTCGGCCAGGGCCCGGGCGGCCGCGGGCGTGATGCCCGGATCGGAGCGCACGCGCAGCACGAGGTCCTCGAAGGGCTCGGGCGAGTCGCCCGAGAGGCGCGGGAGTCCGTAGAACCCGACCGCCAGGACCTCGCCCTTCCCGGCGCCCTGCGCGTCCAGGTGGCGCACCATCTCGACGCGCGAGTCCGGGCGTCCGATCAGCGCGTCGAAGGACAGGCTGCGCGCGAGCGAGGGCGCGCCGGCCAGGAGCGCGACCAGCCCGACGACGGCCACGGGTCGGCCGGCGGTCAGACGCTCGGCGGCCAGGGCCGCGAGGGGCACCAGCAGGATCGCCGGGGCCAGGCCGAAGCGCACCGGCGTGTGCGCGGTCAGGAAGGTCGTCGGGAGCAGCAGCAGCGCCGACAGCGCCAGGAAGCGCGGCGCCCCCGGGCGCGCGAGGCCGAGCCCCATCCCGATCAGCGCGAGCGCGAAGACCGGCTCGCCGAGGCCCACCGCGAAGGTGTAGCGGACGTGATGTCCCAGGCGTGGCAGCGGCCCGCCGCCGGCCGAGGTCGAGCCGTAGGTCTCGATCGACCAGCGCACGACCTCGATCAGGTCCGGCAGGGCGTAGACGACGTAGGACGAGAGCAGCAGGAAGCCGAGCGGAACGCCGAGCGAGCCCTGGAGGAGCTCGCGCCAGCCCGGCACCGGCCGACCCGCGTTCCGTGCGGCCGAGCGGGCGAAGAGGTGCGCCAGACCGAGGTGGAGGACGAGCAGCCCCCCGAAGTACTTGGTGGCCGCCGTGGCGCCGATCCACAGCGCTCCCCGCAGGTACGCCGCCCGGCCGGGCGCGCGCTGGAGCCGGAGCAGCGCATCGACCGTCGCCAGCGTGAGGAAGCTCCACAGCACGTCGATCGTGCCGAAGTGCGACTCGCGCACGTGGACGTAGGCCACCGCCAGGAAGAAGCAGGCGAGGAGCGCGGCTCGCTCCCCGAGCTCGCGCCGCACGAGCCGGTACGTCCACAGCACCGTCAGCACCCCGAAGAGCGCCGAGACGAAGCGGTGGACGAGGTGCAGCGGCGAGGGGTTGACGCGCAGCTCCGCCAGCGCCCCGGCCCAGCCGTCCGCGTGGGTCAGGCCGCGCGGCAGGAACCACAGGAGGTCCGCCAGCCCCAGGACGTAGAAGCCGCCCGAGCCGCGGTACAGGAAGTCCCCCGGGTGGAAGCGGCCGCTCAGGATCCCGTCGAGCTCGGCCTCGACCATGCCGCGCTCGTCGATCACGTTGTTGCGCACGGCGTGGCGCGGATCCTCGAGGTCGAGCCCGAAGCCGAGGTTCCACAGGCGCAGCGCGGTCGCCAGCGCGAGGAGCATCCAGAGGACCTTCCGGCCGCGCCCCCTGGGCCCGAGCGACGTGGCGTCCGTGCGCGAGATCGCTGCGCCCACCGCGGGCAGGATAGGGATCGCCCTCCCGGCGTGACAGGCCCGCGCGGAGCATCCCTCGGCCGTGGCTAGAATGCCGCGCTCGCCCCGGGACCCGCATGCCCCGCAAGCTCTTCGTCACCACCGCCCTGCCCTACGCGAACGCGCCGTTCCACGTGGGGCACATGATGGAGTACATCCAGGCGGACGTGTGGGTGCGGGCCCAGCGCCTGCTCGGGCACGAGGTGCACTTCGTGTGCGCCGACGACGCGCACGGCGCGCCGATCATGATCGCGGCCGAGAAGGCCGGGCTCACGCCCCAGGAGTTCGTGGCGCGCATCGCCGCCGGGCGCAAGCAGTACCTGGACGGCTTCCACGTGGCCTTCGACCACTGGCACTCGACCGACGCGCCCGAGAACCACGAGCTGGCGCGCTCAATCTACCTGGCCCTGCGGAAGCAGGGCCTGATCGCCACGCGCACGATCGAGCAGTTCTACGACCCGGCCAAGGGCATGTTCCTGCCGGACCGCTACATCAAGGGCGAGTGCCCGCGCTGCGGCGCGCCGGACCAGTACGGCGACTCCTGCGAGGCCTGCGGCGCCGTCTACGCCCCCACCGAGCTGCAGAAGCCGACCTCGGCCCTGACCGGCGCGACGCCCGTGCTGAGGAAGAGCGAGCACTTCTTCTTCCAGCTCTCGCACCCGCGCTGCGTCGAGTTCCTCGAGCGCTGGACGGCGACCCCGGGCCGCCTGCAGCCCGAGGTGCTGGCCAAGATCCGCGAGTGGTTCGCGAAGGACGAGCACGGCAAGGGAGGTCTCGCCGACTGGGACATCAGCCGCGACGCGCCCTACTTCGGGATCCGCATCCCGGACACCGAGGACAAGTACTTCTACGTCTGGCTCGACGCCCCGATCGGCTACCTGGCCGCGCTGGCGCACCTCTGCCAGCGGACCGGGCGCGACTTCGAGGCCCTGCTGGCCGATCCCGCGCTCGAGCAGGTGCACTTCATCGGCAAGGACATCGTCTACTTCCACACGCTGTTCTGGCCGGCGATGCTGCACTTCTCCGGCCGCAAGGTGCCCGACCGCGTGTTCGTGCACGGCTTCATCACCGTCGGCGGTGGCGAGAAGATGAGCAAGAGCCGCGGCACGGGCCTCTCGCCCCTGCGCTACCTGGAGCTCGGGCTGGATCCCTCCTGGCTGCGCTACTACCTGGCCTCCAAGCTCAACGCGCGCGTCGAGGACGTGGAGTTCAACCCCGACGACTTCGCGGCGCGCGTGAACAGCGACCTGGTCGGCAAGTACGTGAACATCGCCAGCCGCGCGGCCGGCTTCCTGAAGAAGCGCTTTGACGGCGTCCTGGCCGCCACGCTCGAGGGCGAGGGCCAGCGCCTGGTCGCCAGCCTGCAGGCCGCGCGCGAGCCGATCGCGCGCCTCTACGACGAGCGCGAGCTCGGCAAGGCCCTGCGCGAGGTCATGGCCCTGGCCGACCGCGTCAACGAGTTCGTCGACCGCACCAAGCCCTGGGAGCTGGCCCGGCAGCCCGGCGCCGAGGCGGCCCTGCAGGCGGCCTGCACGGTGTCGATCGAGTGCTTCCGCCTGCTCACGCTCTACCTCAAGCCCGTGCTGCCCGCCGTGGCGGCGCGGGTCGAGGCCTTCCTGAAGATCCCGCCCCTCTCCTTCGCCGACGCCGCGACGACCCTCGGCCGTCACACGATCGGCGACTACGAGCACCTCATGCAACGCGTCGACCCCGAGCGGCTCTCCGAGCTCTTCACGCCCCCCGCGGCCCAGGCCACGCCCCCCGGCGGCGAGCCGATCGCGCCCGAGATCAAGATCGACGACTTCGCCAAGGTCGACCTGCGCCTGGCGCGCATCGTCGCGGCCGAGGTGGTCGCGGACAGCGACAAGCTCCTGCGCCTGACGCTCGACGTCGGCGAGGGCAAGACGCGCCAGGTCCTGAGCGGCATCAAGTCCGCCTACCAGCCCGCGGACCTGGTCGGGAAGCTGACCGTCGTCGTCGCCAACCTCGCGCCGCGCAAGATGAAGTTCGGCGTCAGCGAGGGCATGGTCCTGGCCGCCAGCCACGCCGACGCGAAGGCCCACCCGGGCCTCTACGTGCTCGAACCCTGGCCCGGGGCCGTGCCGGGCCTGCGCGTGCGCTGAAGCGGGCCGGCCTGCGCTACTGCCGCGTGAAGCACTCGAGCGTGCGCGAGCTCCCGTACCCGGAGTGCGGCGAGCCCCCGGCGACGAAGATCCAGCCCTGGAACGGCACCGGGCAGATCCCGTGGCGCGGGTTGGGCAGCGGCGCCTCGCGGCGCCAGGTGTTCGTGCGCGGGTCGTAGACGTCCACGCGCTCGTAGACGCCGGTCGGGCCGGCGTCGGGATCGTCGAGCGTCTCGCCGCCGAAGAGGTGGAACTCGCCCTCCAGGAAGACGGCCTTGCCCATCCCGCTGCGGGGCTCGGGCAGGGCGGCGACGAGCGAGCCGAGGGCGCCGCTCCAGCGCCACTCGTCCGTCACCGGATCGTAGATCTGCAGCGTGTCGAGCCCGGGGGCGACCTCCTGCGGCAGACGCCGGCCTCCGAAGACGTACAGGCCCAGGCCGTCGGTTCCGGCAGCCGCGTGGCTGACGTTCAGGGGCATCGGCGCGAGCGCGTGCCAGGTGTCGGTGGCGGGGTCGTAGCACGCGTGACGCCGCTCGACGCCGGACGGCGTGTAGCCCCCGGCGGCGTGCAGCCGGCCGCCGAGGACGGCGGTGGCCACGGCTCCGCCGCTCCAGGGCAGATCGGCGCCCGTCGTCCACGCGTCCGTGGCCGGATCGTAGATCTGCAGACGACCCTCGGAGCCGCCGCCCAGCCCGCCGACGAGGTACAGCCTCCCGTCGATGACCTCGGCCGCGTGGTAGAGCCCGAGGAAGGGTCGCGGCGCGCCGCTCGGCAGCCACTCGCGGGCCAGGAGGTCGTAGCGGTGCGTCCGGCGCCCGCCCGAGCCGACCAGGAGCAGCTCGCCCTCGATCACGCCGGCCGCCACGGCCGCGAGCGCGACGCCGGCGTCCTCGAGCCGCTCCCAGCGACCCGGTTCCTCTCCGGGCGCGAGCAGGTAGCGGAAGGCCTCCGGCAGCGTGTCGCGGTTCGGGCCGACCATGACCTCGATGTCGAGCAGCGCGGGCGTCGGCTCCAGGGCCGCCGGCACGCGGCCGCGGATGCTCCGGCCCGTCACCGCGGTCAGCTCCGCCGGCCGGCCGCCGATCCGGACCGTGGTGTCCGCCAGGGTCCCGAAGCCGTGGCCGGTGACGAGGAAGGGCGCTCCGCCCACGGCCGGCGCGCGCCAGGGAAAGACGTCGAGCACGACCAGGCCGGCCGGTTCCTCGCTCGGCACCAGCACCTCGACCTGGGCCGCGTCGTGGTCGAGCGAGACGAGTGCGCCGCCCGGCCCGACGACGCAGCCGAGCCCGCGCGTGGTGGGATCGACCAGCGTCAGGCGCTCGAGCACGCGCCCGTCCGGCCCGAGACGCAGGCGCAGGAGGCGCCCCAGGTACTTCTGCACGATCAGCTCGCCGCGCATCTGGCCCGCGAAGGTGTCCGCGCGGTACTCGTCGATGCCATCGCAGGAGGACGGCAGGGCCGCGATCATCTGGAACAGCGTGTCGGGCAGGCTCGGGGGCCCCTCGCTGCTCCCGTGGTAGACGTTCTGGCGCGGATCGCTGCGCCCGCGCGCACGGTTGGGCAGGCCGTAGTAGTTGCCGCGCTCGACCAGGTCGAGCTCGTCCGTGTCCATCGGATCGGGGGCGGTGCTGTCCGGTCCGGTCGAGGCGGGACCGTAGCCCACGTTGGGACCGTTGTCCGTCGCGTAGAGCCTGCCGCGCGTCGTGTAGACCAGGTCGAAGGCGTTGCGGAAGCCGGGCGCGTGCACCTCGACGTCCACGCCGGGCACGACGTCCACGCGCTCGCCAGAGCGCTGGTCGTCGTTCGGGAGCCCGGTCTCGGTCTCGACGTAGCGCACCGCGCCGACGAAGCCCGGCCGCGACAGGCGCACCTTGAGCACCGCGGCCGAGAGCGGCGACTCCGGCAGACCCCCGAGCCCGACGTGCTGCACGCCGGCATTGGTCATGCTGCCGACCGAGACGAGCAGGTCGCCGTTGTCGTCGAAGGCCATCCCGTTGATGCCGTGGGAGTTGTTCGAGACCGGCAGGCCCGTGACCAGCGGAACGGGATCGTCGAAGTCCGGCCCGGTCAGGACGCTGATCTGGCCCGTGTAGGGTGACGGGCCGTCGGGCGGCTGCCCGTCGTGGAGGAAGAGGTCCCCGTGCCCCACGTAGAGCCGCACGGGATCGGGCGGGTCGTGGGGGTTCACGCACAGGGCCAGGCTCTCGGGGTTCGGGAGGCCCGACACGCCCGCGAAGGTCGCGAGCTCCACGTGTCCGTACGACTCGTCGAACTCCAGGGCCGTGAGGCGCCCGTCGAGCGCGATCACGTACAGCCGCCCGTCGCTCGCGAACACCCCGGCCGTGGGCGCGGGCACCGTCACGATCCGCTCGCGGCGGAAGGCGACCGGCGGCAGCTCGGACGGGTACTCGAAGGGGACGGACGCGCTCTCTCCGCTGGCATTGACGACCGAGACGTCTACGGTGCCCGCACCCGGCGGGGCGCGGAGCTCGATGCGCGCCGGCGTGAGGAGCGCGAGATCGTCCGCCTCCAGCTCCGCCGACCCCCAGCGCACGACCACGCCCTCGGGCGGGAAGAAGCCGAAGCCCTCGAGCGTGACGGCGATCTCGCCGGCCGAAGGGCTGGACGAGCTCAGCGCGTGCACCACCGGCGGCTCGCGGGTCTGGTCGTGCGCCAGGAGCCCTTCCGCGATGGGCTCGGCCAGGCCGTCCCGGACCAGGGCGACGTCGAGCGGCAGGTCGTCCAGGGAATCGACCGCGAAGCGCAGCTCGAGCGCATGCTCCCCGGGCAGGAGCAGCACCGGCTCCGTGAGCTCCTGATCGTCGAGGAAGACGCGCCGCCCCGCGCCGCCAGTGAGCTCGAAGCCGCCCAGGCCCGGGCTCTCGATCGAGAGCTGGGCCACGACCGCGACCAGCACGTCGCCGCCGAAGGGCGAGCCGCCCACCTGCAGCGAGCCGGTGACGCGCGGGCGGGGACGAGCCTCGACGAAGCGCGGCGGAGGCAGCGCGCCGTCGAGCAGCGCCGCCGCCCCGCCGGGCTCGGTCGGGTGGTAGCGCACGAAGACGCCGGGCACACGCTCGGGTGGCGCCAGGACGACCGCGTGCCCGCCCGCGAGGCTGCCGGGCGGATCGCCGTCGTCGGTGATCGTCAGCGTGAGCTCGGTGACGGGCTGCGTCAGCAGGGTGGCGAGGGTGGGCGTGGTCGCCAGCAGGTCCTTGGCGTGCGACCACTCGAAGGCGGCGAGCTGGTGGCCGGGCTCGTGGGTGTGCGAGGTGCTCCCGTCCAGGAGCACCGGCTCCTCGCCGTCCCGGTCGTAGTCCACGACCACCGCGGGTCCGTCGATCACGACGTGCAGGAACTGGTCGCCGTGGTGGCCTCCGAGGGCGCGCACGGGCACGTCGAGCGTCGCGTCGGAGGCGATCCAGCGCAGCACGAACTCGTCGAGCTGGTCGTGGATCGGCTCGTAGGTGACGAGCGCGACGAGCTCCGCGCCGCCCTCCAGGAGCACGGGCGGGTAGATCATGCGCACGACGTCCTGCGCGTGGCCGGCGTAGCTGCGCCCGGCGAGCTGGACCGAGGCGGACATGCTGTCCCCGCTCGCGCCGCGCAGGAACCCCAGCCGGCGCAGCTCCAGCGCGCCGGAGCCGCGATTGCGGAGCCGGAGCTCCAGGCTGCGCCGCGCGCCCATCGCCACCGCCCCGAAGTCGAGCGCGGCGGGCTTGCCCTGCAGGTCCGCGAGGTCGGCGGTACCGCCCGGCACGGGCTTCTCCGGGTCGACGCGGTCCGGAGCCGGCAGCGCCTGCGGCGGCGTGCCCTGCGCGACCGGCCCCGGAGCCACGCCCAGGAGCATGGCGAACGTAACCATCCGGATGGAGCTGCGCATCCTCGCTTGACCCCCGAGTTGCGGACCGTTGGACCTCGACCACGCCGCAGTCTACTCGCCCGGGCACGTCCCCCGGCAGCCCCGATGGACCAGCCACCGGCGCGCTGCGGCAGCCCCGGCGCGCTCAGCGCGGCCCGGCGGGGACCGCCGAGAGGCGCGCGAGCTGCTCGGGCGTGCAGCGCTGGGCGCTGACCACCGTGCTGTTGTCGGCCGGGTGGAGGCGCGCGCTGCGGAAGCGCCACACGATCTCGCCCGCGCGCGTGATCTCGAAGGACTCGGCGGCCTCGGGGTTCGCGACCAGGACGTTCCCCTCCGCGAGGCCCTGGACCGTGCCGCGGCCGCGCGCGCGGAATTCCTCCGGGCGCGCGCCGCGGTACTCCCACACGACCCGTCCCGAGGTGGGGTCGGGCTCGAGCACGCGCGCGCCCCCCGGCCCGTCCTCGCCGTCGAGCACGAGCAGCGTGCCCGAAGCGAGCAACGCGGCGCCGTGCGGGGCCACGAGCAGCCCTCGTCCGAAGGTCCCCACGCAGCGCCCCTCCGCGAGGTCGATCAGCGCCACGAGGCCGAGGTTGCGCAGCGTCACCAGCAGGCGCCCCGGCTGGAAGGGCGAGCCGTCCGCGCCCGGCCTGCACGCCACCACGGCGAGGGAGCAGGCGTCAGCGAGAAGCCGGTGGCTTCCTCGGCCAGACCCACGAGGACCTCCTGATCCTCGTCGCCGGGGGTCTCCTGCGCTGGCACCGGCGCGGTTGGAGCGAGGGTCGCGAGCAGGACGAGGAGACGCGGGGACATATATCCCGCCGGGCCGCGGCGCGTCTCGGCATGCGCGCCGGAAGAGGAACGGACCACGCTGCCCGCCGGTCGCGGGCAGCGCGCGCAGGGTTGCAAGCGCCCCGCGCCGCCACCACGCGTCAGAGACCGTCGAGGAATCGGAAAGCGCGCGAGGATCGCGCGCTCGGTCGATCCAGAGCCCCCGCGCCGGCGGATGCCTGCGGCATCCTTCGGCATCCTTCGCCTCTGGCTCAGCCGTTGAAGGTGAAGACCTTCTGGTGCGTCTCGCGGCTGGTGTTGCGCTCGTCGCCTATGCGATCGAGCACGTCCGGGGTGATGTCGCCCGTCGGGTACTCGCCCGTGAAGCACGCGTTGCAGAAGCGCTCGATCTTCGGGTTGCCGGCGCGGGCGGCCTCGTTCATCGCCTCGCGCTCGAGGTAGAGCACGAAGTCGGCCTCGAGCGCGGCCGCGACCTCGGCCGGATCGCGCCCGGCGGCCACGAACTCGGTCTTGGTGGCCATGTCGATCCCGTAGGGGCAGGGCGAGACCAGCGGCGGGCTGGTGATCGCCATGTAGACGCGCCGCGCGCCGGCCTCGCGCGCCATGCGCACGATGCGCCGGGCGGTGTTGCCGCGCACGATCGAGTCGTCGACGAGCAGCACGTCCTTGCCCTCGAACTCCAGCGGGATCGCGTTGAGCTTGCGGCGCACCGAGGTCTGGCGCGACGACTGGCTCGGCATGATGAACGTGCGCCCGATGTAGCGGTTCTTGACCAGGCCCTCGCGGTACGGGAGCTCGAGGCCGGCCGCCATGGCCATGGCCGCGTCGCGCGAGGAGTCGGGGACCGGGATCACGACGTCCGGGCGCGGCGCGTCGGCCGCGCGCCACTGCTCGGCCAGGGCCTGCCCGAAGCGCGTGCGCGTCTTGTAGACCGAGATGCGGTCGAGCATCGAGTCGGGGCGCGCGAAGTAGACCAGCTCGAAGATGCAGGGCCGGTGGGGCTTCGTGGAGACCATGTGGCGGTGGACGCGGCGCTCGACGTCGATCAGCACGGCCTCGCCGGCGCCCACGTCCTGGTGCTCGCGGTAGCCGCCCACGTCGAGGGCCACGCTCTCCGAGGCGACCGCGAACCACGGCCCCTCGGGCGAGGACTTGACGCCCATCACCATCGGCTTGATGCCGTAGGGGTCGCGGAAAGCCACCAGGCCCACGTCCGGCAGGATGGCGACGACCGAGTAGGCCCCGCGCACCTGCGCGTGCACCGCCTGGATGGCCGCGAAGACGTCGTCGGGCTTCACCAGGCGTCCGGTCGGCACGCGCTCGGCCAGGGCGCGCACGAAGACGTACAGGATCACCTCGAGGTCGCAGGAGGAGTTGAGGCGCGTGCCGCTGTTGCGCGCGTGGATCTCCTTCAGCTCGAGGAAGTTCGTGACGTTGCCGTTGTGGGCCATGCCCACGCCCAGCGGGAAGTTCACGTGGAACGGCTGGGCGTCGTCGAGGCTGCCCTGGCCGACCGTCGGGTAGCGCACGTGCCCGAGGCCCAGGTGTCCGCGCAGGCGCTCCATGTCGGCCTGCGAGAAGGCGTCGCGCACGAGGCCGGCGCCCTTCTTGACGTGGAAGGTGTCGGTGAAGGTGATGATCCCGGCCGCGTCCTGGCCGCGGTGCTGGATGGCCAGGAGCCCCTCGTAGAGCTCGGGGGCGACATCTGCCCCGTCGGGGCCGTAGACGCCGATGAATCCGCACATGGGGCGCGCCTTGGATTGCTTGCGGGTAGGCCGCTGCGTCCGCGCAGCGCTTCGCGCGGTGCAGCGAAACGGACAGTCTAGACGGCTCGCCGGGGCCCTACAAGCCCGCGCGGGCCGCCGGCGCCGGGCTGCTCTCGGAGCCCGCGCAGGAGGGGCGTGCGGGCCGGTGCGCGTCGAGCTCGCGCTCGACCCAGCGCTCGATCGCCGCCGCGGCGGCCTCGGGATCGCCGGCGTCGAAGCGCGCCCGGTAGGTCCGTCCCGCCTCGGAGTGGCGATAGAGCGGGTCGTAGTAGCGCTCCAGCAGGACCTCGACCAGCTCCGCCTCGCGCCCCTGCGCGAGGAGCTCGACCAGCGCCCCGCTCCAGCGGGCCCCCAGGCGCGCCTCGATGAAGGGCAGCTGCTGCGCGAGCTCCGCGCGGCTCGTGGCGCTGGCCAGGTAGTCGTCCAGCAGGACGCGCACGCGCCGCGCGGGGTCGGCCACGAGCTCCAGCCCCGCGCCCCCGTCGATCACGCGCCAGACGGGCTCCGGCAGCACGACGTCCCCCACCTTGCGGCTCTCGCCCTCGACCACGACCGCCCGGCCGAAGCCGCGCGCGAGGCGCACGGCCAGGCGCGAGTCGAACAGCTTCTGCGAGGCCGGCTCGAGCCCGACCATGCCCAGGATCGAGCTGCGGTGCCCGGCCAGGGCCTCGAGGTCGAGCACCCACTCCGGCCGCCGCCGCGCCAGCGCGCGCAGGACCAGGGTCTTGCCCACGCCCGTCAGCCCGCGCAGGACGACGCCGGGCGGCGCGCGCCAGGCGGCGATGCGCGTGCGCACGACCGCCCGGTAGGCGCGGTAGCCCCCGGCGATGCCCAGGACCTCCTCGTGGCCGAGGCCGCGCAGCAGCGCGATCATCGCGCGCGAGCGCAGCCCGCCGCGCCAGCAGTAGAAGACGATCGAGCCCGGACCGGGCGCGGCCGGCAGCGGGGCGAGCTCGCGCTCCATGCTCTCGATGCCCGCTTCCGTCAGGCCGTCGACGCGGTCCGCCAGGTCCCCCGCCGGCGCCGGCCAGCCGCAGCGCGCGGCGATCTCGCCGACCAGGGCCGCGATCTTCGCGCGCGTGCGCGCCCGGCCCTCGGCGAAGGCGGCCGCCGGCGAGCTGCGGGCGTAGAGCGTGCCGATCAGGGCCCGCTCGAGGTCGTCGAAGAGCGGCACGTTGCTCGCCCCCGGCAGGTGGTCCTCGGCGAACTCCACCGGGCTGCGCAGGTCGAAGATCCGCGCGGGACGCGCCGCCAGCACGTCCTCGGCGGCCGCCATCGGGACGGGTCGGAGCGCAGCGGAGCCCATGGACAGCCGGGCAGTCTAGCCGATCGCAGATCGGCTACGGATTTCGCCGTCAGCGTGACCGCCACGGTTCGCCCGGGCGGGCTCGCGCCCGCCCGGCGATCCGAGGCGCGGATCGAGTCCGGTCCCCCGATCGCAGCTCGACCAAGCCCACCCTCAGCGTGACCGCACCGGTTCTCCGGACGGGCGTGAGCCCGCCCGGTGATCCGGTGCGCAGACCGGGGCGCCGGTCAATGCCCCTCGCCGAGCACGACCTCGAGCGTCT
>DASVAP010000396.1:0-5171 GCA_036376275.1 Planctomycetota bacterium | reverse complement strand
CGCGCCGCCCGGGTGCACGCGCCCGCAGGTGCCGCTCAGCACGCCCAGCGCCGCAGCGGCCGAGGCCTACACGCCGGCCATGCGCGCCCACATCCGCCACCTCTACGAGGCGGCCCTGCGCTACACCGACGAGCGCCTCGGGCGTCTCCTGGCGCTGCTGGAGGAGCTCGACCTCGCGCGCTCGACCCTGATCGTGGTCACCTCCGATCACGGCGAGGAGTTCTTCGAGCACGGCCTGCTACAGCACGGCCACACGCTCTACGAGGAGCTCGTGCGCATCCCGCTGCTCCTGGCCGGGCCCGGGATCGAGGCGGGGAGTCTGGCGCAGCCGGCGATGCTGGTCGACGTGGTGCCGACGCTGCTGGCGCGCCTCGGCCTCCCGCGGCCGGAGCACCTGCAGGGCGTGGACCTGTGCGGACCGCGCTGGCCCGCGCGCGCCGTGTGGAGCGAGGTCGACAGCCGCTTCGCGCGCAAGTACGCGCTGCGCACGCCGGACGGCCTCAAGACGATCCAGGGGCCCGAGACGCAGCGCAACCAGCGCCCCAACGCGCGCGCCTGGGAGCTCTACGACCTCGGACGGGACCCGGGCGAGCAGACGGACCTGGCGGAGAGCACGGCGGAGCGGCTGGCGGCCGCCCGTGCCGAGCTCGAGCGCCACCGCGCGACGCTGGAATCCCTGGGCCGGGCCCTGGGGGCCGCGGCCGAGGGCGAGCTCGACGCCGAGACGCTGGCCGCGCTCGAGGCCCTCGGCTACGTCGGCGAGTAGCGCCGCACCAGCGCGGCCGCGACCGGCGGCGGGACCAGCTCGGAGCAGTCGCCCCCCAGGGCCGCGATCTCGCGCACGAGGGTCGAGCTGATGTGCGCCACCGCCGGCGCGCTGGCCAGGAAGACCGTGTCGATCCCGGGGGCCAGCACGCGGTTCGTGCGCGCCATCTGGGCCTCGTAGTCGAAGTCCGCGCCGGCCCGCAGGCCGCGCAGGATCGCGTCCGCGCCCAGCTTGCGGCAGGCCTCGACCACCAGGCCGTCGAGGCGCGCCACGGCGACGTTGGCGAGGCCCGTGGTGCAGGCGCTGAGCAGCGCGAAGCGCTCCTCCACGCCCAGCAGCACGCGCTTGTTCGTGTTGACCGCCAGGCCGATCGTGACGCGCTCGAACAGCTTGGCGGCGCGCGTGACGAGGTCGAGGTGCCCGAGGGTCGGCGGGTCGAAGGAACCGGGGAAGAGGACGTGGCTGGCCAAGGCGCGGCGGATTCTACGGCGCGGATTCTACGCCACCGTGGCGGCGCTCCGCCGGTCGAGGCCGGCGATGGACGTCTGCGCGGACCCGCCCGCGGCCGGCGCGGCCCGGCCCCTCGTCTGGCTCGCGGCCGCGCTCGGCGCCGGCACGCTCGTCGGCCTCGACCTGGCCGAGGGCCTGCGCCCCGCGACGGCCGCGGGCGGGCTGGCGCTGCTCGCCGCGGGGCTCCTCGCCGCCCGTCGCGGGCGCGCGCCGCGCTGGGTGCCGTGGGTCCTCGCGCTGGCCGGCCTGCGCGCGAGCGCGCTGGCGCTGCCGCCGCGCCTGGCGGGACCGCTCGGCGCCGAGGCGGTGCGCGCGCTGCGCACGGAGCCGGAGAGCGGGCTGTGGCGCGCCGAGCCGGGCGGGCGGCGCGGGTGGATCGAGCCCTTCGCGGGCGCCGAGCGGCGGCCGCCGCTGCTCTACGAGGTCGAGCTGGCCGCGCCGGCCGAGGGCACGCCGGTGGTCGCGCTGCCGGGCGGCGAGGCGGTGCCCTGGGCGCGCGGCCCCGAGCCAGCGCGCGACGCGCGCGCGCGGCGCTTCGCGGCCCTGGCGCCGCTCGCGCCGGACGAGCTGGTGCGGCTCGCGCCGGACGCGCGGGCGGGCGCAAGGCTGCGGGTGGCGCTGGGCGACCTGCGCGCGGCCGTGGGTGCGCGCGTGCGGCGCGTCGAGGGGCCGCGCTCGCGCGGGCTGCTCGAGGCCCTCGCGATCGGCGCGCGCGGCACGCTGACGGCCGCCCAGGCCGACCTGTTCGCGCGCACGGGCACGAGCCACCTGCTGGCGATCTCGGGCTGGCACGTGGGGCTGCTGGCGGCGCTCCTGCTCGCGCCGCTGGCGCGCGTCGCACCGCGCGGACGGCGTGGGCTCGTCGTGCTGGGCCTGAACGCGGCGCTGCTGGCGGGCTTCGCGGTGCTGGCGGGCGGCGAGAAGCCGGTGCTGCGCGCCACGCTCGCCTTCCTGCTGCTGCAGCTCGGCGCCTGGCGGCGGCGCGGCGCGCGCGCGCGGCCGCGGCGGCCGGACGCGCTCTCGTTCCTGGCCCTGGCCTTCGCGCTGGAGTGCCTGCTCGATCCGCCCGGGATCCGCGCGCTGTCGCTGGCCCTGACCTACGCGGCGACGCTCGGGCTTATCCTCGGCACCGGCGCGCTGGCGAGCCTGCTGCGCGCGCCGCGCGAGCCCTTCGAGGAGCTCGCGCGCGGCCCCTGGGGCCGGGCCGCCGCGCGCGTGGCCGACGGGCTGCGCGGCGCGCTGGCGGCCTCGGCCGTGGCCGTGCTGGCGACGCTGCCGCTGGCCTGGACGACCTTCGGCGAGCTCGCGCCGGTGGGCGTCGTCGTGACGCTGCTCGCGCTGCCAGCCTTCACGGCGCTCAGCCTGCTCGCCTGGCTGGCGTCACTCTGGCCCGCGCCGGCGCTCACGCCGGCCTGCGAGCTCGCGGCCGGCGCCCTCTACGGCGTGCTCGAGCACGCCGACCGCCTGCCGGCCACGCCGTTGCTCCTCCCGCCGCGCCCGCTCGCGCTCCTGGTGGCGGCGACGGCGCTGACCTTCCTCGCCCTGCGTCACGCGCGTGCGCGGCGCGCGGCGGCGCTGACCTGGGCCCTCGTGCTCCTGCCGTGGAGCGCGGCGCCGGCCGGGCTCGAGCTCCACGCGCTCGACGTCGGCCACGGCTCGGCCGCGGTGCTGCGCGCGCCGGGGCTGCCGGCGCTCGTGTTCGACGCCGGCTCGCGCGACCGGCGCGCGATCGCGGGGCAGGCGCTGCTGCCGCTCCTGGCGCGCTGGGAGGTTCCCGCGGTGGTCGTGGCGCTCTCGCACGCCGACCACGACCACGCCTCGGCGCTCGCAAGGCTGGTCGAGCGCGTGCCGGCCGCCGCCTGGCTCGGCCCCCTGCCGCCCCGCGAGCCTGGCGCGCGATCCTCGCGCGCCCCTTCCGATCCGCGCTCGAGCTCGGAGGCCCTCGCGCCGCTCGACCTCGAGGCCGGCCTCGCGCGCTGGCACACGCGCTGCCCGGCGCTCGGCCTCGCGCTCCTGCGCGCCGCGCCCGTGGCCGGCAACGAGGGCTCGCGCGCGCTGCTCGTCGAGTGGCGCGGCGCGCGCCTGCTCCTGACCGGCGACGCGGAGGAGGGCGGGCTGGCGGGCCTCGCCCTTCCCCCCGGACCGCTGCGGCTCCTGCTCGCCCCCCACCACGGCGCCGACGCGCCGGCCCTGGCGCCGTTCCTCGCGCGCCATCCGCCGGCCGAGGTCTGGATCAGCGGCTCCTCGCCCCCGGCCATCGCGGCCGAGCTCGCGCGCCGCCGCCTCCCCTGGCGCTGGACCGGACGCGACGGGCCGCTGGCGCTGCGGCTGGAGTAGCGCGGGAGGCCGCCTGGGAGGCTCTCCCCCGCAACTGCGGCTCGTCCAGCCCCGCACAGGGGTTGTGCGCCCTCCGCACGCCGCGCGGCCGTCGCCACGCGCGCAGGAACGCACCTCGGCACCGCGCCCGCTGGCACTGACCTTGCGCTCGAGCACCTCCTTGGACACCTCGTTCGAGGCAAGTTATTTCGGTACCCGCTCCCCCGCCGTTCCCTAGCTTCGAGTCCCCGGAGAGTTCGCCATGCTGCCCGCCCCGCTCTGCGCCTGGTTGATCGCCCTGACGGCTGCCGCCCCGCCGCAGGCCCCGGAGGCCGACGCCCCGCGGACGCCGGAGCCGCGCGCGCGGACGATGGTCCTGCACCTCCGGGACGGGGGCGTGCTGCGCGAGCCCGCACGCGAGACCGAGGAGGGCTGGGAAGTGAGCTGGCACGGCACGACGAGGGTCTGGCCGCACGAGCTGGTGCTGCGCGCGAGGAACGAGCACGAGCTGCTCGCGCAGGCCGCGAAGATGGAGCGCTCGCTGCGCCGTGACGACGACGTGCGGCGCGTGGCCTACGCCGAGTGGCTGGCAAGCGAGGGGCTCCGCCCGGAGGCGCTGAAGCAGCTCGACCGCGTGCTCGAGCGCGCACCCGATCAGCCCGACGCCGTGGCGCTGCTGGCGCGCGTCGACCTCCCGCTGGCGCTCCCGCCGGCCCCGCGCGACGAGCGCGGGCTCGAGGCGCTCTTCGTGCGCGCCGGGCTGCTCACGCCGGCCGGGCGCGAGCTGGCGCTGCAGCGCCTGCGTCCGGGCGAGGGGCTCGACCCGGAGCAGGAGATCCCCGGCCTGCGCGCGGCGCTCGCGAAGCAGCTCGTGGCGCGCTCGCCCGGCCAGCGCGCCTTCGCCACGCTCGCCCTGCGGCGGCTCTTCCCCGGCTCCGAGGCCGAGGGTCTGCTCGGCCGCGCGGTGCTCGACTCGTCGCGCGAGGTGCGCACCAGCGCCGCGCTGGCCCTCAAGGCCTACGACGACCCGGCCGTGATCGTGCCGGTCGTGCGCGCGATCGGCTCGCGCTACGCCGAGGTGCGCACGAACGCGATCGAGGCCCTGGCGACGATGGAGTATCGCGAGGCGGTCGAGCCGCTCTACACGCACCTGGTCGCGCTGCAATCGGGCGGCGGCACGGGTGCCCCGCGCGTGCACATCTTCACCGGCCGCCAGCGCGCCTACGTGCAGGACTACGACGTCGAGGTCGCGCAGTTCGCCGCCATCGCCGACCCGGTCATCAACACGCTGATCGAGGGCCAGGTGCTCGACGTGGCCGTGATCGGCGCGACCGAGTACGTGGTCTCCAGCGAGCGTGCCAGCGTGCGCCGCGCGCTCTCGCAGCTGACCGGCGCGAAGCCGGGCGAGACCACGACCGCCTGGCAGAGGTGGTGGCAGGAGCACGGGGACGAGTGGAAGGCGGTCGAACGGCCGCCCAAGGCTCCGACGTCCCCGGCGGGTCGAGGCTGACCGCCCCGACCGACGGAGGCGGGCTCGCTCAGGGGTGATGCGAGCCCGCCTCCTCGTTCTTGAGGGGTG
>DASVAP010000229.1:0-2868 GCA_036376275.1 Planctomycetota bacterium | reverse complement strand
GCGAGCTCGAGCAGGCGCTCGGCTCGCGCGAGCTGGCGCTCCAGGAGCTGGAGCTCGACCCACCCCTTCGACGAGCTCTTCATGTGCGCGATCTGTGGCGAGAGCGGGGGCAAGGACACGCGCAGGGCGAGGCTCGCCGAGGCCATGGGCGTGCCGCGCTCGTCCAGGACGCGAAAACGTAGCACCGGCCAGGACTCTCTCACGCGCAGCTCGCCCTCGACCGTCTCTTCGGGCCGCGTCGGCCCGGTCAGCACGAGCCACGTGCTCTCGGCGCGCTGGTCGTCGTAGACCGCGCGCAGCTCGACGGTCGCATCGAGCGGGATCCAGGGGAATCCCGCCAGGCCCGCATGCACTTCGGCCGAGGCGCGCATCCCGTCGGCCCCGCCGCCGCGTAGCACCGCGTAGACGCTGGCGCCGTCCTCGACCGGCGCTCCCTGCGGGTCGAGCACACGCACGCGCACCCGGCCGGCCAACGGGAGCGTCAGGACGACGAGCCCGGGCCTGGGCGACGCGCTGCCGAAGTCGATCGAGGGCGGCTCGCGCAGCGGCACGCGCGCGCTCAGGACGTACGCGTAGCTCGCGACGTTCCAGTCCGGCGCAGCGAAGCACGCCAGCGGGATCCGCGTGCGGCCCTCCGCGTCGGTCGGGGGCAGCGGATCGCCCGGACCGCTCGAGTATGGAACGGTCCGGAGGTCGAGGTTGAGCGCGATGCCCGCCACCGGCCGGCCGCCTTCGTCGCGCACGAGCACCTCGAGATCGCCCTGAGGAGGCGGGGACGCCTGCGGGACCCGCACGGGCGTCGGGGCCGGCGGTGATGCGGAGTGCAGCGCTGGCTCGAGCGCGGGCTCCGTATCGAGGGTCGGCTCGGCGCGCTGCGCCGTGGCGGGGGCAGCTGGCGCCGCGATCATCGCGGGGGCGCGCCCGCCGGGAGCGAGCGCGGGCGTCGGCTGTGCAAGCGTCGTCGCGCGCGAGCGCCCTCCAGGTCGGCTCAGGACGAGGGCCGCTCCCAGGACCGCCAGGACGCCGAGCGCGAGCTCCAGCGAGTAGCGCCGGCGCAGCGGATGAGCACGGGACTTCACGCAGGAGCGAGTCTACGCCAAGCACGACGCCGACGGCCGCGCGTGGCCCTGGCCGACCGGGCGGCCTACACTCGCGCGCTCTCCGGAGCTCCCCATGATCCCTGCCGTGCTCGCCGCGCTCCCCCTCGCCCTGACCGCGCAGGCTCCGAACCCTCCGCCGCGCGCCCTGCACGCCGCGCGCCTGCTCGACGTCGAGAGCGGGCGCATGCTCACCGACGCCACGGTCCTGGTCGCGGGCGAGCGCATCGTCGCCCTGAACCCGCGCGAGCTCCCGGCCGGGGCGCAAGTGATCGAGCTGGGCGACCACACGCTGCTGCCCGGCCTGATCGACTGCCACACGCACCTCTGCTACGACATCGAGGGCGAGTGGGTCCATCGCGAGGTGCACGAGACCACGGGCGAGACCGCCCTGCGCGGCGCCCGCAACGCGCGCACGACGCTGCTGGCCGGCTTCACGACCGTGCGCGACGTCGGCGCCGGGGGCTTCGCCGACGTCGCGCTGATGCGGGCCATCGACGCCGGCTGGGTCCCCGGTCCGCGCATGTTCCCGGCCGGGCACGCGATCGGGATCACCGGCGGGCACGCGGACACGACCGGCTACGTCCCGGGCGTGCTCGAGCGCGGAATCGAGTCGGGCATCGCCGACGGCGTCGACGAGGTGCTCGCCGCGGTGCGCTACCAGATCAAGCACGGCGCCAAGGTGATCAAGACCTGCGCCACGGCCGGCGTGCTCTCCTTCGAGGGCCCGGTCGGCGCCCAGCAGTACTCGGACGAGGAGCTGGCCGTGCTGGTGGCCGAGGCCCACCGCCACGGGGTCAAGGTCGCCGCCCACGCCCACGGCAACGAGGGCATCAAGGCCGCGATCCGCGCCGGCGTCGACTCGATCGAGCACGGCTCCGAGCTCGACGACGAGGCCCTGGCGCTGATGAAGCAGCACGGGACCTTCCTCGTGCCGACGGACTACCTGACGGAGGCGATCGAGCTCGCCCAGCTCCCGCCGCCGATCCGCGCCAAGGCCGAGGCGATCCTGCCGGTTGCCCAGGCCAGCCACGCGCGTGCCATCGCCGCCGGGGTGAGGATCGCCTACGGCACCGACGCCGCCGTCTACCCGCACGGCCTGAACGCGCGCGAGTTCGCCAGCCTGGTGCGCCGCGGCATGACCCCGCTCGCGGCCATCCGCTCGGCGACGATCCACGCCGCCGAGCTGCTCGGCGTCGACGACCGCGGCCTGATCGCGCCCGGCAAGCTGGCCGACCTGATCGCCGTCCCCGGCGACCCGCTGGCCGACGTGACCGTGCTCGAGCGCGTGACCTTCGTCATGAAGGGCGGCGAGATCGTCAGGGGGCCCTGAGGGGGGTCCGCCTTGCAACTCGAGCCGGCCGAGCTCCTGGAGCGGATCGCCGAGGGCGAGGGCAAGCGCCTGGAGTTCAAGCGCGGGCTGCCGGGGGATGCCAAGGTGGCGCGAACGCTCGGCGCCTTCGCGAACACGCGCGGCGGGCTGCTGCTGATCGGGGTGGGGGATCGTGGCGAGCTCGTCGGGGCGCCGCGGCCGCGGACGACGATGGCGGCGCTGCGGCGCATCGCGTGCGAGCGGCTGGAGCCGGAGCTCGCGGTCGCGGTGGGGAGCGTGGTCGTCGAGCGGCGCACGCTGGTGTGGTGCGCGGTGCCGGTCTCGCCGGCGCGCCCGCACGCGGTGGTCGGCGACGACGGCGCGCGCGAGGTCGTGGCGCGCGTGGGGGCCTCGAACCGGCGCGCGAGCGGGGCGACACTGCGCGCGATCCAGGCCGGG
>DASVAP010000384.1:0-4844 GCA_036376275.1 Planctomycetota bacterium | reverse complement strand
CAGGCAGTCGCGCAGCACCTCCTCGGCCTCGTCGGTCCGGCCGGCCATGTCCAGGATGATGTGGAGGTTGTTGACCATCGCCAGCGTCTGCTGGTCGTCGGCGCCGAGCACGCGCGTGGCGCGCTCGAGCGCGTCGCGCTGCGTCTCCTCGGCCTCCTCCAGCGCGCCGATCTCGCGCAGGGTGCTCGAGAGGGTCGCGAGCGTGATGATCGTCGTGGGATGGTCGTCGCCGTGGCGCGTGCTGCGCTCCAGGAAGACGCTCTCGACCAGCTCGTGGGCCTCGCGCGCCTTCGACTCGAAGCCCAGCGTCTGGGCCAGGACCATGCGGGTCGCGAGCGTGTCCTCGTCGGCGTCGCCGAGGAGCTCGACCTGCTGCGCCAGCGCGGCCCGCAGGGTCTCCTCGGCCTCGCGGTAGCGGCCCTGGCGCATCAGGCTGTCGCCCAGGGCGCTGCGGCTGCGCAGGGTGTCGCGGTCGCGCGCGCCCAGGGCCTCGGTCTGGCGCGCGAGGTTCGCGCGCAGCGCCGCCTCGGCCTCGGCGAACTCGCCGCGGCGCTTCTGCAGGGTGGCGAGACCGTGCTCGACGTCGAGCACGCGCCGGTCGTCGGGGCCGTAGAGCGCGCGGCGCAGCTCGAGGGCGCGCTCGTACTCCTGCTGGGCCTCGTCCGGCAGGGAGAGGTCGACGTACACGGCGCCCAGCGTCGCGCGGATGTCGGCCTCGACCGCGGGGTGGTCGGCCAGCTCGCTCGCGAGGCGCCCGCGCGCCTCCTCCAGGACCTGGCGCAGGAGGCGCGTGTCGGCGCCCTGGGCCACCTCGGGCCCCAGGCCGGAGAAGAGCGACAGCAGGAAGTCGGCCGCGGCGGCGGCGCGCTTCTCCTCGCCCTCGGCCAGGAGGCGCGACTCGCGCTCGCGCGCGCTGGACGCGCGCTCGCGCAGCCACAGGTGCGTCGAGAGGCCCGCGCCGACCACGCTCGTCAGGAACACGGCGGCGATGCCGCCGACCAGGATCTTGTTGCGGCGCCCGAACTTGGCGAGCTGGTAGAGGGCGCTGGGCGGGCGCGCCTGGATCGGCTCGTCGGCCAGGAACCGACGCACGTCGTCTGCCAGGGCCTGGGCCGAGCCGTAGCGGCGCTCGCGGTCCTTCTCCAGCGTCTTGCGCACGATCGTGTCCACGTCGCCGCGCAGGCTGCGGTCGTGGGTGCTGATCTTGGTCGGCTCCTCCTCGCGGATGACGCGCACGGCCTCGGGCAGGGCGAAGCGGTCGAGGGCGTAGGGCAGCTTCCCGGTCAGGAGCTCGTAGAGCAGCACCCCCAGCGAGTACACGTCGGCGCGCGCGTCGACGGCCTGCGGGTCGCCGCTGGCCTGCTCGGGGCTCATGTAGGTGAGCGTGCCGAGCAGCGCGCCGACGTCCGTGCGCAGGGTGGTCGTGCGCGTGTCGTCGTCGGCCAGGCGCGCCACGCCGAAGTCGAGCACCTTGGGGCTCCCGTCGGCCGTCACCAGGATGTTGCCGGGCTTCAGGTCGCGGTGGATCACGCCCTTCTGGTGCGCGTGCTCGACGGCGTCGGCGATGTGCGCGAACAGCGCGAGCCGCGCGGCGAGGTCGGGCCGCGCGCGCGCGACGAAGGCGTCGAGGCGCTCGCCCTCGACGTACTCCATGGCGATGTAGGGCAGCTCGCCCTGCGGCGTCGCGTAGGTGCCGACCTGGTAGACCTGGGCGATGCCGGGGTGGTGCAGGCGCGCCAGGACCTCGGCCTCCTGCTCGAAGCGCCGCATGGTTCGGTGCGAGAGCACGCTGCCGTGGATCACCTTGAGGGCCACCGTGCGCGAGGGGCGCTCCTGGCGCGCCAGGAACACGACGCCCATCCCGCCGGCGCCCAGCGTGCTCAGCACCTTGTAGGGCCCGATCTCGCGCGGCATCTCGAGCCTCCGCGAGAGCGCGGCCGAGGCGGCCGGATCGCGAGCGGCGTCGGGAGCGGGAGTCATGCGCGCGAGCCCGCCGGGGGAGTCGGCGACCCGGGCTCGAAACGGCGAGTCTCGCATGCTTCGCGGCTCCCGGCCAGGGGGCCAGGCGGAGGTTGCCGGTCCGCGCCGCGCGCGCGAGAATCCGCGCTCCCGTCCCGCCTCCCCGGAGCCAAAGCCATGCCCCGTCCGATCTGCCTCTTCACCGGCCAGTGGGCCGACCTGCCGCTCGAGGTCCTGGCGAAGAAGGCCAAGGCCTTCGGCTACGACGGCCTCGAGCTCGCCTGCTGGGGCGACCACTTCGACGTGGCGCGCTGCAACCAGGACCCGGGCTACGCGAAGAAGCACTGGCAGGTGCTGCTGGACCACGGCGTGGCCAGCTTCGCGATCTCGACCCACCTGGTCGGCCAGGCGGTGTGCGACCGGATCGACGAGCGCCACAAGGCGATCCTGGCGCCCGAGATCTGGGGCGACGGCAAGCCGGAGGGCGTGCAGCAGCGCGCCGCGCGCGAGGTGATCGAGACCGGCAAGGCCGCGCGCAAGTTCTTCGACGCCGCGCCGGCCGAGGTCAAGGCGCGCCTGAAGCTCACCGGGCGCACGGTCGTCAACGGCTTCACCGGCTCCTCGATCTGGCACCTGCTCTACGGCTTCCCGCCCGTCTCGAAGGCGATGATCGAGGCCGGCTACCAGGACTTCGCGCGGCGCTGGACGCCGATCCTGGACGAGTTCAAGAAGGTCGGCGTCTGCTTCGCGCTCGAGGTGCACCCGACCGAGATCGCCTTCGACATCCACTCGACGCGCCGGGCTCTCGCCGCCGTCGACGGCCACCCGAGCTTCGGCTTCAACTTCGACCCCTCGCACCTCGGCTACCAGGGCGTCGACTACGTGGCCTTCCTGCGCGAGTTCGGCAAGCGCATCTTCAACGTGCACGTCAAGGACGTCTGGTGGGCCGAGCAGGGCAGCGCGATCGGCGTCTTCGGCGGCCACGCCGACTTCGGCGTCGACGGCCGCTTCTGGGACTTCCGCTCGCCCGGCCACGGCCGCGTCGACTTCGAGTCGATCGTGCGCCAGCTCAACCACGCCGGCTACCAGGGCCCGCTCACCGTCGAGTGGGAGGACCCGATGATGGACCGCGAGCACGGCGCCACCGAGGCCGCCGGCTTCACCCGCCGCCTCGACTTCGCCCAGTCGAAGGTCGCCTTCGACGCGGCCTTCGAGCGGACGTAGCCGTTCCACGGCGCATGAGCGACCTCGAGGAATCCGTCCCCTCCGAGCCGCCGCCCGAGCTCTCGCGCTCGATCGAGCTGCTGCAGGCCTTCCAGGCCGGCCGGCGCGAGGCGCGCGAGGAGCTCTTCGCGCGCTACCGCCCGCGCCTCGTGCGCATCGTGCGCACGAAGGTCGGCCCGGGCCTGCGCCAGCGCCTCGACGAGGAGGACATCGTGCAGGAGACGCTGCTGGTGGCGGCCGAGAAGCTGCGCGACTTCGAGCTGCGCAGCCACGCCGGGCTCCTGCAGTGGCTGGCGCGCATCGCCGACAACGTGCTCAAGAAGAAGCACGAGCACTTCCAGGCCGAGAAGCGCGCCGCCGCCGGCGAGGTGTGTCTGCAGGCGACCGGGATACCGGCCGAGCTGGCCACCAGCGCCCTCTCGCCCTCGCGCACCGTCCAGCGCGCCGAGCTGGAGGCCCTGGTCGACGCCTACGTCCAGGAGCTCGACCCACCCGAGTACCGCGAGGTCGTGCTGCTGCGCGACTACTACCTCGAGGAGTGGGAGGAGATCCGCCGCAAGCTCGCGCGCCCGACCGTCGCCGCCGCCCAGGAGCTGCACCGCCGCGCCCACCAGCGCCTGCGCGAGCGGATGCGGAAGCACCTGGGGGGCGAGTAGCCGCCGAATCAGCCCGACCTGCGCGCCGCACTCCGCACGCGACTCGCCAGGTGCGCGTGGGCGCGCCGGTAGAGCTCCTGGGCGGCCTCGAGCGAGACCAGCCCCAGCTTGGCGCGCACGAGCTCCCAGTCGGCCCCGCAGTAGTCGCGCAGCAGCAGCACCTCGCGCAGCTCGGCCGGCTCCAGCTCGGCCACGCGCGCGTCCAGCAGGCGCTCGCGGTCCTCGCGCTCGCTGGAGTGCCCCGCGCTCTCGGTCCCCTCGAGGCGCAGGGTGCGGCCGGCCGCGCGCGTCGCCCCCAGGTTCGCCTCCGGCCGCCGCCGGACCTCGCGCTCGATCAGTCGCGCCATCCAGCGCACCACCTCGGCCTCGCTGCGCACCTCGGCGTCGCGCAGGCCCGCCAGGGCCGCACTGATCGTCTCCTCGGGCAGATCCTCGGTCTCGAGCACCCGCGCGAGACGTACCGCGAGACGCACCGCCACGATGCGCCTGAGGCGGTCCTTGTGCCGCCGCAGGAGCTGCCCCAGCGCCTGTGCATCGCCCGCGACCAGCCGCTGCAAGGTCTCGCCGGGCGGCGGAGCTTGCCCCGCCCCGTGGGGCGTTGCCGTGCGCGACTCCGCGCTGCGCTCGTCGTCCTTCATGGGCACGGATGCTCGCCCTGGGGGCACTCTGGACGGTGATCCGGGCGGCGGACCGGGGCCCACGGACAAAGCCGGGTCTCGCGCCCTACCGGGGCGTTCGCCGCGCCGGGTTGGCCCAGCAACGAGGAGGTGGATCGGTCCCCGGCGCCGAGGCCCTGGCGGCGTGGCCCGGCGGGAAGGGTGCCCGGTCGAACCGGTGGGCAACCGGGCTCAGCGCTGCGCGTCCGCGGCCGGCGCCACCCGCAGCGTGTAGCTGCGCGTGCTCGCCTGGGCGTCCATCAGGCGCACGTTGAGGTACTCGGCGCCGGTCGGGAGCTCGAACTCGCCCTCGATCATGCGCCGCGGCTCGGGGCCGGTCGTGGTGAAG
>DASVAP010000372.1:0-3932 GCA_036376275.1 Planctomycetota bacterium | reverse complement strand
CGCGCACGAGCCAACGGCTGGGACTGCCCGCGGGATCCATGCAAGAGGAGCTGCGGCTGGAGGGACGCGCGCTCCTGCGCAAGCACGTCCTCCCAGGCGAGTACGAGCTGCAGCTCGCCGTGATCGACGCAGCCGCACCGGGGGAACGGATCCAGGACGGGGCGGCCTACCGGATCGAGCGCCGTCCGCTCTACCGAGCCAGCCTGCGCGTCATGGTCCGCACAGGCGAGGTCACGCGGCTCGCGCTGCCCTGATTCACCGAGCAGAGCGCGTAAGTCATGCGTGATCGTCCGCGCGACCGCTCCGACGCCGAACGTCGACGGCAAGCTCGTGGGCATGAGGACTCGTCCGCTCGTCCTGCCTGCCCTGCTCGTCGCTGGCCTGCTCGTCCCCTGCGCCTGTCGCGGCGCCGAGCCGGTCGGGCCCGAGGTCGTGGGGAGCGCCACGGCCTTCCCCACCGGCGACGAGGTGATCGTCGGCCTGCCCTGCGAGGGCTGCGAGTCCGTGTTCGACGGGTTGCCGGCCACGCTCGACGCGCAGGCGCGCATCGCGCCGGTGGAGGAGCAGGGCGAGCCGCTCCGGATCGAGGGCACGGTCCGGGACGCGGCAGGACATGCGGTGCCCGGGATCGTCGTCTACGCCTACCACACCGACGCGCACGGCGTGTACCCGCCCGGCAACGGTGCGCGCGGGGAGGAGGCGCAGCGCCACGGACGGCTGCGCGGCTGGGCCCGGAGCGACGCGCAGGGCCGCTACCGCTTCGACACGATCCGCCCCGCGAGCTACCCGGACACGGACATCCCCCAGCACGTCCACATGCACGTGATCGAGCCGGGCCGCTGCACCTACTACATCGACGACATCCACTTCGCCGACGATCCACTCCTGACACCCGCCCAGCGCCGCGCCCTGACGCACGGACGCGGAGGCGAAGGCGTCGTCCAGCCGGAGGGCGACGGCCGCGGCGGCTGGCGCGTGCGGCGCGACATCGCGCTCGGCGCGAACGTGCCGGGGCATCCGGGGCCGGCACCGGCACCCTCCGGCCAGGGCTGAGGCAGGGCGGCGGAACCCGTCCCCGGCGGTGGCGAGCACCGCCAGCGCGCCGAAGTCGAGAGGGCCGCCGCGGGCCCCGGCCCCCCACCGGCCAGGCTGCGAGATGGGCCTGGATTCTCGGCGGATCCGTTTGAAGTCGCATTTGTGGACCGGGACCCCTGCCCAGAACCTTTTTCCTGCCCTAGGCTGGGGCCCTTCGCCTCCTGGGGACGACGCGACGCCACCTGAGCGGGTCCTCGCCAACTCGGGTCCTTCCCTCCCAGCGTCATGTCCTCGTTCGTGCTCCGGACGGGCCTCCGGCCCCTCGTCGCCATCTCCCTCCTGGTCCTGGCCGCTCCGGCCCTGGCCCAGTCCCGCAACCCGCAGGAGCCGCGCAACCTGGCCCGCAACGGGGGCTTCGAGAACCCGCCGGTCAGCGCCGGCGGCAGCGCGAGCCTGGCCGCGGCCGGGGCGTGGAGCGCGACGGCGGGAGCGCTCGTCCTGCGCGCGGGGCCCCCGGCCGACACGGCCTACGAGGGCACGCAGTCCCTGGCCCTGGCGAGCCTGGCGGTCGTGCGCCAGACCTGCGCCACGCGCCCGGGGGCGAGCTACGCGCTGAGCCTCGCCTGGCGCGCGGCGAGCGGCGCGGGCGCGACGGCCTTCGAGCTGTGGTACGCGGGCGTGCTGCTCGAGACGGTCAGCGTGCCGGCCGGCGCGCCCTGGCAGCACACGAGCCACCTCGTGACGGGCGTCACGAGCGGCGACGGGATCGAGCTGCGCTCGCTCGAGCCCTCGGCGAACGGCGTCCTGATCGACGACGTGTTCCTGATGCCCCACGACACGACCGTCACGGCCCAGCTCCTGCGCAACAACAGCCTCGAGGAGGACCCGCGCCTCGACCCGGACACCTCGATGTCGAACCCGGTCTTCGTCGGCTGGTACGCGCTCCAGGGCACGGTCGAGGTCAAGGACCTGGGCGCCAGCGGCAGCGGCTTCAGCGGCAAGCACGTGATCGATCTCGACGAGGCCCGCAGCGTCGCCCAGCGCGTCTTCGTCGTCCCCGACCGCAGCTACAGCCTGCGCGTCGCGTGGTCGCCGAACCCGCTCGACGACCGCGACCGCAGCTTCACCGTCAGCTTCGCCGGGCGCCTGCTCGACACGATCGCCGTGCCGCGCTCGGGCGCGATCGCCTGGAGCACGCGCACCTACGCCGTGACCTCCGAGAGCCCCGTCGCGGAGCTGGAGCTGCGCGACCTGGGCGGGGGCACGAACGGCACCCTGCTCGACGCCCTCACGCTGAACGGCGTCGTGCCCGAGCCCGAGACCGATGGACAGATCACGCGCTACAGCATCCTCCGGCACAACACCGCGGCCGGCATCCGCCTGAGCACGAACGCGATGTTCGCGCGTGGCATCACCGCGCTCGGCGACGTGGACGGCGACGGCGTGCAGGACCTCGCCGTCGGCTCGGTCGGCGACGACGACGGCGCCCCGAACGCCGGGGCGGTCTGGATCGTGTTCCTGAACCGCGACCGCACGCCCAAGGGCAGCCGCAAGATCAGCGAGTTCACGGGCGGCCTGGTGGCCGACTTCGCCGACTCGGACGGCTTCGGCCGGGCGCTCTCCGGGCTCGGCGACCTGGACGGGGACGGCGTGCCGGACCTCTGCGTCGGCGCCAACGAGGAGGACGAGCCCGACTCGAACTCGGGCGCGGTCTACGTGCTGTTCCTGAACCGCGACGGCACGGTCAAGGGCCAGCACAAGATCAGCGCCCAGAGCGGCGACCCGCTGGCCTTCGTCCCGCGGCGCGGCTCCGAGTTCGGCGGCTCGGTCGCGGGCATGGGCGACGTCGATGGCGACGGGATCCCGGACGTGGCCATCGGGGCGCGCTTCTCCAACTCGGTGCAGGTGTGCTTCCTGCGCCGCGACGGCACCGTGCGCTCCGCGCGCAACCTGACCTACGGCCAGAACGGCTTCACCGACCGGGCCTCGTCCTTCGCAGACCTGTTCGGGATGAGCTGCGCGAACATGGGCGACTTCGACGGCGACGGCGTCAACGACCTGCTGGTCGGAGCCTTCGGGCGCGAGTACCTCGGCATGGACTTCGTCGGCGGGCAGTACCTCCTGCTCCTGAACCGCGATGGCACCTGCAAGCGCTGGTTCTACTACGGGGCCGAGCTCATCAACCCACGCACGCAGACGCTCGGGCTGCACTACGACCTCGGCACCGCCTGCGCCGGTCCGGGTGACGTGGACGGCGACGGGGTGCTCGACCTGATGAGCGGCGCCCAGCGCGAGGGCTCGGTCTCGGGCTTCGACCGCACGGAGGGCTCGAAGAAGGGTGCCGTGTACCTGCTGCTGCTGAACGCCAACGGCTCGATCAAGACCGTGCAGCGCATCGGCGACCGCGCCGGCGGCTGGGACTACACGGTGAACGACGGGGCCCGCATCGGCGAGTCCCTGGCGGCCCTGGGCGACCTCGACGGCAACGGTCTCGTGGACGTGGCCATCGGCTCGCGCTTCGACTTCTCGACCGGCGCGGCCTTCCTGTGCGAGCTCGGCAACCGCGCGGCCGTGCCGCTGGTGGCCGACTTCTCCGGCGCGCCGCTCTCCGGCCCGGCGCCGCTGACGGTCGCCTTCACCGATCTCTCGACGGGCTCGATCGCCGCGCGCGCCTGGACCTTCGGCGACGGCGCGACCTCCGGCGCCGCGAACCCGAGCCGCACCTACGCGAACCCCGGCACCTACACCGTCGCGCTGACGGTCACGGGCGAGGACGGCACGAGCCAGACGCGCACGCGCGCCGGCTACGTCGTCGTCACCGAGGCGAGCGGCCTCCCGCCCGGCGTGCAGGCCCTCGGCTGCGGAATCAACCCGGCCGGCAGCTTCCGCCTGCTCTC
>DASVAP010000366.1:0-13509 GCA_036376275.1 Planctomycetota bacterium | reverse complement strand
CGCTCAGCGCGACAGCAGGAAATCGCTCTCGCCCGACCAGGCCGCGTACCGGAAGAGCGGCACCAGCCTCAGGCACTCGCCGGCGAGTTCCTCGGCGCAGCCCTCCGACAGGGCCCCGGCGCGGCCCCCCTCGGGCGCCGGCCAGCGGCGCTCGACCGCAAGCTGGTGGTTGCCGGGCGTGTAGTAGCGCAGGAACTCCTCCAGCTTCTCCGGCGTCAGCGCGCCGCAACGGAACTCGCCCTTCCAGTCGTGCAGGCGCAGGTGGAAGCCGTCGAGCTGGTTGAGCAGCGCCAGCCAGGGCTTCAGGCCCTCGCGCTTCACGCGATTCACCAGGTTCTGGCCGTCGTACCAGCCGTCCGGGTGGATGCGCAGCGAGACCTCGAGCGCCGCGCCTTCCAGCGCGAGGCACAGGTAGGCGTTGCGGAAGGCCGAGTCCAGGTCCTTGCCGAGCTCGGCCCCGAGCTGGCGCTTGAGCGCGCTCTTCTCCTTCTTCCCGCGCGTCAGGTAGGCCCACAGGCGCTGCACGCGGTTGCCGTTGAAGGCATGCGGATGGTGCAGCGAGGTGCGGGTCTCCAGCACGAGCCCGAGCTCGCTGGCCCGGGCTGCGACGCGCTTGCCCAGGGCCAGGAGCCGCCGGCGCGCCGCCAGGCGGTGCGCGTTGTAGTCCGGGTTGCCGGCGAGGGGCGGCACCAGGGCCCGGAAGTCGGACTCCTCGAACAGGATCGGACCCTCGATCGGCCGGGGTTCCTCGGGGGGGCGCGCGCGGGCGGGGCTCACGATGCGGGGCGGTCTCGGGGGTAAAGGCCGCTAGGATAGACGGCCGACAAGCGCGTCACCCCTCCATGCGCGCTTCTCTGGAGATGAGGTTCGCCCACTTCCAGTTCGACCCCGAGAAGGACCGCCTGGGCGAGGGCCCTTCGAGCGAGGTCTTCCGCGCCGTCGACCTGCGCCTGGGGCGCACGGTCGCGCTGAAGATCCTCCGCCCGCACGTCGAGTTCGACCCGCAGGCCAAGCAGCGCTTCGACCGCGAGGCCAAGCACACCAGCAACCTCGCGCACCCGAACATCGCCACCGTCTACGAGTACGGCCAGGACCGCGGGACCTCCTTCATCGCCATGGAGTTCCTGGAGGGCCGCACGCTCGACAAGGTGCTGAAGGTCCAGCGCCTCGACTACGAGGAGGGCCTGCGCATCGCGCTGCAGGTGGCCGGAGCCCTGCGCCTGGTGCACGAGCGCGGCCTGATCCACCGCGACCTCAAGCCGGCCAACATCATGGTGCTCGAGGGCGGCAGCGTGAAGCTGCTCGACTTCGGCATCTGCCGCTCGACCGGGGAGTCGAGCATCACCCAGGAGGGCATGCTGGTCGGCACGGTGCTGTACATGTCGCCCGAGCAGGTGCTGGGCGAGGAGCTCGGCACGCGCTCCGACGTCTTCTCCCTCGGCTCGGTCTTCTACCACGCCTTCACGGGCGAGCTGCCCTTCCCGGGCAAGTCCTTCCCCGAGGTGTGCATGGCGATCCTGGAGGCCCGGCCGCGCGCGCCGAGCGAGGTGCGCCCCGGCTTCCCGCCGCGCCTGGAGGAGTTCCTGCTGCGCTGTCTCGCGCGCGAGCAGGAGAAGCGCTACCCGAACGCGGGGGCCGCCTACGGTGCGCTGGCGGCCATCGCGGACAACTTCAAGCTCTCCGCCAGCGCCGAGCGCCCGAGCGCGGTGCAGGGCAAGATCGTGATCCCGCCCTTCCTGGTGCAGGCCGCCGCGGCCGAGGCCCAGGACTTCGCCTCCAGCCTGCGCAAGGACCTGCGCACGGAGCTCGCGCGCTCGACCACGCTCGAGGTGGCCCTGGCCGAGGGCGCGGGCTCGGGCGGGACGGGCACGGCCTTCGTCCTGCGCGGGACGCTGGCCCTGGAGGGCCCGCGCGCGGCGGTCGACTACGTGCTCGAGCGCGCGCACCCCAACGGCCACCAGAGCACCACGCGCGTGGCCGAGGACCGCATCGAGCGCGAGGACGACGACGAGTGGGCCCTGCAGGCGACCCTGGTCGGCCAGCTCGTGCGCTCGGTCAAGCGCAAGCTCTCCGAGTACGCCAGCTCGCCCCCGCCCGAGGAGCGCCGCGAC
Source organism: Planctomycetota bacterium (assembly GCA_036376275.1). Taxonomy (GTDB): domain Bacteria; phylum Planctomycetota; class UBA1135; order UBA1135; genus JABFRZ01. The sequence goes on along the minus strand of DASVAP010000366.1, from coordinate 11,398 downwards.
CCGGCCAAGGCCGAGACCCTGGCGCGCCGCGCGCACGAGATCCTGCACCGCGGGACCTCCAAGCACCTGATGGCCGCCATCGCCACCTTCCGCAGCGCGCTGCAGGAGGACCCGAGCTGCGTCCTGGCCCACGCCGGCCTGGGCGAGGCCATGGTGCGCAAGTTCCTCTACTGGGACGGCGACGTGAGCTTCGTGCAGGAGGCGCGCGAGTGCGCCCAGCGCGCGCTCTCGCACGACCCCTTCTCGGCCGAGGCCCACACCTCGCTCGGCTTCGCCAGCCAGATGTCGGGCAACACCGAGGAGGCCCAGCGCGAGTACCGCCTGGCGATCCAGATCGACCACGAGGAGTGGCTGTCCCACCGCCTGCTGGGGGCCCTGCTCGGGCGCCTGGGGAACCACGAGGCCGCCTCGCCGCTCCTGCAGCGCGCGATCGCGCTGCGCCCGACCCACATCGGCTCCTACGACCACCTGTACGGCGTGCTGTGCCGGCTCGACCGCTACACCGAGGCGATCGAGATCGCCGACCGCGGCATCGCCGCCGCCAAGAAGCACCTCACCGCCGTGCCGGACGACCAGGAGGCGCGCCTGCACCTGGCCATGCTGCTGGCCCGCATGGGCCTGGGCGACGACGCGCGCGCGGTGGTGGCCGAGGCCCGGAAACGCGCCCCCAAGGACGCCTACACGAGCTTCCACGCCGCCTGCGTGCACGCGCTCCTGGGCGAGATCGAGCTGGCCCTGACGCTGCTCAAGGAAGCCCACGACCGCGGCTTCTACCTGCGCCCCGAGCTGTCGCGGAACTCGGACCTCGAGCTCCTGCGCGGCCGGCGGGAGTTCGCGGCGCTCCTGGGCTGAGCCTCCAGCGGGCTGCGGCGGGCCTCCCGGGGCAGGGGGTCGGGATCGGCCCGGCGCGAGGACGGTGGGCAGAGGCACCTCGCGCCCCTATGATGCTGCGCTTCTTTCGCGAGATGAAGCCGATCCGCAACATCGCCATCGTGGCCCACGTCGACCACGGCAAGACCACCCTGGTCGACGCGCTCTTCCGCACGGCCGGGACCTTCCGGGCCAACCAGGCCATGCCCGAGCGGGTCATGGACTCCAACGCCCAGGAGCGCGAGCGCGGGATCACGATCCTGGCCAAGAACACGGCCATCGACTTCCAGGGCACGCGCATCAACATCGTGGACACGCCGGGGCACGCCGACTTCGGCGGCCAGGTCGAGCGCACGCTGGCCATGGCGGACGCGATCCTGCTCCTGGTGGACGCCTTCGAGGGCCCCATGCCCCAGACGCGCTTCGTGCTGCGCAAGGCCTTCGAGCGCGGCCTGAAGGCCCTGGTGATGATCAACAAGGTCGACCGCCCCGGGCAGCGCGCGCCACAGGTCCTGGACGAGGTCTTCGACCTGTTCGTCGAGCTGGGCGCGGGCGACGAGCAGCTCGAGTTCCCGGTCATCTACGGCTCCGGTCGCGACGGCTGGGCCGCGCTGGACTACACCGCCCCGGATGCCAAGGCGCGCGGCCTCCTGCCGCTGCTGGAGATGATCCTGGAGAAGGTGCCGGCGCCGCCGCAGGTCCAGGACGCGCCGGTGCAGTTCCAGGCCGCGACGCTCGACCACGGCGACTACCTGGGCCGCATCGGCATCGGACGCGTCGTGCGCGGCGCGCTGCAGCAGGGCGCGCGCCTGGCCGTGTGCCACCCCGAGCGCAAGGAACAGCCGCTGGTCCTGGTCAAGTCGCTCTTCCGCTACGAGGGCCTCGAGCGCAAGCCGGTCGAGACCGTGTTCGCCGGCGACATCGCGGTCGTGGCCGGCATCGAGGAGCTGTCGATCGGCGACACGCTGTGTCATCCGGAGCACCGCCACCCGCTGCCGGCGATCCGCGTGGACGAGCCGACCATCTCGATGGTCTTCCAGGTCAACGACTCGCCCTTCTCCGGCAAGGAGGGCACCTACGTCACCAGCCGCCACCTGCGCACGCGCCTGGAGCGCGCGGCGCTGCGCGACGTGGCCCTGCAGCTGTCGGACACGTCCGCGGCCGAGGCGATCGAGGTCAAGGGCCGCGGCGTCATGCACCTGGGCGTGCTGGTCGAGGAGATGCGCCGCGAGGGCTACGAGTTCGCGGTCGGCAAGCCCAACGTGATCACGCGCCTGGTCGACGGGGTGCTGCACGAGCCCTTCGAGCTGGCCTCGGTCGAGACCCCGCCCGACGCGGCCGGGCGCGTGATCGAGTACCTGGGCCGGCGCAAGGGCGAGATGCTCTCGATGGAGCCGCTCGGCGAGCAGACCAAGCTCGAGTTCCGCATCCCCGCGCGCGGCCTGATCGGCGCGCGCACGGCCCTGCTGACCCTCAGCCAGGGCAACGCGATCCTGGCCCACGTGTTCGACTCCTGGCGCCCGGACGCCGGCAAGATCCCGCGCCGCACCAGCGGCGTGCTGGTCTCCGACCGCGCCGGCCCGGCCACGCCCTACGCGCTCAACTCGCTGCAGGACCGCGGCATCTTCTTCGTGCCGCCGGGGGTCGAGGTCTACGAGGGCATGATCGTGGGCGCCAACAACAAGGAGGGCGACCTGCCGCTCAACGTCTGCCGCACGAAGAAGATGAGCAACATGCGCGCGGCCGGGAAGGACGAGAACGTCATCCTGGCCCCGCCGCGCACGCTGAGCCTGGAGGAGTGCCTCGAGTTCATCGACGACGACGAGCTGCTCGAGGTCACGCCGGACAACCTGCGCCTCCGCAAGCGCGAGCTGAACGCCGACCGGCGCAAGAAGAACGAGCGGCGCGAGGAGGAGTGATGCGGGGGGCCCGCCGGCTCGCGTGGATCCTGGGCGCGGGGCTGGTCGTGGGCTGCTCGCGCGGGGAGCCGGAGGCGTCGGGAGCCGGGGAGCAGGCCGGATCGCCGGTTCCGCCGGCGGCCGGCCTGCTCCCCGAGCCCCCGACGATCGTGTGGATCACGATCGACACCCTGCGGCGCGAGCACCTCTCCTGCTACGGCTACTTCCGCGCGACCACGCCGAACCTCGACGCCCTGGCGGCCGAGGGCCTGCTGTTCGAGCGCGCCGTGTCCTCGGTGGCCTCGACCCTGCCCGCGCACCTGACGCTCCTGACCGGGCTCTACCCGCACCAGCACGGCATGACCTCGAACCGGCGCGGGGCCAGCGTGTCCTACGTCTCCGAGCTCGGACGGCTGTCGCTGGCCGAGGTCCTGCGCCGGGCCGGCTACCGCACGGCGGGCTTCGCCAGCGCCACGCCCCTGGCCGCGGCCACGGGCATCGGCGCGGGCTTCGAGACCTACGCGGCGCCCGCGGCGGGCGCGGGCCCGAGCCTGCGCGCCCACGAGCGCAACGTGGCCGTGCTGGAGTGGCTGGCGCGCGAGGGCCCGCGACCGGGCCCCTTCTTCCTGTGGGTGCACTACTTCGACCCCCACGAGCCCAACGACCCGCGGCCGCCCTACGACGCGCTCTTCACCACCGACGAGCGCCAGCGGGCCTGGATCCGCACGCGCGGGATCGACGTCGAGGCCCTGAGCGCGCGCTTCGCCGACTCGAGCCGCGTCCGGCGCCACTTCCTGCCGCCCGATCCGGAACGCCAGCCGCCCGCTCCGACGCGCGTCACCCTGGAGCGCGTGGCCGACCTGATGAACCGCTACGACGGCGAGGTGCGCGACGTCGACGAGCGCATCGGCGAGCTCCTCGCGGCCCTGCGCCGCCACGGGCGCTACGCCGACGCGATCGTGGTGGTCGCGGCCGACCACGGCCAGTCCCTCGGCGAGGACGACTGGTTCGGACACGGCTCGATCACCGACGTGAACACCGCCGTGCCGCTGATCGTGCGCCTGCCGGCGGGGCTCGTCGCGCCCCGGCGCATCGCCTCGGTCGTCTCGCTGGCGGACGTGGCCCCCACCGTGCTGGCGCGCTTCGCGGTTCCGGACAGCGCCGCCGAGCTCGCGACCCTCTTCCTGGGGCAGGTCGAGGGCGAGGACCTGCTCTCGGGTCACTTCACGCGCGACAGCGCCCTGGCCGCGCGCACCGCCGACGAGCTGCGCGACGGCGAGAGCGGGCGCCAGTTCGCGCTCCACGCCGGCCCCTGGAAGTACGTGCACCGCCCGTCCGGCGAGGACGAGCTCTTCGACCAGCGCGCCGGCGACGGCCGGGACGTGCGCGCCGAGCACCCCGAGGTCGCCGCGCGCCTCCTGGCCGAGACGCGCGCCTTGCTCGCACGCCGCTCCGCGCTCCTGCCGGACGATCCCGAGCTCGCCCCGGCCGATCCGGAGCTGCTGGAGGCGCTCGAGGCCCTCGGCTACGGCGGCGAGGACGACGAGGACGAGTAGGCTCGGAGGATCCGGGCGTCAGGCGGCGCGTCCTCTCTCCGCGCCCTCCTCCGCGTCTCCGCGTCCGGCCCGATTCCCTTCAGAGCTCGATCCTGTTCACGTCCCCCGGCACGAGATCGAGCGCGCGCGTCTCCACCAGCACCCCGCTCTTCATCAGCCGCAGCTCGCGCGCCCGGATCGAGACCGAGACGACCCCCGAGCGTCCGTCCACCAGCTCCACGCCGGACCAGGCGTTCGTGGCCCCCTCCGTCAGCTCCAGGATGTCGAGGCGCCGGCCCTCGCCGTCGGCCACCTCGATCGCGTCGTACTTGCCGAGCGACTCGCGCAGCACGACCTCCAGGTGGCAGCGCTGCTCGACCGGGATCTCGAGGCTCGGCGCGCCCACGTCGACGGCGCAGGGCACGATCCCGTCGCCGCGCAGGTCGAGGCGCGCACCGCTGCGCGGCACGCGCTCGAAGTGGAAGCGCCCGGCGGCATCGGTGAGCGCGCTCCCTCCGTTGCGCAGCACCACGACCTGCGAGCGTCCGCCGAACACGCGCGCCTCGACGTCGATCAGGGGCCGCAGGAGCGTCACGCGCACGTCCGCCAGGCCCGTGCCGTCCTCGGCCACGACGCGGCCCTCGACGCGCTCGAAGAGCTCCGGCGGATCGAGGCGGATGCGCGCATCGGTCTCGCCGGCCGCGAAGGCGCGCGTGGTGACGATCTCGAGCCCCTCCGGGCGCAGGACGTCGAGGCGGTAGCGCCGCTCGTCGAGGCCCGGCAGCTCGAAGCGCCCCTCGGCGTCGCTCTCGACCCAGCTCCACAGCGCCGTGGGCGACTCGCTGGTCGTGTAGTGGTCGTAGAAGGAGTCGCCGTCGGCCGCCGGCAGGCTCGCCTCGGACTCGAGCGCCGCGGGCGGCACCGGCCCGCCGGCCATCTGTGCCTCCAGGGTCGTCGGCAGGCGCCCGACCGGCGCGCCCGGCGTCGGGTCGTGGACCCACAGGCGCGCGCCGGCCACGGGGGCTCCTTCGTGGTCGAGCACCGTGCCGCGGATCGAGAGCGCCGGCCCCGGCAGGAGCAGCGTGACCTCGTCGGGCCAGCCGGTGGTGACCTCGCTCGGCTCGCCGGGCCGCTCGAGGCGCGCGGGCCGATGGCCGGCCTTGACCGCGGTCAGGACGTCGGTCGTCACGGCGCGCGCGAGCGCGAGCTCGAAGGCGCCGTGCTCGTCGCTCAGGACGGAGGCGAGCCCCAGGCCCACGCGCGCGCCAGGCACCGGCGCGCCGGAGGGCTCGAGCACGCGCCCGCGCAGCGTGCCGGCCAGCGGCAGGTTCGGACGCGCGAGCACGAGCTCGAGATCGCGCTGCGGAACGAGCGGCGCCGCCAGGCGCGCGCGCTGGTAGCCGTCGAGCACGGCCGAGACGCTGGCCCCGGCCACGGCCGGGACGCGCTCGAAGGCGAAGCCGCCGTCCGCGCCGGCGGCCACGCGCCAGCCGAAGCTGCGCGTCGCCTCGAGGACCTCGGTGAAGCGCGTGCGGAAGCCCTCCGGCAGGTCGAAGCGCACGCTCGCCCCCGGCAGCGGACGCCCGAGCTCGTCGAGCACGACCCCCGCCAGCGCCAGGGCCGGCGCCAGCACGAGCACCGGATCGACCGAGCTCGCGCGCACCGGGCTGCCGGCGTGGATCGTGACCCAGCGCGGATCGCTCGCCACCAGGACGAGCCGCTCGGCCACGGTCGGGAACACGCACCAGCCGCCGCGCCCGCTCGTACCGAGCACCTCGGTCGTGCCGTCGGCGCACACCTCCACGCCCGGCATGGGTTGACCCTCGGCATCGAGCACGCGCAGGCGCACCGTCCAGGCCGTGGCCTCCGGCGCGGGCGCGGGACTCCCCGTGGCGGCGGGCGCGGCGGGCAGCGCGGGCGCCGGCACGGCCTCCTCGCGCAGGCCGCCCCCGTCGGACGGCGAGGCGCTCGGCCGCGCGGGCGCGTCGCGGCCGGCCAGGACGGCCGGAGCGGGAGCGCCGCCGCCGGAGCGCTCGTCGTCACCGCCGCGCAGGAGCACGAGCGCGCCCGCGGCCAGGACCAGCGTGGCACCGGAGAGGATCAGCTTGGTGTTCATGAGCACGGGGAGAGCGGTGGCGGGGCCGAGCGCCTCGGCGCCGCGGACCCATGGGAGCAGGATCGCGGCCCAGGCGTGGTTCTCGCCGTCGAGGCGCTCGCGCAGGCGCGCCAGGGCGCGCGCCAGGCGGCTGTTCACGGTCGCGAGCGGCGTGTCCGTGCGGCGCGCGATCTCGCGCGGCGGGAGCTCCTCGAAGAAGCGCAGCAGCACCGTCGTGCGGTAGGGCTCCTCCAGGGCGAGCACGGCGTTGACCAGCTCGCGCTGCAGGCTCACGCGCTCGACCAGGCGCGCGGTGGACTCGAGCTCCTCCGGCCGCGCCGCCAGGCCCTCGCGCCGGTGCCGGCGGCCGGCGGAGCGCGCGTGCTGGCGCAGGAGGTTGCGCAGGACCTCGGCCAGCCAGGCGCGCAGCTTGCCGGCCTCGCGCGGGCCGCGCTCCAGGGCCACCGCGCAGGTCTCCTGCACCAGGTCCTCGGCCAGGTCGCGGTCGGCCACCAGCTCGCGCGCCAGGCGGCGGATCCAGCTCACCTCCTGGAGCAGGGCGGCGTGATCGGAGCGGGGTTCGGGCATCGGCGGCAGGGTAGCGATGCCGCGGCGGGCGGATTCGATGCGGCCAAGGAGGGGAAGAGACCGGGCCGGAGCAGGGCGCCACGGGAGCGTGGCGGTCCGGTCACTTCTTCGGGTAGGTGCGCAGGACCCACTCGCCCCAGTCGGCGTCGAAGCGGGCCAGGTCGCCGCCGGCGATCGTCTGGAAGGCCTGGCGCGCGCGCGCCAGCGTCTCCTCGGGGGTGAGCTGGCCGGTCTTGGTCCCGGGCGGCTCCTTGAGCAGGCGCAGGAGACTGCCGGCCGCGCCGTCCTCGCGCTGCATCAGGTAGTCGAGGCGCGACCACAGGATCAGGTGGTCGGCCCACTCCAGGGAATCGGCGTCGCTCCAGCCGAGCATGTCGTGCGTGCTGGCGAAGACCTTGTGCTCGACGCGCGCGCGCACGCTGGGGGCCCAGTTCGACTCGTCGCGGATGCGCACGCGCGTCAGGTCGAGCCCGGAGAAGATGTGGTAGCGCGGGTCGATCTCGCGCGAGAACCAGTGGGCGATGCCCTCGCTCACGGCGAAGGGCAGGACCACGCGGTAGCCGCGGAAGCCGGCGGCCAGGTTCTGCACCACGCCGCTGACGACGTCGCAGTGCAGCGCGGTGTCGTTCTGGTACTCGCCCTCCAGGAACTCGGCCGCGGTCAGGAACAGGAACGAGCCGACGGTCGGGAACACCCAGCGCGTCGGCGTGTTCAGCGCCTGGCCCAGGTAGACGCCGGAGTAGCGGCCCACGCTGCTCTTCTTGTCGAACAGCAGCACCGTGAACTTGGCCGGCATGCCGAGGTAGCGGCCCTCGCCCATGTAGGGCCCGGCCGACTTGGCGTCGGGCGGCGCGGTCGGGAAGTCGTTCTCGTCCAGGCGGAAGCGCGCCAGGAACTGCGCGTAGAGCTCCTCGAGACGCTGCGCATGGAGGTGCAGCCGCAGCCAGGGATCGAGCTTCTTGGCCTTGACCTTGACGTCCGGCAGCCGCTTGGCGAGCCGCTCCAGTTCCTTGCGGACCTTCTCCTTCTCCTTGGCATCGTCGTCGAGCGCGTACTCGGGCAAGCCCGAGCCGATCTTGAAGTGGTCGGTCTCGACCCAGATCAGCGGGATCCCGCCCAGGGTCGTCTCGATCTGCGAGGTGGTGTGGTCGTCACCGAAGCGGAACGGGCCGAAGGAGGCGTAGCCGGCGCGCTCCTTCGCGCCCGGATCGTCCTTCGTGTACGGGTCGATCTTGGGGAAGGGCTTGATCTCACCCTGCGCGGCTGCCGGACCGCCGAGGGCGAGGACGAGGAGCAACGAGCGCATGACGACTCCGGTTCGTGGGAGCGGCCGGCTGCCGACCGGCGCGTGCACAGGGTAGCGCCCCGAAGGTCAGGAACCCCCGGAAGGCTCGCGCGCTCCGGGGGTTCCTCGCGCTGGGGCAGTGGGCGTCAGCCCTGGCCGGCACCGGCCGGGGCCGGGGCCTTGGCGGACTGACCCTTGGTGGCTTGCTTGAGCTTCAGCTCGGAGAGCTTGTGAGCGTCGGCGCGCGCGCGCGCCTTGCCGCTCTCGAGCTCGACCAGCCGCTCCTGGAGCTTCCTGGCCTTCTTCGAGCCGCCGTCGCCGGTCTCGATCAGGTCGTCGAGCTCCTCGCGCGCCTTCGCCAGGTCGGCGTCGAGGCGGTCGAAGCGGTCGAGCATGGCGAGCAGCGCCTTGAGCGAGCCGTCCACGCCCTTGTCGTAGTCCTGCGCGAGGTAGGACTCCATCAGGCTCCACAGCTCCGTGCGCGACTGCTGGCCGGTCAGGTCCTTGCGACCCGTGCCGTCGAAGCGCGCGAAGAACAGGTGCCCCGGCTTGGCCTCGCCGAACAGCACGTGGAAGGGGTGATCCTCCGCGAGCACGTCGGGCGGGAGCTTGACGCAGTGGAACCAGCGCGACATGAGCAGCGTGCGCTCGTTGTCGGCGTTGCGGGTCATCAGCGCGTCGTCCGTGCCGTTGCACTGCAGGCACTCGCGCAGGACGAGCAGCGGCCGGCGGTCGTCGCCGGACAGGTACTTGAAGGCCTCCTCGGCGGAGAGCGCGCGGCGCGCCTGCACGGCCGTCGTGCGGCCGTCCTCGCTCTCGACCTTCTCGACGTAGGTCGGGAACCTCCAGTCGATCTTCAGCTCGTAGCGGCTGGTCGGCCCGCGCGGGTTGGTGACGTAGCCACCGCCCGCACCGCCGCCCGCACCGCCGGATCCGGGCCCGCCGACTGCCGGCCCCAGCCCACCGCTACCTCCGCCGTTCGTGGCGCCCGGACCGGACGCCTTGCCGTTGCCGGCACCCCCTCATCACTGTGGCGCTGCGCCGGAGGGCGCGGCCAGGATGAAGAGCAACCAGCCACACAGGGCCACGGACCAACCTGCCGTCTTCATCGTTTCGATCTCCCTTGTCGACTGCCGACGATCGAGGAGCGCCGAGCTCCGGTGCTCCCTGCACCAGCAGTAGACACCCGCCCGCGCGATCCAGCAAGATCCTGCATCCGCCCCGCCCGTTGCATCGGGCGTACCGAATGGGCCCGGCGGCCTCCTGGGCCGGCCCCGGGCATCTCTTTGCACTCTCGTTGCCCAGGTCGTGCGCAGGCCGCCCGGCCCCAGGTGCGGCGTCGCTCGGCCCACCGGCTCCGCCTCAGCGGGCGGGCGAGCGCGTCACGAGGCGGTCGGGCAGGTGGTTGAAGACGTGCTCGGTGAGCGTGTCCGCGCCGCCCCACACGGGTACGTGCCGCCCGAGGCGCGCGCAGCCGTCGTAGAGCAGGAAGCGCGCCAGCTCGTCGCGCTCGTCGGTCGAGGAGACCAGGAGCTGCACCGGGAAGGCGAGGTTCCCGACCACCGGCAGGAGGCCGACGCCCAGGGCCGCCCAGGGCACCTCGCGCCCGCGCCGCAGCGACTGCGCGCAGCGCACGGCGGTGTAGAGCGAGCGCGCCAGCGGCCCGCACAGCACCAGCCCGGCCGCCAGCGTCCCGCCGCCGATCCAGCCCAGCCCCCAGAAGAGCGGCAGGACCCAGTACTCGAGCGCCTTGACCGGCGGCTTGAGCGCCAGGTGCACGACGAAGTCGGTCAGGTACACGCTCGACTCCTCGCGCGGCAGGCTGGCGCGCAGCCGGCGCGCCTCGGCGCGCGTGAGCTGGCGCCGCCGCTCCCAGGCGCGGATGCGACCGGCGACGAAGTGCCGCGCGACGCGCGCGCGACGCCGGCCCGAGGAGCTGAACAGCCAGGCGGCGCGCGCGCTCGCCCGCCAGGGGAAGCGCCGCAGCCAGCGCGCGAGGCGCGCCAGGCCCGCGCCGGCGCCGCGCAGCGCCGCCCTCAGGGCCCGCACGAGCTCGCGCGCGTACCAGCGCAGCGGCCGGGCCCGGTACCACTCGGCCCGCTCGGCCGTCAGCTCGCCGCGCGCCAGCGCGTGGCCGATGCCGCGCTCGTGGCGCGCCAGCCCCTTCCAGCGCGCCTGGTGACGGCCGAGCGCCGCGGCCTGGGCACGCAGCGCGTCGAGGCCCTCGGCCCCGAACCGGTCCCGCAGCGCGGACGCCTGGGTCTCGAGGTAGCGCTCCAGGCGCGCGACGTCGACGTCGTCGAACAGCGGCCGCCCGAGGCGCCACGACTCCGGCAGGTAGAAGCGCAGCAGGGTGCGCGGATCGAGCGGCACCAGGGCCGGGATGCCGGACTCGAGGTCGATCCAGCAGTAGCGGCGCGCGCCCCCGGCCTCCTCCTCGAGCAGGAAGTTGTTCAGCGCGACCGGATTGCCCAGGCCCGCCTGCCAGGCGAGGCCCGTGAAGCCGGACTCGATCAGGTGGCGCTGCAGCGGCGCCTGGATCTCGGTCACGAGCTCGCGCACCAGGGCCTTGCCGCGCGCGCTCCCCGGGCGGTGCAGCGGCAGCGGCAGGCCGCTCGAGAGCTCGGCCTGCAGCTCGAAGGCGCGCTGCTCCTCGTTCCACAGCCCGTCCACGGCCGCCGCAACGCCGAGGCGCGCGCCGAACCAGTGCTCGACCAGGCGCGCCAGGATGCGCCGGCGCAGGAAGGCGCAGCGCAGGGCGTCCTCGTTCCAGAGATAGGGATTGGGCGAGCCCAGCAGGAGCACCTGCACGACCCGCGTCAGCCCGTGCGAGGCGAAGACCTTGCAGGCCAGCCGCCGTCCGGCGCCGTCGCGCCCGAGGTAGACGACGCCCGAGCGCCCCCGGCCGAGCTCGCGCAGCCCGGAATGGCCGGGCACGCGCCCCGGCCGCACCCCGGCCTGCACCGGCCCGGACTCGAGCGACGCGCGCGGGGTGGTCATGCCCGCGCAATGGTCCCGAGCGCCGGCGCCGATCTCCAGCCCTCGCTCCGCGGGACGGCCCGGAGCCTCCCACTCGTGCGAGGCGCAGGCGGCCGCGCGGACCAGGAACACGCCGCCGAGCAGCCGG